>NZ_DASXHW010000301.1:0-6606 GCF_036488105.1 Mycobacterium sp. | reverse complement strand
TCCAGCGGCGCGCAGGTGAGCAGGTAGTACTTGGCCTTGGCCATCCCGACCAGTAGCGGCCAGCAGATGGCGGCGTGATCGCCGGCGGCGACTCCGAGCTTGGTGTGGCCGTCGATGATCTTGGCGGTGCGTCCCGCCACCGACACGTCGGCCAGCAGCGCCACCACCAGACCCGCGCCGACCGCCGCGCCGTTGATCGAGGAGATCACCGGTTTGTCGAAGTTGACCATGTTGAGCACCAGGTCGCGGGCCTCGCGCATGATCCGCATCCGGTCGTCGAACTCGCCCATCGTCTCGTCGATCAGGTCGAAGCTGCCGCCCGACGAGAATGCCTTGCCTTCACCGCGGACCAGCACCGCCCGCACGTCGGGGTCGCGACCGATGGCCGGCCAGACGTCGGCCAGGTCGCGGTGCATCTGCGGCCCCACCGAATTCAGCCCGGGCGCGTCCAGAATCAGGTGCAGCACGCCGTGGTCAGCGCGTTCGATGCGCAGGCTGGGGAACTCGTCATAGCTGACTTCTGGGTGGCGAACTGGCATCCCGGCTCCTGACCACTGGTTGATGGACGTTGACGACGACGTTACGCACGGCTCAGGGTGCTGCTCGCCGCACCCGTCATACGGCGGTCGTGGCAGCATTGAGCCTGATGAGTGACCGTCGCACGCTTCCCGAAGCGCCATACCTGGCCGCGGCCGCCGGCCGCAAACCCCACCGAGTGCCGGTGTGGTTCATGCGGCAGGCCGGGCGTTCTCTGCCGGAATACCGTGCGCTGCGCAAGCAGAACACGATGATGGAAGCCTGTTTCGACGCCGGGCTGATAGCCGAGATCACGCTGCAACCGATCCGCCGGCATGACGTCGACGCGGCAATCCTGTTCTCCGACATCGTGGTTCCGCTGCGCGGGGCCGGCGTCGACGTGGATATCGTCGCCGATGTCGGCCCGGTGATCGACGCGC
Source organism: Mycobacterium sp. (assembly GCF_036488105.1). Classification (GTDB taxonomy): domain Bacteria; phylum Actinomycetota; class Actinomycetes; order Mycobacteriales; family Mycobacteriaceae; genus Mycobacterium. Next base: position 5,650 of record NZ_DASXHW010000301.1, on the reverse strand, counting down.
CGGTGCGCACCGTGTCCGATGTCGACGCCCTGCGCCCGCTGGACCCCCAGGGTGTTGCGCCGGTGTCGGACGCCGTCTCGCTGCTCGTGCGTGAACTCGGGGAGGTGCCGCTGATCGGTTTTGCCGGCGCGCCGTTCACGCTGGCGTCCTACCTGGTCGAGGGCGGCCCGAGCCGCAACCATGCCCGCACCAAGGCCATGATGCTGGCCGAGCCGGCGTGCTGGCAGGCGCTGATGGAGAAACTGACCGACCTGACCATCGGTTTCCTGCGGGTACAACTCGACGCCGGGGCGGATGCGATCCAGGTGTTCGATTCGTGGGCGGGCGTGCTGTCGCTGGCCGACTACCGGCGCTACGTGCTGCCGCACAGTTCGCGGGTGTTCGCTACGCTGGCCGATCGTGGCGTGCCGATGACGCACTTCGGGGTGGGCACCGCGGAGCTACTGGGCGCCATGTCGACGGCCGGTGCGACGGTGGTCGGGGTCGATTGGCGGACGTCTCTTGCCGATGCCGCGTCTCGGGTCGAGGCTGGAAAAGCGTTGCAGGGCAACCTTGATCCGGCGGTGCTGCTGGCCGGCTGGGCGACGGTCGAACAGGCGGCGCGCGCGGTGGTCGACGACGGACGGCGTGCCGTGGACGCCGGCGCGGCCGGGCACATCTTCAACCTCGGCCACGGCGTGCTGCCGGAAACCGACCCCGCGATTCTCACCGACCTGGTAGGGCTGATCCACTCGCTATGACTCGCTCGTATTGTGTTGTCGGCGGCGGGATCTCGGGCCTGACCGCTGCCTATCGGTTACGGCAGAGCGCCGGTGACGATGCGACCATCACGCTTTTCGACCCCGCAGACAGGCTCGGCGGCGTGCTGCGCACCGAGCAGGTCGCCGGGGTTTCCGTCGATGTCGGAGCAGAGGCGTTCGTGGTGCGCCGACCCGAAATGCCGGCGTTGCTGGCTGAACTGGGCCTGGCGTACGACCAACTCGGCACGACGGGTGCGCGTCCACTGATTTACAGCCAGCGTCGGCTGCACCCGCTGCCGAGCGGAACGCTCATTGGCATCCCATCGTCGGCGGAGTCGATGGCCGGTCTGGTCAACGATGCCACCCTCGCCCGTGTCGCCGCGGAACCGGATCAGCCGTTGAGTTGGCAGCCCGGCGCCGATCCGGCCGTGGCCGACCTGATCGCCGATCGATTCGGCGAACAGGTCGTGGCCCGGTCGGTGGATCCGATGCTCGGCGGGGTCTACGCGGGATCAGCGGCGACGATCGGCTTGCGCTCGGCCGCCCCGACTCTGGCGGCCGTCCTGGACGCCGGCGCCAACAGTGTTACCGATGCGGTCCGCCAGGCCCTCACGAGTGTCACCGCGGGCCCGATCTTCGGCGCGGTGGGCGGCGGATACCGGGTGCTGGTGGAGGAATTGGCTCTGCACAGCCGGGCCACTTGGGTACCGGCCGCGGTGGACGGCATCGAAGCCGTGCCCGCGGGGGGCTGGATGTTGCCCGACAGCACCGGTGCCCAGTGGCAGGCCGACGGGGTGATCTTTGCCGTCCCGGCCGCGCGACTCGCCGGGCTGGTCGAGACCGTCGCGCCGCGCACCGCGGCGGCGGCCGCGCGCATCGACAGCGCATCATCGGCGGTGCTGGCGATGGCCGTGCCCCGCGGTATCGCCTTCCCGCAGAATTCCGGCGTTCTGGTGGCTAGCGGAGAACAGTTGCACGCCAAGGCAATTACGCTGACGTCGCGGAAGTGGGGGCGGCGCACCGATGTCGAGCTGTTGCGACTTTCGTTTGGGCGCTTCGGCGACGACCTGGCGATCCGCGCGTCCGACGACGAGTTGCTGGCGTGGGCGCTCGAGGATCTGGCGACCGCTTTCGGGCTCGTGATCGATCCGGTGGATGTCTGCATCCAGCGCTGGCCCGATGCGATGCCGCAGTACGGGCCCGGCCACCGCGAGCTGGTCGCCGAACTGCGGGCCGGTCTGCCGCCGACGCTGGCGGTGGCGGGCAGCTATCTCGACGGGATCGGGGTGCCGGCGTGCATCGGCGCGGCCGGGCGGGCGGTGACCAGCACTATCCAGGCGGTCGAAACCTCCGTGGCACGATAGATCTCATGGCCCGCCTGGACTACGACGCCCTGAACGCATCCGTGCGATACCTGATGTTCTCGGTGTTCTCGGTCAGCCCCGGGCAACTCGGCGAAGACCGCGCGGCCGTCGTCGACGAAACCGCCACCTTCCTCAAACAGCGTGAAGAGCACGGGGTCGTGGTGCGCGGTCTCTACGACGTCGCCGGACTGCGAGCCGACGCCGACTTCATGATCTGGACGCACGCCGAACGCGTCGAAGCGCTGCAGGCCACCTACGAGGACTTCCGCCGGACCACGACGTTGGGCCGCGCGTCGACGCCGGTGTGGAGCAGCGTCGCGCTGCACCGACCGGCCGAATTCAACAAGAGCCACATTCCGGCTTTTCTGGCCGGCGAGGAGCCGGGCGCCTACATCTGCGTCTACCCGTTCGTGCGGTCCTATGAGTGGTATCTGCTCCCCGACGAGGAGCGTCGGCGCATGCTCGCCGAACACGGCATGGCGGCCCGCGAGTACAAGGATGTCCGGGCCAACACTGTGCCGGCGTTCGCGCTCGGGGACTACGAATGGCTGCTGGCGTTCGAGGCACCCGAACTGCACCGCATCGTCGACCTGATGCGCGAACTGCGGGCCACCGACGCACGGCGCCACACCCGCGAAGAGACACCGTTTTTCACCGGGCCGCGAATTCCGGTCGAGCAGTTGGTGAATTCGCTGCCCTGAACCGGCACCTGAGGGGGAGGCATGACAACGCAATTCGATCCCAACGATCCCACCCGTTTCGAAGAGATGTATCGCGACGAGCGGGTCGCACACGGCCTGCCGGCCGCCACACCGTGGGACATCGGCGGCCCGCAGCCGGTGGTGCAGCAACTGGTCGCGCTCGGCGCGATCAAGGGCGAGGTCCTCGACCCGGGCACCGGCCCGGGGCACCACGCCATCTATTACGCGTCAAAAGGCTACTCGGCCACCGGAATTGACGGTTCGGAGGGCGCGGTGGAGCGGGCCCGCGAGAATGCCCGCAAGGCCGGGGTGTCGGTGAACTTCCAGCTGGCTGATGCGACGAAGCTCGACGGCCTGGACAACCACTTCGACACCGTCGTGGATTGTGCGTTCTACCACACATTTTCGACCGAGCCGGAGCTGCAGAGGTCCTACGCGCGTGCCCTGCACCGGGCCACCAAGCCGGGAGCCCGGCTGTACATGTTCGAATTCGGTATCGGCAATGTCAACGGTTTCCAGATGCCACGATCACTGTCCGAGGACGACTTCCGGGGGGTGTTGCCCGACGCCGGCTGGGACATCACCTATCTGGGCCAGACCACGTATCAAATCAACATGGATTCCGCGAATTTCGACCGGATGCTGGCGCGCAGTCCCGAAATGGCCGACCAGATAAAGCCGTTGGCCGATCGGTTCCGGACCATCGAACCGTGGCTGACCAACGGCCGCGCGCACGCCCCGTTCTGGGAAGTGCACGCCACCCGGGTGGACTAAATTTCTGGGCTCAGTGGCCAGTTATGACACGCGATCGGCAAATATAGGTGCAATAACTGGCCACTCGGCACTCAGGAGCGGGCCGGCACCAGGCGCAGTGAAATCGAGTTGATGCAGTAACGCTGGTCGGTGGGCGTCGGATAACCCTCGCCCTCGAAGACGTGGCCGAGGTGACTGTGGCAATTGGCGCACAGCACCTCGACGCGCGTCTGGCCCAGCGAGTGGTCGGGACGCAGGATCACTGCGTCGGAGTCCGCCGGGTCGAAGAATGACGGCCAGCCGCAATGGGATTCGAACTTCTCCGTGCTGCGGAACAGTTCGGTGCCGCACGCGCGGCACTGGTACACGCCTTCGGCCTTGGTGTCGGTGTACTCACCGACGAACGGGCGCTCGGTTCCAGCGCGACGCAACACGTCGAACTCTTGCGGGTTGAGCCTTCGACGCCACTCGTCGTCACTGAGTTGCAGCTTTGGCGTGGAGGAAGTCATGCCTCCACGCTAGCGCGAGGTTGCGGAGCCGTCACCCAGACCGGATCGATCCCGTCGTCCAGGCGGTTTTCGGCCTTGGCGTCGAGGTAGCGGAAGTACAGCACGGTGAACACCACGATCAGCAGCAGCGACCAGCCGTAGGTGATCTTCAGGTACTCCAGCGGGCGGCCGATGTACATCCAGTTGAGCAGCAGCCAGCGGTCCATGGTGAGGAATCCGTAGATGCCCAGCCACGCCGGCCAGTTGCGGATCACCGAATTGGGCAGGACCACCGTCATCAGGAACGGGAACAGCATCATCGAGTAGTAACCCTGGGCCAGCGACAGCACCAACCAGGACCACAGCAGCAGCACGCCCGACGATGTGGTGAACCAGAACAGCGGGTCGCGGGTGCGGTAGTAGCGATACAGCAGCCACAAGCTGCCAATTGCCAACAGCGTGAACAGGATTCGCAGCAATGCGATCAGCCAGAACGGCAGGCCGAAGTACACCCCGTTGCCCTCGATCGAGCTGTTGAAGTAGTCCCGCACACCCAGGATGTAGGGCAGCGTGCGAGTGACGAAGTCCATCGGGCGCACCACCAGGGGTAGCGCGGCCGCGTTGATGACCAGCGGAACCGCGAAAGCCGGCACCAGCGCCCGCCACTGGCGGTTCAGCAGGGGCAACAACAGCAGCGGTCCGAGCAGGGGTTTCAGCGTCAGCGTCAGCCCGATCGCGACCCCTGCCCACCATTGATGGCTTTGCTTGCCATCCAAAAGCCACCGCAGGAACAACACCTCCGCCAGCAAGACGCAGCCATTGATGTTGGTGAAAACCAGTGTGTTGGTGACGGATTCGGTGCAGAACATCGCCAGCAGCAGCGCCGGGGCCGCCACCGAGTTCAGGCTGAACTTGAACATCCGCAACAGCACGTAGGCCGCCACGACGATGGCGGCGCTGTTGATCGCGATAAACAGATACCGCGACTCCGCGAACGGCAGATAGCCGAAAGGCGCCATGATCAGCGTGCCGCCTGGTGGATACAGGTAGTGCGGGTCGACGTAGTCGAAATGCTCGTTGTAGAAGTCCCAGCCACGCCGGAAGTTCAGCACCGCGCGGTAGACCGGTTTGAAATCGTCGGTGATGTTGCCGTTGGTGGTCACCACGATGGTGCGGTGGATGATCGCGAGGATGGCCACCGGCCACAGCACCGAGCGCAAGATGGTCGCGGTGCTCGGGGCGGCGGTGCGGGGGGCAAATATGGTCTGCGCCCAGTCGCGCAGACCGCCACGATGGGATTCAACTGCCGTCACGAGCGCACCCTATACGGGCCGAAGGTTCAGGCGGGACAGTAGGTGTCGGTGGCGGGCAAGTTGCCGCTGTCGAGGTAGCCGACCAGCGGGGGGACCGCGCACGACGAGTAGACGCTCGCGCCGTGGCCGATGCCCTGCCACATCACCCGTTTGCTGGCCGCGGTCGCGTTGATGATGGTGGCGGCGGTGGCCGAGACGCCTTCCTCCCCGACGATCGGGTCGCTCTGAACACCCATCAGCAGCACGTTGACCTTGAGGACCTTCGGTGGTTGGGGCGGCTGGGTGCTCGGC
>NZ_DASXHW010000298.1:0-1705 GCF_036488105.1 Mycobacterium sp. | reverse complement strand
CAAAAAGGGCGTAGGCGGTTGACCTGCGGGTTTTCCTGCGGTGGTGGTTGAGGGGCTGGCAGTATCGCGGGGTTGTGACAGTACGGATGCTCTACCTGATCTTCTTGCGCTTGGCCGGCTGGATGGCGCTGCTGGCGCGCTCGGCGGCTTCCAAGGATGCCGAGTTGCTGGTGCTGCGCCAGGAAGTCGCCGTGTTGCGGCGGCAGCGCACCTGCGGGCGGTCCTGGAGGAGTACGTCGCGCACTATAACCACCATCGCCCGCACCGGGGGAGGAACCTGCGGCGACCGGACGGCGGCGGCATCGCAGCCCCGGTCACCGACCTGGCGACGGCCCGGATACGACGTCGCAAGGTCCTTGGCGGACTGATCCACGAGTACGACCGGTCGGCATGAAGATCACCGACTGATCCAGAAAACTGCAGTTCAGAGGCCATGTCAAGCCCCGGGTTTCGTGGACAGTGGGTTAGCTGGTTTTCAGGGCGGGTTCGGGGGTGCGGGTTGTTGCGTGGAGAGCCTCGTACTCGGCGGGCGGAACGTGTCCCAGCTCGCCGTGGAGCCGTCGCTGGTTGAACCAGTCGATGTACTCGGCAACGGCGACTTCGAGGTCGTTGATGCCGGTCCAAGGGCCCTTGTTGCGGATGAGTTCGGCCTTGAACAAACTGTTGAATGCCTCCGCGAGAGCGTTGTCGTATGAGTCGCCCTTGGAGCCAACCGAGGCGACGGCCTGAGCCTGCTCTAGGCGCTCGGTGTAGCGGATGGCGCGGTATTGCACGCCGCGATCGGAGTGATGCACCAGGCCCGACAGGTCGCCGCCTGCATGGCGGCGTTTCCATATAGCCATCTCCAGGGCGTCCAGTGCGAGGTCGGTGTACAGGGAGGTGGCGACCTGCCATCCGAGGACCATCCGCGAGAAGACGTCGATGACGAACGCGGCGTACACCCAGCCGGAGAACGTACGGATATAGGTGATGTCGGCCACCCACAGCACGTTGGGCGCGTGCGCGGTGAACTGGCGCTCCACCAGGTCGGCGGGGCGGGCGGTCTCAGGTGCGGGCCGAGTGGTACGCGGACTCTTGGCCCTGACCACGCCACGCAGGCCGGCAGCTCGCATGAGGCGCTCAACCGTGCAGCGCGCCACCTTCCACCCACGCCGCAGCAGCGCGGCGTGCACCTTGCGGGCTCCGTAGACGCCGTAGTTCTCGCGGTGGATCACGGTGATCTCCTCGGTGAGCTGCCGGTCACGGGCCGCGCGGGCGGACTCGGGGCGGGCATGGGCGACGTAGTAGGTGCTCGGCGCGATCTCGGCGTCAGTGCCCTTGAGGACCTCGCAGATCGGCTGGACGCCGAACTCCTCCTTGTGCTGATCGATGTAGGCGACCTTCAGCGCAGTGGACGGTCCAGCTCCGCCGCGAAGAAAGCCGAAGCGGACTTCAAGATCGCGTTCGCCCGGCGCAGCTCCTTCACCTCGCGTTCCAGCTCCGCAATGCGGACCGCGTCCTGGCTGCTTGTACCCGGCCTGCTGCCTTCGGCGGTCTCAGCCTGCTTGACCCAGGTCCGCAGCGCCTCGGGATGGACATCGAGCTGGTCGGCGATGCGCTTGATCGCTCCGGTCCGCGCCGCGGGGTCCTTGCGGGCCTCGACGGCGAGCCGGGTCGCGCGCTCACGCAGCTCCTCGGGGTACTTACGGGGTGCAGCCACGATCGG
>NZ_DASXHW010000293.1:0-15872 GCF_036488105.1 Mycobacterium sp. | reverse complement strand
CGCAGAGATAGCCGGGCACGGTGCAGCCTGGGAAGGTGCAGCCACGATCCTTAGCGTGCAGCACAATTCGCTGGGCCGGTGAGGCCAGGCGTCTGGTGTGATACAGCGCCAGAGCTTTGCCCTTGTCGAAGATCGCCAGATAGTGGTGGGCATGGGAGCCCAGCCGGATCACATCAGACATCGGCAACACGGTGCCGCCGCCGGTCAGCGCTTTGCCCGCGGCCGCTTCGAGTTCACGCAAGGTGGTGGTGACGATGATCGAGGCCGGTAATCCGTTGTGTTGGCCGAGGTCGCCGGAGGCCAGCAGGGTGCGGCCGGCCGCGACGAGGGCGTCGTGGTTGCGCTGGGCGGCGCTGCGGGTGTCGCCCTGGATGGCGGACTGTGACGCGGTGCCGCTGACACTCGGCTCGATATCGTCTGGGTTGCACATGCCGGGCGCGGCCAACTTCGCGAAGACCGCGTCGATGGTCGCCCGCGCCTCGGGCGTCAGGTAGCCCCGGATCGGGGACATGCCGTCCAGATCCTGCTTGCCGATGGTGATTCCGCGCCGTCGGGCCCGGTCGTGGTCGGTGAAGTCGCCGTCGGGGTTGAGGCAGTCGGTGAGTTTGTCGGCCAGTCGGGCCAGTTCGTCGGGGCGGTGCTCACCGGCCAGCCGGGCCAGCTGGGCCTCGGCCGTGGTGCGGGTCTCGAGATCGACGACATCGGGCAGCCGGTGGATGAAGCCGCGGATCACCGCGACATGGCCGGCGCCGATCTCGCCGTTGCGTTGGGCTGCGGCGGTGGCCGGTAGCAGCGGCTCCAGGGGTTCACCGTTGAGTGCGGTGCGCTCGCCCAAATCGGCGGCGTCGTGGATGCGCCGCGATGCCTCGGCGCGGGTGATCCGCAACCGGTTGGCCAGTGCGGCGGCCAGCGTGCCGCCCAACTCGGTCGGGGTCGGCTTGCTCGGCGAGTTGGTTGATCAGCGCGTGTTCGACGGTGGGTTGCCAGCGGCGCAGCTGTTCCCACCGCTGCAATACCCGCAGCCGTTCGGGGGTGGTCAGCACATCGAAGGTCAGGTCCAGGGCGCGTTTGTAGCCGGCCTCGAGCGCGTCGAGGACCTCGACGACCTCTTCCCGACTACTAGAACGCATGTTCGAATAATAACGAACCCGTCCGACAAGTTTTGGACCGGGAAACTAAAGTGACACAAGTGGTTTCAGTGACAAAGTTGCCTGTGGTTAAGTGGTGGCCGTGAAGAACCTGTTAGCTGTGCTCGCATCATTGGCCGGACTCGCGGTCACCGCCAATGGCTATCAGCCGATGAGCAAGCGCGGTTACCTCTCGATGTACGCATTCAGCTTCGGGGTGTTCGCGACAGAGCTGCCCCTGCAATTGCTCGTCAGTCAGTTTGCGCTGCTGGCCGCCGTCACCCGCAAGCTCTCACCGCGGCTGCGCCGATTCAGCTGGCTGGTGTCGGCACTGTCGTGGTTGGGATTGGTGGGCCTGCACCGCATCGGCGCGCAGGCCGACCAGCCGCTCAAGGCTGCACTCGACGCGGGGCTGGGTCCCGATCGCCGGACCGAGTCGGGCGATCTGTGGAAGCGGCCGGCGGGCGCGGGTACGGCTAAGTCTCCCGGCGTGCTCCGCATGGCGCGGGTCTACGGCAGCTACGCGCATGACACCGATATCAGCTACGGCGAACATGGCGCCCGCAACCACCTCGACATCTGGCGGCGCCCCGACCTCGACCGCGGCGGCCGGGCGCCGGTGCTGCTGCAGGTACCCGGTGGCGCATGGATGGTAGGAAGCAAACGGCAACAGGCATATCCGTTGATGAGCCACCTGGCCGAGTTGGGCTGGGTGTGCGTGGCGATCAACTACCGGCTCAGCCCGCGCTCCACCTGGCCCGACCAGATCGTCGATGTCAAACGTGCGCTGGCATGGGTCAAGGAGCACATCGCCGAGTACGGCGGTGACCCGGACTGGGTCGCGATCACCGGCGGTTCGGCTGGTGGGCACCTGTCGTCACTGGCGGCCCTCACCCCGAACGATCCGCAATTTCAGCCCGGCTTCGAGGACGCTGACACCAGTGTGCGAGCGGCCGTTCCGTTCTACGGGCTCTACGACTTCACCATGAACGACGCGATCCACCCGTTGATGGCGCCGACGCTGTCGAAGTACGTCTTCAAACTGAGGCGACCCGACATTGTTGATGCGTTTCGCGCCGCGTCGCCAATCACCTACGTAAATCCGGACGCCCCACCGTTTTTCGTGCTGCACGGCCGCAACGACTCACTGATCCCGGTCGAGCAGGGCCGGGCATTCAGCAAGCGGCTGCGGGAAGTCAGCCGCCAGCCGGTCGCCTACGCTGAACTGCCGTTCGCGCAGCACGCATTCGACATCTTCGGGTCCGTCCGCGCAGCGCATGCGACAGTGGCGGTCGAGCAGTTCCTCGCCGAGATCTACTCGAAACGACAGGTTTCGGTCTAGCTCGACGACGGTCGAGGGCTGCGCTTGTCGAGTAGCGCGATGACCTGTGCAGCCAATCGACATGCGTTGGCTCGTCGATAGCGCGAGTCATAGCGGGAGCCCCTCTCGTTCGGCGTCTGCGCGGTAACGATCCACCCATTCGTCGGAACGCTTGTCCGCCTGCCGTTCCAGCACGGGCTCCGGCGCGAGCCGCGGGTCGAGCCCCAGTGACTCGAGGACATCGCCGACCACCTGAGTCAGGTTGCGCCACAACACCGGATACGGAATCTCCATCGGCTTGACGTTCTCTTCGGCGAACCAGTTTCGCCAGCCCTCTTCCTGGCTGCGCAGCATCGTGATGACGTGCGCGATGGCGCCCGCGTGATACGTGGCGCGTGCATCGCGGACGGGATCGGGCCGCCCACGCCAGACCCGCGTCTGGACCGCCCGCCAGAACGACACCGCCTGCGACACCACGTCCGGCCGGTAGACGTAGATCAGCAAAGGCTCTTCGCCGACGACGTCGCGGATGGCAGCGAGCAGGCCGTCGCCGGATCGATCCGGCAGCCCGCGGGCCCGGTCCAGCAGTAGCGGTGTCTGGTTCCACATGAGCTTGCCGCCCCACACGCCGTTCGGTGTCCGTCCGACGGTCCGAATGTAGTCACGCCATATCTCCGGCGGGGCGAGGTCAGGCTTGCCCGCGTCGAACGGGTCGAGCAGACGCAAAATCGACTCGTCCTCGACACCGGCGAACCACTGGCGCGGCTGTGGTGATTGGCTTGTGTTCGGCAGGTATTGGAAAAACTCCTGTGGCTCCCCGGCCACGCCGGTTGCTCGTAGCGATTCGACCAGCAGGGTGCTGCCGCTGCGCTGCGAGGCCAGCACCAAGTATGTCGACGGGCAATCTGTCACCAGCAAAGCCTAGCTGACGGAAAATTGTTGCAACTCTTCCAATTACCTTCACGCTGAACATAACTGTTGTGCGAATTCGGACCGATTTCACGAGATCCGTTCGGCGGCTCGAAGTGCAAGTGAAAGCAGCAGCCTGACATCGGGATCGGCCAGCGATGTCGACAGCAAGGTCTCGATCCGGCGGGTCCGGTAGCGCACGGTATTGGGGTGGACGTGCAGCTCCGCTGCCGCCGCGGCGACGTCGCCGAAGCTGTCCAGATACGCCCGTAGCGTCTGGACCAGAGCCGGGTCGTGGGCATGCAGTTCGCGCACCCTGGGGTCGACCAGCCGCTCGTCGGCGCCGACTATCGTGACGATCTCGTCGAGCAGCACGGTGGTCCGCGCTTCGGCAAGCGAGGTCACCGCGGCAAACGAATCCGGATGGCGCTCAGCGCTATCCAGCACGCGATCCACGTCGGCACGCACCGCGGGCAGGCCGGCCAGCCCGGGCAGCGGCGCGGCGACGACCACGCGCAACTGCAGTCCCAGCTCGGTCTGCAGGGCGTTGATTGTGCCGCGAATCCAGGAGTGCAGCGACGACCGCTTCGTCGTATCCGGAAGCAAGACGTACACCCGCGATCCGAGCGAGGCGACCTGTGCGTCCGCACGAAAAGCATTGGCGCTCAATGCCAAGACATCGGCCAATCGGCCGTGGCCGCGCGGGCCGTGAAAACCGATCAACGCGGCATTACCGTCGGCGACGATCCCCAATTCACGCGTGATCGTGTCCACGTCAACAGATCCGAGGTCGGCCAGGCCCAGCAGCTGCTGGGCGCGCAACGTATGCGTCGACGGCTTGGCCGCCAGCCGCGACATGATGCGGGCCGCCAGTACTGCGCCTCCTCGCAGCACCTCCTCGGCATCCTCCGCCAGCGGCCGCGAACCCTGCTGTACCCAGATCGTGCCGGCGAAATCCGGTGCGCGGCGGGCGTCGAAGCCCGGTTGATGAATGCCGACGGCCAGCCGTGGCCGCAGTCGCAACTCCGGCCGCTCGGCGACCCGGACCACGTCGCCGCCGGCCCTTAGCGCGTCGAAGATGCCCCATTGGCCGATCCACTTCAGGTGCTCGGGAGGACCGGCCCGACCCAGGATCGACAGCCGCCGCAAGTCGTCGGCTTCGTCGTTGGATGCCGAATAGGCCAACACGTGGGACTGCGCGTCTTCGATGCTGACCATGCCGTGAATACGGTCGGCGAGCGACTGCGCCAGGCCGAACAAGTCGGTGCCGGAGTCGTTGCGGGGATCGGTGCGATCGCCGTGGTGTTCGAGGACGTGGTTGACCAGCCGATACAGTCGCTCCCAGCGGGCCCGCGGTTCGACGGCCACCACAGCTGTCCCCGTAGCGACGGCCCGGGCGACCAAGGCGTCGGAGGGCTCCTTGGCGAAGATGGCGACCGGCGGTTGCCCGGCCGGGCCGGTGGCAAGCTTCTCCAGCCAGCTCTGGGCTTGCTCGTCGGCCACGCCGAGTAGGAAGAACACGTCGGCCGAGTCCGCGCCGCGGCCCATACCGAGCCGCACGTCGTCGGAGTCGATCAACGCCGCGGACGCGACAGCCAGGTCCAGGCCGCGCGGCGCCTCGACCAAGCTCGCGATGGTCGTATCCAGGGCCAACAGCAGTTGGCCGAGTCCCACGCCGGCGGGCTGCATGTTGTCCGATTGTACTAGCAAGCCCGCATCATCTTGGCCGATAGGCCAAGCCGATCGAGTGTCGTCGCTGAGATCCTTTTAGACATGGACGCCATCACCCAAGTGCCGCCGCCCGTCAACGAACCAATCCACGACTACGCACCGAATTCGCCCGAGCGCACCCGGCTGCAGACCGCACTCGCCGCGTTGGCCGATCACCCGATCGACCTGCCGCACGTCATCGGCGGCAGCCATCGCATGGGCAATGGGGAGCGGATCGACGTCGTGCAGCCGCACCGGCACGCGGCCACGCTGGGCACGTTGACCAACGCCCAACACCGCGACGCCGCCGCCGCCGTACAGGCTGCGTCGTTGGCCCGAACACATTGGGCGGCAACCCCGTTCGACGAGCGGGCGGCGATCTTCCTGCGAGCGGCGGATCTGCTTGCCGGTCCGTGGCGCGAGAAGATCGCGGCGGCGACCATGCTTGGCCAGTCCAAAACCGCCTATCAGGCCGAGATCGACGCCCCCTGCGAGCTGGCCGATTTCTGGCGGTTCAACGTGGACTACGCCCGCCAGATTCTGGCGCAGCAGCCGACCAGCGTGCGGGGGGAATGGAACCGCACCGACTACCGTCCACTGGACGGATTCGTCTATGCGATAACGCCGTTCAACTTCACCGCGATCGCCGCGAATCTGCCCACCGCGCCGGCGCTGATGGGCAACACCGTGGTGTGGAAGCCGTCGGTGACACAGACGCTGTCGGCCTACCTGACCATGCAACTGCTGGAGGCGGCCGGACTGCCACCCGGGGTGGTCAACATGGTGACCGGCGACGGCTATGCGGTATCGGAAGTAGCACTGGCAGATCCGCGACTGGCCGGCATCCACTTCACCGGATCGACGGCGACGTTCCAGCGGCTGTGGCAGCAGGTCGGCACCAACGTCGAGCACTACCACAGCTATCCGCGGCTGGTGGGGGAGACCGGCGGCAAGGACTTCGTCCTCGCGCATAGCTCGGCGCGGCCGGATGTACTGCGCACCGCGCTGATCCGCGGCGCCTTCGACTACCAGGGGCAGAAGTGCTCGGCCGCCTCGCGGGCCTTCATCGCGCACTCGGTATGGCAGCAGATGGGCGACGACTTCTTGGCCGCCACCGCCGAGCTGAAGTTCGGCGACGTCGCCGACCTGACCAACTTCGGCGGTGCGCTGATCGACGAGCGGGCCTTCGCCAAGAACGTCACTGCTATCGAGCGCGCGAAAAGCGCGCCCGGCGTCACGATCGCCGTCGGCGGCGAATACAACGACAGCGAAGGCTATTTCGTCCGCCCGACGGTGCTGCTGTCCGACGATCCGACTGACGAATCGTTCGCAACCGAGTACTTCGGCCCGCTGTTGTCGGTCTACGTCTACCCCGACAACGAGTTCGAACGTGTCCTCGACGTCATCGACACCGGATCGCGCTACGCCCTGACCGGGGCGGTGATCGCCGACGACCGCGATGCGGTGCTCGCCGCACAGAACCGGCTGCGATTCGCGGCGGGCAACTTCTACGTCAACGACAAGCCGACCGGTGCGGTGGTGGGTCGCCAGCCGTTCGGCGGATCCCGCGGTTCGGGCACCAACGACAAGGCCGGCTCCGCAATGAATCTGCTGCGCTGGACGTCCGCCCGCTCGATCAAGGAGACGTTCGTTCCGGCGACCGATCACACCTATCCGCACATGGCGGCGCAATGATGTCCGGCCTGTTCACCAAGACGCTGCGCCCGGCGATACTGGCCGCCAGTCGCTCGCACGGATTGCGGCACACCGCTGAGCGGTTCCCGGTTACCCGTAAGGTGGTGCACCGCTTCGTGCCCGGTGCGACGTTGGAGCGGGTGCTTGACAGCGCTGGCGCACTGCGGGATTCGGGCCGGTTGGTCAGCATCGACTATCTCGGTGAGGATGTCACCGATATCGACGGCGCGAACGCCACCACACGTGCCTACCTCGAGCTGCTCGACGCGCTGGGCCGGCGGCCGGATGCCGGCCGTGACGGCGTGCGCGCTCTGGAGGTGTCGCTGAAGCTGTCCGCGCTGGGACAGGCGCTGGACCGAGACGGCGAAACGATCGCACTCGCGAACGCGCACGCCATCTGCGAGCGGGCCGAACAGGTCGGGGCCTGGGTGACGGTGGACGCCGAGGACCACACCACCACGGATTCCACCTTGTCGATCGCCGCTGACCTACGGACCGACTTCCCGTGGCTGGGTGTGGTGCTGCAGGCCTACCTGCGACGCACGCACGGCGACTGCGAACAGTTCGCGGCGTCGGGGGCCAGGGTCCGGCTGTGCAAGGGCGCCTACGACGAACCGGCGTCGGTCGCCTACCGGGATGCCGCGGCGGTCACCGCCTCGTATCTGCGCTGTCTACGGGTGCTGATGGCAGGGCCGGGATACCCGATGGTTGCCACCCACGACCCGGTGATCATCGACGCGGTGCCCGCAATGGCGCGCGAAACCGGCTGTAATCCAGCTGATTTCGAATACCAGATGCTGTATGGCGTCCGCGATGCCGAGCAGACGCGGCTGGTGTCGGCGGGCAACCGGGTTCGGGTGTACGTGCCGTTCGGCACTCAGTGGTACGGGTACTTCATGCGGCGACTGGCCGAGCGACCGGCCAACCTGACGTTCTTCATGCGGGCGCTCGCCGAGCGCGGTCACTGACCGCGGCGTGGCCGCGGGCGGTCGTTGGCGAACCCCTGAACCACGTGCGCGCGCACAAAGTCGGCGACGACCTCTGGGTCGTCCATGTCGAGCGTCGATGACGGTGTGCTGAACAGCGAGAACAGGATTCGGGCGAACCATTCGCCCGCCGACTGGATGTCGAGGTCTTTGCGTACCTCGCCGGTGATCTTGGCTGCGGCAAGGTGCGGACCGAGGAAGTCGACGCATTCGCGCAACAAGACCGCGGCGTCTTTGGTGAGCAGCAGGCTGATCGCCTCTTCGTCGAAGTACTTCTCGGAGGCGATCACCCGTCGGGCCTGGGTCACGAATACCGCTGCGCGGCTGAGCTTGTCCTCCAGCGAGCCACCCCGGTCCATGGCCAGAGACATCTGCCGATAGAACTGCTCGGAGGTGTGTTCGGCGCACGCTTCGACGATGGCGGCCTTGTCGCGGAAGTACTCGTAGATGGTGCTGCGGGAAACGCCCGCCGCCTTGGCGATATCCACGATCGTTGCCTTCTGCATTCCTTCCTTGCGGAAGCAGGCAAATGCGGACTCGACGATCAGCTCGCGGGTATCGGCTGCGGTGGCTTGGGTCATAAAGGCGTCCTAACCGCCGGCGAGGATCAGTCCGCTGGTCGGCACGCCGGTCCCCGAAGTGACCAGGACGTGTTCCACGTTGTCGACCTGGTTGTGCGAGGTTCCGCGGACTTGGCGCACACCCTCGGTGATGCCGTTCATCCCGTGGATGTAGGCCTCGCCGAGTAGCCCGCCGTTGGTGTTGATCGGCAGTTCGCCACCCAGCGACAACCGCTGCACGGTGGCGAAGTCTTTGGCTTCGCCACGTTCGCAGAATCCGAGTTCCTCGAATTGGGTGAACACGAACGGCGTGAAATGGTCATAGATGAACGCGGTTTGGATGTCTTGCGGCTTGAGGCCGGAATCGCGCCAGAGCTTGTCGGCGACCACCCCCATCTCGGGTAGACCGGTGATGTCGTCGCGGTAGTAGCTGGTCATCATCTCGCCGTTGTAGGCCGCGCCCTGCGCGGCCGCGGAGATGACGGCCGGCGGCTGACGCAGGTCGCGGGCACGCTCGGCGCTGGTGACGACCAGCGCGACCCCGCCGTCGCTCTCCTGGCAGCAATCCAGCAGTCGCAGAACCGGTTCGATGATCCACCGCGAATTCTGGTGGTCTTCGAGCGTGATCGGTCGCTCGAAGAACCACGCGTCGGGGTTGGTGGCCGCGTGGGCCCGGTCGACCACGGCGATCCGGCCGAAGTCTTCGTTGGTCACCCCGTACGTCGACATGTAGCGCTGGGCGTGCAGCGCGACCCACGCTGCGGGAGTGAGCAATCCGAACGGGGCGTAGTGCGCCATGAACAGCGGGGTCTCCGCGCTGGTGCGTCCGCTGCCGCCGAAACGGAAGCCCGACCGTTCGTTGAAGGCGCGCCAGCACACCACTACGTCGGCGACTCCGGCGGCGACCGCCATCGCGGCATGGGCGACTGTTCCAGCTGCCGCCCCGCCACCGTGGGGGACGCGGGAGAAGAAATTCAGATCGCCGATGCCGACGTTGCGCGCGACGTCGATCTCGTCGCTGGAATCCATGGTGAACGTCACCATGCCGTCGACGTCGCTGGGTAACAGGCCGGCGTCATCGAGTGCAGCACTGACCGATTCGCACGCCAATTGCAGCTCGCTGCGGCCGGATTCCTTGGAGAACTCGGTCTGGCCGATGCCGGCGATGGCCGTGTTCCCGGCCAGCTTCGACGGCGCTGCAGTCATGCTTGGGCTCCGTCGAGCAGGCTCACGACGGCGGTGCCGGAGACGTGATTGCCGAGGCTGTTGGCAGCCTGGAAGGTCACCTCGACGAAGTTCTCGCCGCCGGATCCTTCGGTCTTGCCGGTGACGCTGCCGGTGAAACGCAGCGGGTCGTCCGGAAACGACGGCACGCCAAGGCGAATCGCCAGCTTGGTGATCATGGCCTCGGGCCCGGCCCAGTCGGTCAGGAAACGCACGCAGTAGCCGTTAGAGGTCAGGATGTTCATAAACAGGTTGGGCGATCCCTGCTTGTTGGCGTAGTCGCGGTCGTGGTGCACCGGCATGAAGTCGCGCGACGCGATCGCGCCGGCCACGATCATCGTGGTGGTGACTGGGATCTCCAGCGGAGTGACCTCGTCGCCCACATCGATGTCGCTCCAACGCAAGGTGTCGGTGCGGGATTTGGCGGTCGTCATAGCCGTCCTTCCGGGTATGTGCTGCCGAGGTGAACCAGCTGCTGAGTGGCTGACCCCAAGGTGAGTTCGTTGTGTTTGGCCCACAGGAAATAGCGATGCAGGGGATAGGTGGTGTCGATCCCGATCCCGCCGTGCACGTGCTGAGCCGTGGCGGCGATCCGGGCGCCGGCTTCAGCGGCCCAGAACTTCGCGACGCGTGCCGCACGGTCTGCAGGCCGTCCCTCTGCGACCAGCCAGGCCGCGTGCCAGGTGGTCCAGCGGATCGCCTCCAGGTCGATGAAGCCGTCGGCCATCCGTTGCTGCACCGCCTGGAAGCTGCCGATCGGGCGGCCGAATTGCTCACGGCCCGAGGTGTATTCGGCGGCCATCCGCAAGGCGCGATCCGATACGCCAACCTGGATCGCGCACAGGCCGATCAGCGCGCGGGTGTACAGCGATTCGACCAGTTGATTGCCGTCAAGCTTGTCCACGTCGGAAACCATTGCTCCATCAAGCAATACGTCCGCGTGCGGTTCGCGGTTGGTAGTCGGCACTGGCCGGATCTCGACGCCCTGGGCATCCGTCGGCAGCAGAAACAAGCCCACCTCACCGCAATCTATTCTGGCCGGAATCAGCAGGGTATCGGCGAGCTGGCCGAACGACACCAGCTCTTTGATGCCATCCAGCCGCCACGTCCCGCCGTCGCGACGGGCCGTGGTGACCGGTCGGCTCGGGTCGGAGTGGCCGGGCTCGTGCAGGCCGGCGGACAGGACGCAAGTGCCGTCGATGACGCCGGGCAGAAAGCGTTGCTGTTGCTCGGGGCTGCCGTGCCGGGCGATCGGGTCGGCGCCCAGCAGCAGCGTCGGATACGCAGGCACTGGAGCCACCGCGAATCCCACTTCGGCCAGCAGGACGCCGAGTTCGATGAAGCCACCGCCGTTGCCGCCCAACGACTCCGGTAACGCGGTGCCTAGCAGGTCGACACCGGCCAGCTCCTTCCACAGCTCGGCGTCGTAGCGGAACTCGCCGGCCTCGACTTCGGTCAACCGCTCCGGAGTGGCTCGCCGTTCAAAGACGTCAGCGGCCAGCTTGCGGATCGTCTCCTGCTCTTCGGTGAACGTGAAGTCCACGTCAACCAGCCGGCCGGAACTGGTGCAGCACAAGGTCTCCGTCGAACTCTTGGAAATAAACCTCGACCGCCATCCCGACCCGGACGTCGGCCGGGTCGATGTCGGTCAGGTTAGAGACGATCCGGACGCCCTCGTCGAGCTGCAGCAGCGCGACGATGTAGGGATAGTCGAAGAACGGGAACTGCGGTTGGTGCGGCATCACGTAGCTGTAGACGGTGCCGCGGCCCGACGACTCGATCGCTTCGGTGTCCAGCGAGCGGCACTTCGGACACATGGGCTGCGGTGGATTGCGCACCGTGCCACATCCCTTGCAGCGCTGGATCAGCAGCTTGTGCTCGCGCAACCCGTTCCAGAAGAACTCGGTATCCGGGCTGATCGTCGGCGCCAGTCGGGTCGCCATCAGCGGGCCGGCTTGAATCGCAGGACCCGAAACCGCTGGCGCCCCAGCACCTCGCCGTGCTGATCGGTGTAGGTGAGCACCCAGGTCAGGAAGAAGCCGGTGCCCAGCGCCGTCGTCTTCTCGTCGGATACTTCCTCGTACACCGAGGTCGCGCTGATGACGTCGCCCAGCTTGGGGTAGCGGTTGATCTCGAACTCCGAGTTCGTCGCCACGATGCTGGTGTATCCGGCCTCGTCGAGAAACGCCGTCGGGTTGCTGGTGATTTCGACAGGGGAGCCGCCGCGTTCACCGATCCCTTCGAGTTTCGGGGCCGGCATGGTCCAGGTTTGCAGCATCACCGGTGGTGACACGATGCCGCCGAACCGGGACTTCGCCGCGAACTCCGGATCGAGGTACACCGGGTTCATGTCGTTGAGTGCATACGCCCAGTGCCGGATCATCGGCTGGTTGACCGGATCCGGTGCCAGCGACGGTTTTCCGGAGCCGCCGGTGTGCTCGCCGACGAGTGCCTTCAGCCTACTGTGCAAGTCAGTGTTGGTCACTGAGTCGATCCTCCTGATTTGTCGGTTGCGCACTGGGCCGTTGAGCGAAGGTCACGTGGAGCTCGTGGCATGCCCAATCCGGCCATCGCTATGATGTCTCGTTGGATTTCGTTGGCGCCGCCGCCGAAGGTGCTGATGACCGCGACCCGGTAAGCGGATTCCAGCGCGCCGCGCAGCGGGGCGTCGGCGCCGCGACGTAACCCGTTGTGGTCCAGCACCTCTAGCAGTTGGCGGGCGACCAGTGGAGCCAGCTCGGTGCCGAAGACCTTCGCGGCCGAGGCCTCGCCCATATTGAGCACGCCCTTGGTCATCGCGGCGTTCACCCGAAGGTTGATCAGCTTGTAGGCCGCGACCTCCGCCTCGACCCGGGCCAGCGCCTGCTGCACCCAGGGCTTGTCGATGACCCGGCGACCGTCGAGTTCGGTGTCGCGCGCCCACTGCAGCGTCTTTTCGAACAGCGGCTCGAGCGCACCGAGGTTGCCCAGGGCGGCGCGTTCGAAGTTCAGCTGGGTGGTGATCAGTTGCCAGCCCTGGTTTTCGCCCGCCACGATCGCGCTGGCCGGCACCCGGACGTTGTCGTAGAAGGTGTAGAAGGTGGAGACGCCCGGCATGGTGCGCAGTGGCTGCCAGGAGAATCCGGGCGACGAGGTCGGCACGATGAAGATCGAAATGCCCTTGTGCTTCTTGACGTTCGGGTCGGTGCGGGCGGCCAGCCAGATGTAGTCGGCGTACGCCGCGCCACTCGTGAACATCTTCTGGCCGTTGATCACGTAGTCGTCGCCGTCGCGGACGGCGTTGGTGCGCAACGACGCCAGGTCGCTACCCGCCCCCGGCTCGGAGTAGCCAATGGCGAACTCGACGCTGCCGTCCAGGATCGCCGGCAGGAACGTCTGCTTCTGCTCCTCGGTGCCGTAGTGCATCAGGGTGGGCCCGACGGTGTTGAGCGTCACCAACGGGATCGGCGCGTTGACCCGTCTGGCCTCCTCGGCGAAGATGAACTGCTCGATGGCCGAGAAGCCACGTCCACCAAACTCTTTGGGCCAACCGACGCCGAGCAGGTCGGCCGCTGCCAGCGCGCGCACGCAGTCGCGTACCGCGGGGCCGCCCTCCATGCGCTCGCTGACGGCAACCTGCCGTTCCGGGGTCATCACCTGTTCCATGGTTGCGCGAATCTCGTCGCGCAGCCGCTCTTGTTCGGGTGTGTAGTCGAGTCGCACCGGTCAGGCCCCCAGCCGTACCGGCATTCGCTTGACCCCGGGCACCATGGTGGCCCGCATCCGGTCGACCTCGCCGACCAGTTCGAGTCGGGGGAAGCGGCCCAGCAGCTCCTCGAACATCACCGTGGCCTCCAGGCGCGCCAATTGTGCGCCGATACAAGAATGTTCGCCGCACCCGAACGCGATGTGCGGGTTGGGGTGGCGGGTCACCTTGAATTCTTCGGAGTCGGCGCCGAACACGTCTTCATCGCGGTTGGCCGATCCGTACAGCATCACCACCACGTCGCCTTCGGCGATGCGCTGGCCGCGGATCTCGACGTCGGCGGTTGCCGTCCGGGCCATGTGCACCACCGGGCTGTTCCACCGCAGCATCTCCTCGACAGCGCTGGGGATCAGCGAAAAATCGTCGATCAGCAGGCGTTGCTGATCGGGATGAGCGATCAACGCCAGCGTGCCCAGCGCGATCAGATTGCGGGTGGTCTCGTTTCCGGCCACCAGCAACAGGAACGCAAAATTCAGCAGGTCTTCGTCAGTGAGCCGCTCGCCGTCGATCTCGGCGCCGGCCAGCACCGAGAGCAAATCGTCGCGCGGCTCGACTCGCCGTGCGCCGATCAGCTTTTGGAAATACTCGTACAACTGGCCGGCAGCCACCAGCGGGTCGAGTTCGATCTCCGGGTCGGAGATTCCGGTGGACGCGTCCGACCAGGCCCGGAATTGCTCCCAATCGTCGGGCGGCGCACCGATCAACTCGGCGATCAGGCGGGTAGGCAGCGGAGCGGCGATCTCCTCGGCGAACTCGTGCACCGAATCCAGTTCCACGCTGTCGAGGATGCCGCGGACGATCTCGCGGATTTTCGGCTCGAGCACGGAAACGCGGCGCCTGGTGAAGCCGGAGTTGATCAGCTTGCGCATCTGCCGGTGCCGCGGCGGGTCGGTGAAGATCAGGCTCCCCGGCTGCACCGGGCTGGGCATCGCCGGGTCAGGGATGGTGATGCCCTGGGTCGAGGTGAACGCGGCTGGGTTGCTGGAGACGAACCGGATGTCCTCGTATTTCAGCAGCGCCCAGAAGTTGGTGACGTCGTTCCAGCACACCGGCGCCGTCGCGCGCAGCTCGCGGTACGCGGGATAGGGATCGCCGGCGTAGAAGTCCGGCGAATGCAGCGGGACGGTCGAGTTGGACTTCGTGTGCACCCAGGCCTCCTCGACGCGTGATCGTACATTTGCATACGATCTGTCCGGTGCACCCTGTTTACTCTGATGGCACTGGCGATGTCAATATGCTTGCTGTTGAACTGAACTAGTTTCACCGAATGCAGCTGAACGAAGGCGAGCATTGACGGCGGCGGCCCGACAGGTGTAGACCAAACGTTGAGCCGCCGGACCGTCCAAAGGCCCCGGATGTCTAAAGGCCCCGGATTTCTAAAGGAGGGGATATGGCTGAGCCACGCTCGTTGATCGACACCTACTCGGTCTACATCGATGGCCAGTGGGTCGAACCCGACAGAGCTGCTGGGGCCGGGGGCCGCTACGACGACGTCTGTCCGGCCACCGAGGCGGTGATCGCGTCGGCGCCCGACCCCAGCCATGCCCAAGTCGACCGTGCGATCGCGGCGGCCAGGAACGCCTTCGACTCGGGGCCATGGGCCGACACCGGACCCGAGCAGCGGGCCGCGTTCCTCAACCAGCTGGGCGAGGCCCTGCTGGCGCATGCCGACGATTTTTACGCGTTGGCGCAACAGGAGTGGGGCTGTACGGCCAACGAGCGAGTGATCCACGTCGAAGGGCCGGCGTTTGCGGCGCTGAACGCGGCCGAACTCGCCACCCATCCCATCGAGGAGCCGATCGACGCCTTTGGCGCCGCGGGCAAGACGCTGCTGCGCTACGAGCCGCTCGGCGTGGTGTCGATCCTGACGCCCTGGAATTTCCCGCACACCCTCAACGTGATGAAAGTCTGCGCCGCGCTGGCCGCCGGCAACACCGTCGTGCTCAAGCCTTCGCCGCTGGCTCCGCTGGCCGGGTTGGCGCTGGCCCGAATCATCGACGAGCACACCGATATTCCACCGGGTGTGGTCAATGTCGTGACCCCGACCGACATCGAATCCAGCAAGCTGTTGACCGTCGACCCGCGGATCGACATGGTCAGCTTCACCGGGAGCTCGGTGGTCGGCCGTGAGGTGATGGCCGCGGCCGGCGGGAAGATGAAACGGCTACTGCTCGAGTGCGGCGGTAAGTCGGCCAGCATCGTGCTTGATGACGTCGCGCTGGATGATGAACTGCTGCAGCGAATGTTGTTCGAATCGTGCTCATTTCATGCCGGGCAGGCCTGCATTCTGCACAGCCGGATGCTGCTGCCCGACGCGATCCACGACGAGGTGGTCGATCGGCTGGTCGCGATGGCCCGGGCGGTGAAGGTCGGCGATCCCACCGATCCCGACGTGCAGATGGGCCCACTGATCAGCGCCGCACAGCGCGAACGCGTTCAGGCACACGTCGATCAGGCACTCAACGACGGCGCCAAGCTGGCGACCGGTGGCGGTCGGCCGGCCGGTTTGAACGGTGGCTACTACTTCGAGCCGACGATTCTCACCGAGGTCACGCCGGACGCCACCATCGCGCAGGAAGAGGTATTCGGGCCGGT
>NZ_DASXHW010000249.1:0-13644 GCF_036488105.1 Mycobacterium sp. | reverse complement strand
TCCCGGGCGATCGGCAAAGCCCGGATGGCTTCCGGCGGCACACGGTTGGTGCACAGCCGCGAGATGAAGGTCATCGAGCGCTACAGCGAACTCGGTCCTGAGGGCAAGGACCTGGCCATGCTGCTGCTCAGGCTGGGTCGCGGCCGGCTCGGTCACTGACCGAGCCGATTCGCCGCCCGTTCACCTCGGCTTCAGCGCGCGGGCCCGGTCAATCTGACTAGGGTCGAAGAATGGCGGTGGAAAAGATTCCCGACATCACAGCGACCTCGGCATGGAAGGCGCTGGGTAAACACCACGACCAGATCGTGGGCACCCACCTGCGTGAATTCTTCGCCGAGGACCCAGACCGCGGCCACGAATTCAACATCACCGTCGGCGACCTTTACATCGACTACAGCAAACATCGCATCAACCGGGAAACGCTGAAGCTGCTGACCGACCTGGCTCGCGCCGGCGAGCTCGAGAAGCGTCGCGACGAGATGTTCTCCGGCGTACACATCAACATCTCGGAGGATCGCGCGGTGCTGCACACCGCTCTGCGGCTTCCGCGCGACGCCAAGCTGATCGTGGACGGGCAGACCGTAGTCGAGGACGTCCACTCGGTGCTCGACGCGATGGGCGATTTCACCGACCGGCTGCGCAGCGGCGAGTGGACCGGTGCCACCGGTCAACGGATCAGCACCGTCGTCAACATCGGAATCGGGGGCTCGGACCTCGGGCCGGTGATGGTCTACCAAGCGCTGCGGCACTATGCCGCCGCCGGCATCTCGGCGCGATTCGTGTCCAATGTCGATCCCGCCGACCTGATCGCGAAGTTGGCCGACTTAGACCCGGCCACAACGCTTTTCATCGTCGCATCCAAGACCTTCACAACGCTGGAGACACTGACGAACGCGACCGCCGCCAGGCGCTGGCTGACCGATGCGCTCGGGCAGGACGCGGTCGCCAAGCATTTCGTCGCCGTCTCGACCAACAAGAAGCTGGTCGACGAGTTCGGCATCGACACGGACAACATGTTCGGATTCTGGGACTGGGTCGGTGGACGGTATTCGGTCGACTCCGCGATCGGACTCTCGGTGATGGCCGCGATCGGGCGAGAAGCGTTCGCGGACTTCCTATCCGGATTCCACCTCGTCGACGAGCACTTCAAGACCGCGCCGCTGGAGTCCAATGCGCCAGTGCTGCTCGGCCTGATCGGGCTGTGGTACTCGGACTTCTTCGACGCGCAGGCGCGCGCGGTGTTGCCGTATTCCAACGACATGGCCCGCTTCGCCGCGTATCTGCAGCAGCTGACGATGGAGTCCAACGGCAAGTCGACCCGTGCCGACGGCACCCCGGTAACCACCGACACCGGTGAAATCTTCTGGGGCGAGCCAGGAACGAACGGTCAGCACGCGTTCTACCAACTCCTACACCAGGGCACCCGGCTAGTGCCGGCCGACTTCATCGGCTTCAGCCAACCCACCGACGACCTGCCCACCATGGACGGCACGGGCAGCATGCACGACTTGCTGATGAGCAACTTCTTCGCCCAGACGCAGGTGCTGGCGTTCGGCAAGACGGCCGACGAGATCGCCGCCGAGGGCACGCCCGCCGACGTGGTGCCGCACAAGGTAATGCCGGGTAACCGGCCAACCACGTCCATCCTGGCTACCCGGCTCACCCCGTCGGTAGTGGGCCAGTTGATCGCGCTCTACGAGCACCAGGTCTTCACCGAAGGTGTGATCTGGGGCATCGACTCGTTCGATCAGTGGGGCGTCGAGCTGGGCAAGACCCAGGCCAAGGCGCTGCTACCGGTGATCACCGAAGACGCCTCTCCGGCAAAGCAATCCGATAGTTCCACCGACGCTCTGGTCCGTCGCTACCGCGCGGAGCGAGGTCGCGCGGACTAGGCCCGCGCCCGAGTGTGAATCTCACGACAGGACACGCCGCGGCGCCGTCGTCAGTTTCACACTGCGAGGCGCTACGCGAAGCGCTTGGCCAGCGACAGCGGCATCACGCGCAATAGTTGCACCATCGGGCCCCACGGCCACCATGGCACGGCAGCCCGGCCCGGCTCGCGATCAATGGCCGCGACCAGTGACTTGACCCCAGTTTCGTTGTCCACCATGAACATTGTGCTCTGGGATTTGGCCGTCATCTCCGACTCGATGTAACCCGGCTCCATCACCGACACCTTGATCGGACCCTTGGCGTATTCGGCGCGCAACGATTCGCCCAGTGAAGTCAGGCCGGCTTTGCTGGCGGCGTAGGCCGCCTTCACGCCGGGCACACCCTTCGCACCGAGCACCGACGAGATCAGCACCAGATGCCCGGACCCCTGGTCGGAGAACATCTCCAGCGCGGTTTCGATTTGGACCAGGGCCGCAACGAGATTGGTTTCGATGGTCGCCTTGTTGGCCCACAGTTTGCCCGATCCCAGTTGCGCGCCCTTGCCGATACCGGCGTTGACGATCACCCGGTCGATGCCGCCAAGTGCGTTGGACAATTCCGCGAACACCTTCGGCACCTGGTCGTGGTCATTGACGTCCAGCGCAGCAACCGCAACTTTGACATCCGGATACCGTTGCGCAAGTTCGATTTTGAGCTCGTCGAGCCGGTCGGTGCGGCGTGCGCACAGCGCCAGGTCCCGCCCCTTGGCGGCGAACGCGCGGGCCATTCCGGCGCCCAGGCCGGAACTCGCACCGGTGATGAGAATCTTCTGCCGAGTCATCCGCGCAGCATAACTACTTCAGCAGGCGCGACATCCGCCGGTCCGCCAGCACCTTGCCGCCGGTCTGGCAGGTCGGGCAGTACTGAAACGACTTGTCGGCGAACGATACTTCGCGAATCGTGTCGCCGCATACCGGGCACGGCAAGCCGGTGCGGGCGTGCACCCGCATGCCGGATCGCTTCTCACCCTTGAGCGTTGCGGCCTGCTGGCCCACCGATCTCGCAACGGCGTCGGACAAGATCGACTCCATCGCGAAGTGCAGTGCGGCGAGCTGCGCCTCGGAGAGTTTCCCGGCGGTGGCGAACGGCGACAGCTTGGCGACATGCAGGATCTCGTCGCTGTAGGCGTTGCCGATGCCGGCGATGACTTTCTGGTCGGTGATGACGGACTTGATCCGCCCGGTGTTTCCGGCCAGCCGCCCGGCCAGGTCGTCGGCGGACAGCTGCAGCGCGTCGGGCCCCAGCGCGGCGATGCCGGGGACCTCGTGCGGGTCGTGGACCAGCCACACCGCCAGCCGTTTCTGAGTGCCTGCCTCGGTGAGGTCGAAACCCGGCCCCTCGCCGGGCCTGCCGAGATGGACGCGCAACGCGATCGGGCCTTTGCCGGGCTTGAGCGGCGCCGCGGCCAGCTTGTCCGACCAGCGCAGCCAGCCGGCCCGCGACAGGTGGGTGATCAGGGTCAGCTCGCCGGCGTGCATGCCGAGGTATTTGCCCCAGCGGTCGGCACCGGTAACCGTCACTCCGTGCAGCGCGTTGATCGGCGGGTCGAAGGTCTTGAGCACCGACAGCGCGGCGACGTCCACGCGCCCGATGGTCCGGCCGACGGCGTGGCGGCGCAGATGGTCGACGAGCGCTTCGACTTCGGGCAGTTCCGGCATGTATCCAGTGTGCCGTTAGCGCCGGGCGCCCCGGAACACCAGCGACAACACCCAGCTCACGATCGACAACACGATCGCGGCCTTGATCGCGGTCCACCAGAAGTGGTCGATTACCAGGCCCCAGTGGGTGGTGTTCTCGGTGATCCACGCGGTGATCCACAGCATGAGCGCATTGACGACGATGTGGAACAGCCCCAGCGTCAGGATGTACAGCGGGATCGACAGGATTTGCACGACGGGTTTGATGAAGGCGTTGACCAGACCGAAGATCACCGCCACCACGAAGATGATGCCGACCCGCTGTAGGCGGGTGTCTCCGCCGACGAAGCCCAGCCCGTGGACGACCTTAGTCACCACCCACAGCGCGAATCCGGTCAACGCGGCGCGAATGACGAATGCTCCCATGCGGGTGAACCTACTACCGGACGCCGGCGAAATACCTCGTTAACCGCCGGTGCCAGCCCCTCCGCGTCCGGCTCAGCAGCTAGGACCGCAAGTATCCGGTACCGATGGTATTGACATCTTCGTGCGCGCTCCCTACCGTCTGGACATGACACCGACGAAGGGGACGTCACCGATGACAACTGCGGTGCAGCCAGCCGAGCGCGGTCGCGAGGATTTCTCCGAACGCCTGCTCAAGGGATCGATCAAGAAGTCCTACGCGCCGGTCGTCGACATCGACTGGGACGCGCCCCTGGAGCCGGACAAGTTCTATCTGCCGCCCAGGACGGTGTCGCTGTACGGCACCCCGATGTGGGACCAGATGACCCGTGCTCAGCGCATCGAGCTGTCCCGGCAGGAACTGGTGAACACGCTGTCGGCCGGCATCTGGTTCGAGAACATCCTGAATCAGGCGCTGCTGCGCAAGATCATGCACACCGACCCCACCAGCCGGTCCACCCACTACGCGCTGACCGAGCTGGGCGACGAGACCCGCCACATGGTGATGTTCGGCAAGGCCATCGAGCGGGTCGGCGCACGGCCGGTGCGCCCGCGGCTCTACCACCGGATGATCATCAACACGCTGCCGTTCTTCTTTCGCGGCTCGGTGCTGTGGGTCGCCGCGCTGATCGGTGAGGAGATCTTCGACTCGCTGCAGCGGCAGATGATGGACGACCCCGAACTACAGCCAATCATTCAGCGACTCATGCGAATTCACGTCACCGAAGAGGCCCGTCATATCCAGTTCGCACGGGACGGGCTACGCAAGCGATCGCCGCACATGCGCCGCCCGGAGCGATGGTTCGTCGGCAACGTCAACGGGCTGGGCGGCTGGTTCTTCCGCTACCTGTTCACCAACCAAGTCCAATACGCGCGGGCGGGTCTGAACGCGCGAGAGGCCCGCAGGATCGCGCGCAACAGCGCGCACCGCCACGAAGTCCAAGTGGCTGGGTTCGCGCCGCTCGCCGCGTTCTTATCCGAGGTCGGGCTGATGGGCCCGCTCGCACGTCGCGGCTGGACGCGCACTAAATTCCTATGACCGAACGCGTTCACGGCGTCGTCCTCGTCGGCGACGGCAACGCTGCCACCGAACTGCTAGCGGCTGGCATCAACGACTTCGTGATCTTCGACCGCGAGGTGATCAGCGCGGTGTTCGACGACGCCACCGATACCTGGACGCTGACCGCCGACGGCGACGAATTCTGTCGCGGCCGCATCGTGATCACCTGTGAGTCGCCGTTCATTCCGTGGATCCCGGATCTGTTCGGCCGCAGGGAATTTCGCGGCCCCGTTATTCACGCTTCGATACCCGAGACCGATTTCGACCCGGCCGGCCGGCGCGTTGCCGTCATCGGCCCCGATTCCAGTGCCGGTGAACTGATCGACCTGATGGCCCGTTCGGCAGCGACGATCAAGGTCTTCCCGCTCGCCCCGCGCCGAAACGTCCCGCGGTTGCGGCGCACCGCGCGCTTCGCCCGTCGCCGCCGCATACAGGTGATCACGTCGCCGATCGAAGAGGTGACCCCAGTGGGCGTGCGCACCGCCGACGGCGTGCATCACGATGCCGACGCCGTCGTCTACGGCACCGGCTTCGCCGTGCCCGCCGGACTCCCCCACGACATCCTGGTCGGCGCCCGCGGCGTGAGCATCCACCAGGCCTGGGTCGACGGCGCCGAGCCCTACCTCGGCGTGGCGATGCACGGTTTCCCGAACTACTTCACGGTCAGCGGGCCAGACTTCGGGGCAGCGATGCGCTACGTCGTCGAATGCCTGCAACTCATGGGGCGGCACAGCCGTATCGAAGTGCGGCGCAGCGCGCTAAGCGTGTTCAACGAGCGAGTCCATTTGTGCCAAGCCTCGCTCGACCTGGACGCCTCGGCGTTCGACATCTCGTCATGCGGCGATGCAGACGGGGAGACGTACGAAGGTCCGGCAACCCTGACCACCACCGATACCTGCGCACAGGTGCGGGTGCTGCTGGCCGGTCATATCGAACCCATTGACGGCCAATACCACTGGCAAGGAACGGTTTTCGATCGCTTACCGATGGAGCTGGTGCGCGCCCGAACCATGACCCTGACGGTGGGCGAACACAGCGCGCCGGCGCGCATCACCGAAGAAACACCGCAGGGTACGCATTCGATCGCCGGGGTGGGCGCACCGCCGTTTCCGCTGCTGAACTTTCAGCTCACCTAGTCGACGCAACGTCGGATTCGACGCTACCGCCGTTCGCCCGTCCTATTATTTGGTCGGTATTGGAAGCCACCCGACGACAGGAGACGGCGTGCGGTTCAGCTACGCGGAGGCGATGACGGACCCGACGTTCTACATTCCGCTGGCGAAAGCCGCGGAAGCCGCCGGCTATGACAGCATGACGATTGCGGACAGCGTCGCCTACCCATTCGAGTCGGACTCGAAATATCCCTACACCCCCGACGGCAACCGCGAGTTCCTGGACGGCAAGGCATTCATCGAGACGTTCGTGCTGACCGCCGCCCTGGGTGCGGTGACCTCGACGCTGCGGTTCAACTTCTTCGTCCTCAAGCTGCCGATCCGCCCACCGGCACTGGTGGCCAAACAGGCCGGTTCGCTGGCCGCACTGATCGGCAACCGCGTCGGGCTCGGGGTCGGCACCAGCCCGTGGCCCGAGGACTACGAGCTGATGGGTGTCCCATTCGCCAAGCGCGGCAAGCGGATTGACGAGTGCATCGAGATCATCCGCGGCCTGACCACCGGCGACTACTTCGAATTCCACGGCGAGTTCTACGACATACCCAAGACGAAGATGACTCCGGCTCCGACACAACCGATTCCGATCCTGATCGGCGGACACGCCGACGCGGCGCTACGTCGCGCGGCGCGCGCCGACGGCTGGATGCACGGTGGTGGCGACGCGCACGAACTCGACCGCCTCATCGGGCGGGTCAAGCAACTTCGCGAGGAGGAAGGCAAGACTGGACCGTTCGAGATCCACGTGATCTCGGTGGACGGGTTCACCCTCGACGGTGTCAAGCGTCTGGAAGACAAGGGTGTCACTGACGTCATTGTGGGGTTCCGGATTCCTTACATCATGGGAACCGACACCGAGCCGCTGGACACCAAGATCCGCAACCTGGAGAGGTTCGCCGAGAAGGTGATCGCGAAAGCTTAATGGCTACAGCGAATCCCACACCGGCGGGCGCTTCTCCTGATGTGCCTTGGCGGCCTCCAAGGGGTTGTTGGTGAACCCCGTCAGAATCTGAGTGCGGTTCTCGATCTCGATGGCGTGCCGCAGGCTTGGCGCATCCAGCGCGGTGTTGAGCCCGATCTTGGTCTGCCACACACCGAAGGCGTTGTTCGCGACGATCGAGCGGGCCATCGTGAGCGCCGCGGTCATCAACTCGCCAGACGGCACCACCTCATGCACGAGCTTGATCCGGTACGCCTCGTCGGCGTCGATGATGCGTCCGGTCAA
Organism: Mycobacterium sp.; assembly: GCF_036488105.1. GTDB lineage: Bacteria > Actinomycetota > Actinomycetes > Mycobacteriales > Mycobacteriaceae > Mycobacterium. Next base: position 6,159 of record NZ_DASXHW010000249.1, on the reverse strand, counting down.
CATCAACTCCCGCGCCACCCCGGCGCCGACGATCTTCGGTAGCAGATAGCTGGTGCCCATGTCCATCGACGAGAAACCCGCCTTGATGAACACCGAACCGAACCGGGCTTGCTCCGAGGCGATCCGGATGTCGGAGTGCAGCGCGAATGCCAGCCCACCGCCGACCGCGACGCCGTTGACCGCGGCGATCACCGGTATCGGTAACTCGTAGAGCCGGGTGTAGAGGTCGGCCAGCCGGACCTGGGCATCGTAGTTGATCTTGAACGCCGGGGTATTCGGCGCGTTCTTCGTCCAGGCCTCCCCGGTGCCGCTCAGGTCCGCACCCGCGCAAAACCCGCGGCCCGCGCCGGTCAGGATGGCCGCGCGGAAGTCGCCATTGCTCAACGCATCCAGCGCATCGTCCATCGCATTGATGAACGACCCGTCAATGGCATTGAGCCGATCGGGGCGATTCAACGTGACGCCCGCGATGTTGTCTTCGAGCGTTTCGAACTCCACAGCACTCATAGGGCAACCGTAAGGCAACGCTCAGGGTCGGCACCTAGCGTTGGATAGATGGCAAGAACTGACCGCGACAGCTGGGATTTGGCGAGCAGCGTCGGCGCCACCGCCACCATGGTCGCGGCGGCCCGCGCCGCGGCCAGCCGCCGTCCCAACCCGGTGATCAACGACCCGTTTGCCGGGCCCCTTGTCCGCGCGGTCGGGTTGAACCTCTTCACCAAAGTCGCTTCGGGCGAACTCGAATTCGTCGACGTCGACGACGGCGCCGGGTTTCCCCGGATGGTCGACACGTTCGCCGCGCGGGCCCGCTTCTATGACGACTATTTCGCCGATGCCACCGCCGCCGGAGTACGCCAGGTGGTGATCGTGGCGTCCGGACTCGACGCTCGCGCGTACCGGCTTTCCTGGCCGGCCGGCACCACGATCTACGAAATCGACCAGCCCGAGGTCATCGATTTCAAGACCACCACGCTGTCCGGACTCGGCGCGGCGGCCGGCGCCGAGCACCACCCGGTCGGCATCGACCTTCGCGAGGACTGGCCGGCTGCTCTGCGGGATGCGGGCTTCGACGCCGGCCAACCGACGGCGTGGCTGGCCGAGGGGGTGCTGATCGGATTCCTGCCGCAGGACGCCGAGGTGCGGTTGCTTGACAGCATCATTGCGCTCAGCGCGGCGGGCAGCAGATTCGCCGGGGATTACGGATCGGTGCGCGGCCAGACAGACAAGCAACAGCAGCAAACCCGGATCATGACCGACCGCTGGCGCGAACACGGCTTGGACCTGCACATTCCCGACCTGACCTACCCGGGCGAGCACACCGACGTCGCGGCCTACCTCCAGCAGCGCGGCTGGGATGCCGACAGATCGGGGCTCGGCGACCTGTTCACCTCGGCAGGGCTGGCACCGTTGGGTGACTCGCAGGGCAGCGCTCCCGCGTCGATCAGTTTCGTGCGGGCAACTCGGCGCACATCGGATTGATGTTGCAGCTGCATACTTTCAGCGGTTTCACCGGCGAAGACTTGGGAATCCTCTGTCAAAGAATGTCGCTTGATGGAGGTGCACGGTGCCGAACTCGTCGATCAAAAACGAGAAGATGTACAAGGACTTGCGCAAGGAAGGCAACTCGAAGGAGAAGGCTGCGCGGATCTCCAACGCCGCAGCGGCCCGCGGCACGAAGTCAGTAGGGCGCAAAGGCGGCAAGGCCGGCTCCTACGACGACTGGTCGGTCGCTGACCTGAAAAAGCGGGCCAAAGAACTTGGCGTAACCGGCTACTCAGGGCTCACCAAAGACAAGTTGATCGCCAAGCTGCGCAATCACTGATTGACGGCCAGCGGCCTACGCGCGCTTGGCCAGCCACTCGGCCTGCATGGCCAGCAAACCCATCGGGGGTAGTTGCGGTGTGTCCGGGCCGAGTTCGCGATAGCGCGTGTAGACGTTGATGACCGCACGTTCGGCATCCAGCCAGCTCGCGTATTCGCCCAGATCGATGGTGTCGGCCGCCTCCACAAATGACAGACCCTTGCGGTAAGCGGCTTCGGCTTGCTCGGAAATATGGACGAGATACCCGCGCACCGCGCGGATTCCGTCCGCATCGGTGATCGGACCGTGGCCAGGCACCACTGTCGGCGCATCCAGCGCAATCATCGCGTCGCAGGCCGCGACCCAATTGGCGAGCGGCCCCGCCCAGACGATCGGGGTGCAACCGATGAACAGCAGGTCCCCGGCGAACAGCACCCCCGCGTCGGGCACGTGCACGACCGAGTCCGCGGCGGTATGCGCCGGCCCGAGGTTGAGCAGCTCCACCACCCGGCCGCCAACCTGGACGGTGAGCCGGTTGTCGAACGTGTGATCGGCATTGCGCAGTGTGATGCCGCTAAAATCAAACGGCCCGAACCGTTCTCGCAGGTACGGGGTTGCGACTGGCCCCAGATCAGCGGTCTGCGCCATCACCAGCATCTCGGGCGCCATCCCGTGCTCGATCTCCTCGGCGGTACCCGTGGCGGCGATTACCCGCACCGAGCCGTCCAGCAATTGGTTGCCGTGGGTGTGGTCGCCGTTGGAATGGGTGATCAGTGCGTCGGTGATGGGCGCCCGATCGGTGATGGGCGCCATCGCCGCCAGCATCTCTCGGGTCAACGGCAGGTCGAACAGCGTGTCCACCAGCATTGAGGCGCCGTTACCGACGACCAGGCCCGCGTTGCTCCAGCCGAAGCCGCCGTCCGGCAGCATCCAGGCCCACACTCGGTTGCCGACCTCATGCAATCCGCGGGTGTAGGGAATCTTTGCCGGTGCCGGATTCACCGGCCTGGCCGCAGGCGCGGCATCGGGATTGGGTCGGGCCGGCAGTGGTTGCGGCGCAGGGGTTTTCCGCACAGTCTGGCGCGTCTCGCCAAGGCCTTCCACTCGCAACGTGACCACGTCGCCGTCGTGCAGCCAGCCGCGAAAAGACTCCGGCGCCGTTGGGTCGAGGTGTTCGACCAGCGTGCAGGTCGGCACGGTTCCGGAGCCAAAAACATCGCCCGGATCGAGCATCACGCCGCGCGAAGCGTAGGCGATGATCTCGGCGAAGCTCCAATCCATCTGCGCGGTCGATCCCGAACCGATCACCTGGTCGTTGACCAGCGCGGTCGCGTACAGGCTCAACGTGCCGTCGCGAAGGTAGGACTCGAGTTCGTCGGGCGTCACCAGACACGGGCCCAGTGTGACGCCGCTGTCCTTGCCTTTGGCCTGGCCGATCGCCAGTTGGCCTTCCAGCTGCTGCAGATCACGTGCGGACCAGTCGTTGAAGATCATGTACCCGACGATCGACCGTTCGGCGTCGGCCACCGACAGGTCTTTGCCCGCGGTCCCGATCACCGCGGCGATCTCCAATTCGAAGTCCTGCCAAACACTTCCGGGCGCCATCGGGGCGTCGTCGTAGGGGCCCAGAACGGTTGACGGGCACGCGAAATAGAAGGCGGGGATCCGGTACCAGGTGTCCTTGAGCACACGGCCGCCGCCCATCGCGGCCTGGCAGTTGCGCATGTGGTCGAGGAAGCACAGCGAATCACGAATCGACGGCGGCCGCGGGATCGGCGCCATCAACGTCACCTGATCCAGGCGCGCGGTGGGCGACGACCGGAGCGCCTGCTCCCCTGCCTCCTGCAGTCCCGCCGCGCCGCGCCCGATCAGATCCAACAAGCTCACGCCCGGTCGAAGCGCGTGAATCGCATCGCCGGAAAGTACTCCGGTCCGCTCGCCGTCGCCGTCTCGAAAAGTGACCCACCGCATCGTGATTCATTCCTCTCGTACAACCGGCGCAGATGCCTTCGTCGAGTGTGCAATATTCGGAGGCGAGATGAGGGCTAACGAACGCGCGGATAATGTCACCGTCGACGAATTCGAGGTCGCCGACCCGGCGGACACCTGGGTGCAAGCCGGGTTCAGCGTGGACTCCGATTCCGTCTGCCGGGTCGGCGGCGTTCAAATCCGGTTGTCCGGGCGTGCCCGCGGCACCGGCATCGTCGGGTGGTCGTTGCGCGGCCTGCCGTCGGACGGCCCGCTCCAGGACGTCGATGGCATCCCGACGACGAGGTCAGACGCGGTCGCTGTGGTCCCGGCCAGGCATGCGAACGGCGTCCGCGCGATCGACCACGTGGTGCTGCTGTCACCTGACCTGCGCCGAACGGTCGAATCGCTGAGTGCCATCGGTATCGAATCGCGCCGCGAGCGGGACCACCAACTCGGCGGACGACCAATGCGCCAGATCTTCTTTCGGGCCGGAGAGGTGATTATCGAAGTCGTCGGTTCGCCAGAGACTGCGGGCGAGGGCCCATCCAGCCTCTGGGGGATCACGTACGTCGTCGCGGATATCGACGCGACCGCCGCCTACTTCGGTGATCGCACGGCACCGGTCAAGGATGCGGTGCAACCCGGACGCCGGATTACTACCCTCCGGCATCACGAGTTCGGGATCTCGGTTCCGTCCGCGATGATCTCGACCCACATTCGCGGTTGCTGAGGCGTGTTGTCCAGCCGACCGCTCGATGCTCTGTCTATCCTCGGCGGATGGTCGCTTTTGGGGATCGCGGGCCCGTCATTGATGACGCCGTGATCATCCACACCGACGGCGGGTGCCGACCGAACCCCGGGCCCGGCGGCTGGGGCGCGGTGCTGCGCCAGCGTCAGCACGTCCGCGAGCTGTGCGGCGGCGACTCCGGCGAGACAAGCAACAACCGGATGGAATTGACCGCACCGATCATGGCACTGGAGGCGCTCACCAGACCCGTGACGGTGCACATCTACACCGACAGCACCTATGTCCGGAACGGCATCACCAAGTGGGTGCTCGGCTGGGAGCGCAACGGATGGAAGACCGCCGCCAAGCAGCCGGTGAAGAACGTCGACCTCTGGCAGCGGCTTCAGCTGGCCTGCGCGCGGCACGAGGTCGAATGGTTCTGGGTGAAGGGGCACTCGGGAGTCGCCGACAATGAGTTGGCCGACGAGCTGGCCACCCGGGGCCTGCAGGAAGCACTCGAGACTTCCTACTCTCTGACTACCTCGTCGGGCTCTTTGTCGGGCCGTAGCCCACGCCAGCTGGGTTGACGCAGCCGGCCGTCCGATGTCCATTCGCTGTAGCGGACTTCGCCGACCAATGTCGGCTTCACGAATGTCACGCCCTTGGCGTCTTGGGTGGAAAGCCTTGCATCGAAAGGGGATTCGTTGGTGTGCAGCGGCGCCAACGTCTTCTTCAAGTTGGCCAGGTCGCGTTCGGTGAAGCCGGTGCCGACCCGCCCGACGAAACGCAGTCCATCGGCGCCGGGGATACCCATCAACAGCGAGCCGATCCCGCTGCTCCGCCCACCCTCGCCGGCGCGCCAGCCGCCGATGACGATTTCCTGGGTGTTCCAGTACTTGTCCTTGACCCACGACGCGGAGCGACGACCCGGCTGATAGCTCGAGTCGCGCTTCTTGGCGATGACGCCTTCCCACTGGTGCTTTCGCGAATAGTCGAGCGCCTCGGCTCCATCTCCGGGCAGCAAGTCCGGAACGTTGAGGCCGCCACCGGACGCAAGTGTTTCCAGCAACTTTCGCCGGTCGCGGTATTTGGCCCGCAATAGCGACCGCCCGTCCAGGTACAGCAGGTCGAATGCCCGATACTCGATTCGGGTTGCGCGCGCCCTGTTCTGCATCTCGGAGAAGCTGGGCACGCCGGATGCGTCGAGTGCGACGACCTCTCCGTCCAGTACGACATGGTGGTCGATGAGTTCATCTGCGAGAGAGTCTAATTGGGGGAATTCCTTGGTGGTGTCGCGTCCACTGCGTGATCGCAGCCGTACTTCACCGTGGTCCGCCTCGACCAGCAGCCGGTAGCCATCCCACTTGGCTTCGAACGCCCACTGCGAGGCTTTCAGGTCCGCCACCGAACCATGAGTGGCCAGCATCGGGGCCAGCTCGTCGAAGTCGAAGACGTGCTGGTCTTTCATCCGGTGTGCCAGCCACTGGTCGCCGTTGGTCTGAATCAGGGCGTAGCGTCCTGAGATTCGTTGGCCATGCAGCGTGACGATGACCTCACCCTTCGCACCGTCGTCGCGAAACTTCTCGGTGTCGTAGGTGCCGGAGTCCCAGATGATCACCTTGCCGCCGCCGTACTCCCCCTTCGGAATCGTGCCTTCGAA
>NZ_DASXHW010000401.1:0-8529 GCF_036488105.1 Mycobacterium sp. | reverse complement strand
ACGAACAGCTTGTCTCCGCTTCCCAGAACATCCTCTCGGCTGACCAGGCGTTCGTCGCCGCTGACCAAGCTGGAGACCTCAGCGGCAGCGGCTTCGCCTCGGCGGACCTGACACTGATCGAAGCCGATCTGGGGTTTCTCCCCGCTGCCTTTGACGTAACCGGCGCTAGCATCCTTGCTGAGTTCTATCCCGACATCGGCAGCTTGCTGCCCTGAGCGGGACGCCGTGCAGCCGACCAATATCCTGTTCGTCGCCGCGGCGAATCGAATCGTATTGCCCGCAAGTCCCCGAACAGTGAATCTGGGGCGAATCGCGAACCGTCCGAGTCGGATAGCCTCTGGGCCGCACTTCTCGGTGCCCTCAGTGAGATTCGAACTCTATTTCATGGCCCGGTCGGGGAGTCGAAACCCCTTCTAACAGGCAAAACTGGGCAAATTGTGGGCACGATGTGGTCAGCGGCCGAACCGCATGCGGGAGGAACCTGGTACGCCCAGGCCGCGTCTGACAGTTATCGGCCCGCCCCGCTCTCTCCTCGGGGCGCGTCACCTCGCGGACGCGGCCCTGTAGGGGCCCGCGTCTTAATGGGTATCCGGTGGAGATGGGTGAACGCGATGTAGCTCAGGCCGTGGTACTGATCCAGGCTTTGAGCGATGTGCGGGACGAGCTGATTGCTCGGATGACCTGGCTGGAAAGACGCGGTGCCCCGTTAGACGCCGCAGCGTTGCGTCGAGACGTCAATGAAGCTCAGGCCCTCATCACTCGCCTGCAGCGCCACTATCTGGGCGGAGATGTGCAGGCATCCCAACCCGTTCGTCAGGGCCGCCAAGCACGGCTGAATTAGCTTGGGCCGGCAACCTTGTGTACCTAGCAGGTCGGCGGCGCTGGAAGGGAACCGGATCGCCCTAGCCCACGTCTGAATAGGTTTCAGTCCGCCCCGTTCTCTCCTTGGGGCGGACAGATGGCTGTCCGGCTCAGTGCAACAAAGGTTTACCGGCGAGCTATTCAGTCAGGTGAATCAAAGCAACCTATTACGCCGGCCCAGGATGCGGCCGCGTCGACCTATCATGCCGGCGTCCCGACGCCGCCCCAGGATGCCGGTACGCCGACCCATCACGGATTCGTAGATCGCGATGAGCGCGATGGCAGCGGCGACTCCGATGAACAGTGGAATCCATGCGATTCCGCCATTGGCGTTGTGATATCCGAATTGGGTGGCCACGGCCGAGCCGATCACGCCACCTAGGGCCCCAATTATCACCGTCGGGACCATGGTGATGTCTTGCTTGCCCGGCATGATGAGACGCGCCACCAGGCCTATGACCGCGCCCACGATGAGGGCGAGGATTATTGATTCGATCATTGCAGCTCCTCTGGTCACAGCGCCCTGAGCGGACGCCATCTCGCGCTGCGGGTTCCCCGATCCGCCCGGCTTGTAACACACATGTCTGGCAAGAAGTTGTGTGGAAACCGGTCGGCCGAGAAGCCGCCCGAATGGCGCCGCGCTCGATCAGGCGTCGCTGTTGTCTTTGACCTTGGCTTTGGCTGCGTGCGTCTTGATCGCCTCAATGCCTACTCGGCGCTCGCCTGCATCTCGTAACCCTGGCTGGCGGCGATGATCTTCTCGAACTTGGCCGCCATCGTGTTTCCCTCGGGTTCGCGGCTGTCTTCTGAGTGCCCTCGGTGAGATTCGAACTCACACTGGACGGGTTTTGAATCCGTTTCCTCTGCCAGTTGGGATACGAGGGCCTGCTGACTACGGCCTCCCACCATAGAGGATGGGTCCATGCGAACCGACTCACAGCCCCGCGGTCGAGGATCGCCGCGGTTCACGAGAGAATGTCCGTTATGACCGACGACGACGCGCGCACCTCGCACCGGGTTCTGATCGCCGAGGACGAGGCGCTCATCCGGCTCGACTTGGCCGAGATGCTGCGCGAAGAGGGCTATGAGATTGTCGGCGAGGCCGGCGACGGCCAGGAAGCCGTCGAGCTGGCCGAGCAGCTGAAGCCCGATCTGGTGATCATGGACGTCAAAATGCCGCGCCGCGATGGCATCGACGCCGCGTCGGAGATCGCCAGCAAGCGGATCGCGCCGATCGTGGTGCTGACCGCGTTCAGCCAGCGCGATTTGGTCGAGCGCGCACGCGACGCCGGGGCGATGGCCTATCTGGTTAAGCCGTTCACGATCTCCGACCTGATTCCCGCAATTGAGTTGGCGCTCAGTCGATTCAGCGAGGTCAGGGCCTTGGAGCGCGAGGTCGAGACGTTGTCGGATCGGCTGGAGACCCGCAAGCTCGTCGAGCGGGCCAAAGGCATATTGCAGGCTAACCAGGGCATGACCGAACCCGAGGCGTTCAAGTGGATCCAGCGCGCGGCGATGGATCGTCGGACCACGATGAAGCACGTCGCCGAAGTGGTGCTGGAGACGCTGGACACCACCAAGGACGCGTCCAACTAGCGCGCGACGATCACCGACGAGCCGTGGCCGAACAGGCCTTGGTTTGCGGTGACGCCGACCGTGGCGCCCTCGACTTGGCGACCGGTGGCCTGACCGCGCAGCTGCCAGGTCAACTCGCAGACCTGGGCGATCGCCTGGGCGGGAATCGCCTCACCGAAGCACGCCAGCCCGCCCGACGGGTTCACCGGGACCTTCCCGCCGATCGCGGTGGCACCGCTGCGCAATAGCGCCTCGGCTTCGCCCTTGGGGCATAGTCCCAGGTGCTCATACCAATCCAGCTCCAGGGCAGTCGAGAGGTCGTACACCTCGGCCAGGCTGACGTCTTCGGGCCCGATACCCGCCTCGGCGTACGCGGCGTCCAGGATCTGGTCCTTGAACACCCGATCCGGTGCGGGCACCACGGCGGTGGAATCCGTTGCAATGTCCGGTAATTCGGGCAGGTGCTGCGGGTACTGCGGGGTTACTGTGCTCACTGCGCGCACCGACGGCACGCCGTCCAGGGAGCCGAGATGTTTACGGGCGAAGTCCGCGCTGGCCACGATCAGCGCGGCTGCGCCGTCGGAAGTGGCGCAGATGTCGAGTTGCCGCAACGGATCGCTGACCACCGGGCTGGCCAACACGTCCTCGACCGAGGATTCCTTGCGGTAGCGGGCATTCGGGTTCTGCAGACCGTGTTGAGAGTTCTTGACCTTCACCTGAGCGAAGTCTTCAGACGTCGCGCCGTACAGGTCCATCCGGCGCCGAGCCAGCAGTGCGAAGTACACCGGGTTCATCGCGCCGATCAGGTGGAAGCGTTGCCAGTCCGGGTCGTTCTTGCGTTCGCCGCCGACCGGCGCGAACGCCCCCTTCGGAGTGGTGTCGGCGCCGATGACCAGCGCGACGTCGCCGAACCCGGCCAGAATATGGGCGCGGGCGCTCTGCAGGGCCTGCGAGCCGCTGGCACACGCTGCGTAGCTGGAGCTGACCGGCACGCCGTTCCAGCCGAGCTTCTGCGCGAACGTCGACCCCGCGATGAAGCCCGGGTAGCCGTTGCGGATGGTGTCGGCGCCGGCGACCAGCTGGATCTGCCGCCAGGCCAGGCCGGCCTCCGCCAGCGCGGCGCGCGCGGCGACGACGCCGTACTCGGTGAAGTCCCGGCCCCATTTGCCCCACGGGTGCATGCCGGCGCCGAGGATGTAGAGCGGTTCGGGAGTACTCATTCGGCGATCCTCCACGCGTGCACGAGGCGTTCGACGCCGTCGGCATCGGTGAACAAGGTCATGGTGGCCAACTCCATCTGCATACCGACCTTCAGATCGGCGGCCAGCGTTCCCTCGACCACCTTGCCGAGCACGATGATTCCCTCGTCGGCGAGCTCGACCGCGGCGATGGCGAACGGCTCGAACGGATCCGCGGCGGGGAAGGGCGCTGGTGGCGGATACCGGTTCTCGGTATAGCTCCACAGCGTCCCGCGGGTCGACAACGCGACGGACTCTAGTGCGTCGGAGTCGCACCCCGGATTGGGGCAGTTGTTGTCCCGCGGGGGGAAGACGTAGGTGCCACATGTGGGGCACTTACTGCCGATCAGGTGCGGGTTGCCGGTCTCGTCGGCGGCGAACCACCCGTCGATTGCCGGTTCTGGAATGGTGACCTCTGGCACCGGGCCAGCCTACCCAGGCCGAGGGCAAAACTGAAACGTGTTGCAGTTTGTCGCTGTCACCGATGAGTTCCGCAGGCCTGCGCGGTCACATTGTCAAAGCGCGACTCAATCGAAGGAGCAGCCGATGTTGATCGTCGCGGGTTACCTCGTCGTCGAGCCGTTGCAGCGCGACAGCTACCTCGAAGGCTGTAGGGCGGTCGTGCGGCAGGCCCGCAAGTCGCCGGGCTGTCTCGACTTCGCGATCAGTGCCGACGTGATTGAGCCGGATCGCATTGACATCTTTGAACGCTGGGAGTCGCGTGTCGCGCTCGATGAGTTCCGCGGCAGCGGGCCCAGCGACGAGCAACAAGGCCAGATCGTCTCGGCGTCGGTGTCCGAGTACGACGTGGCAGCGAGCAGCGGCTGACTGGATGTCATGACGTGTGCCTAGAGTTGAGGCCGTGAGCCCTGCGAGGACCGCGAGCAAGAAGACCGCTGCCGCTAAGGCCGGTGACGATAAGCCGACGTTGATGCTGCTGGACGGTAATTCACTGGCCTACCGGGCGTTCTACGCACTGCCGGCCGAGAACTTCAAAACCCAGGGCGGGCTGACCACCAACGCGGTCTACGGGTTCACCGCGATGCTGATCAACCTGCTGCGCGACGAATCGCCCACTCATGTGGCCGCCGCGTTCGATGTGTCGCGGCAGACGTTCCGCTCAGAGCGGTACCCCGAATACAAAGCAAACCGGTCGTCTACCCCGGACGAGTTCCGCGGACAGATCGACGTCACCAAGGAAGTGCTTGCCGCGCTGGGTATTACGGTGCTCGCCGAACCCGGGTTCGAAGCCGACGACCTGATCGCCACGCTGACGACGCAGGCCGAAAAAGAGGGCTACCAAGTACTGGTGGTCACCGGTGACCGCGATTCGCTGCAGCTGGTCAGCGACGACGTCACGGTGCTCTACCCGCGTAAAGGCGTCAGCGAGCTGACCCGGTTCACACCCGCCGCGGTGGTCGAGAAGTACGGCCTGACCCCTGAGCAGTACCCGGACTTTGCTGCCTTGCGTGGCGACCCGAGCGACAACCTGCCCGGCATTCCGGGAGTGGGTGAAAAGACGGCGTCGAAGTGGATCGCCGAATACGGGTCGTTGCAGGCGCTCGTCGACAACGTGGACTCGGTGCGCGGCAAGGTCGGCGACGCGTTGCGCGCGAATCTGGCCAGCGTGGTGCTGAACCGCGAGCTCACCGACTTGGTTCGCGACGTGCCGCTGGCGCAGACACCGGACACGCTGCGGATGCAGCCGTGGGACCGAGACCAGATCCACCAGTTGTTCGACCAGCTGGAGTTCCGGGTCCTACGCGACCGGCTGTTCGACACGCTGGCAGCCGTCGAACCCGAGGTCGACGAGGGATTCGACATCCGCGGGGGAGCCCTCGAGCCCGGCACCATCGGGCAATGGCTGGCCGATCACGTCGCCGACGGCCGTCGGGCCGGCCTCGCGGTGGTGGGCACGCATCTGCCGTACGGCGGCGATGCGACCGCGTTGGCGATCGCGGCCGCCGACGGCGACGGCGGCTTCATCGACACCACGACGCTGACGCCCGACGACGATTCGGCGCTGGCAGCGTGGCTTGCCGACCCCGAGCGGCCAAAAGCCTTGCACGAGGCCAAGTTGGCGATCCATGACCTGGCCGGGCGTGGCTGGACGCTCAACGGGGTCAGCTCAGATACCGCGCTGGCGGCTTACCTGGTCCGCCCCGGGCAGCGCAGCTTCACACTCGACGACCTATCATTGCGCTACCTGCGTCGCGAGCTGCGCGCGGAAACATCTGAGCAGCAGCAGCTTTCACTCCTCGATGACAGCGACGGCGTCGACGAGCAGGCGGTGCAGACCGCGGTGCTACGTGCCCGCGCCGTGGTCGACCTCGCCGACGCACTGGACACCGAATTGGCCCGCATCGACTCCACGTCCCTGCTGGCCGAAATGGAGCTGCCGGTGCAACGGGTACTGGCGGGCCTGGAGGCCGTCGGCATTGCCGTGAACCTGGACCAATTGACTTCGCTGCAAAGCCAATTCGGCGACCTCATTCGCGATGCCGCCGAAGCGGCGTACGCCGTGATCGGCAAGCAGATCAACCTGGGCTCGCCGAAACAGCTGCAGGTGGTGCTGTTTGACGAGCTGGAGATGCCGAAAACCAAGCGGACCAAGACCGGATACACCACCGACGCGGATGCGCTCCAGACGCTGTTCGACAAGACCGGGCATCCCTTCCTGCAGCACCTGCTCGCACACCGCGACGTCACCCGGTTGAAGGTGACCGTCGACGGGCTGCTGAATTCCGTTGCCCTCGATGGGCGTATCCACACCACGTTCAACCAGACGATCGCGGCGACCGGCCGGTTGTCGTCCACCGAGCCCAACCTGCAGAACATCCCGATCCGCACCGACGCCGGCCGCCAGATCCGCGATGCTTTTGTTGTCGACAGCGGAGCAGGCGGCAAATACACCGAGCTGATGACCGCCGACTACAGCCAGATCGAGATGCGGATCATGGCGCATCTGTCCGGCGATGAAGGCCTGATCGAAGCCTTCAACACCGGCGAGGATCTGCATTCGTTCGTGGCGTCGCGGGCATTCGGCGTGCCGATCCAGGAGGTGACCGGCGAGCTGCGGCGCCGGGTCAAGGCGATGTCGTATGGGCTGGCCTACGGCTTGAGCGCATACGGCCTAGCGGCTCAGCTGAAGATTTCCACCGAGGAAGCCAAGGTCCAGATGGATCAGTACTTCGCCCGGTTCGGGGGTGTACGCGACTACCTGATGGCCGTTGTCGAGCAGGCTCGCAAAGACGGCTACACGTCGACGGTCCTGGGTCGACGCCGCTATCTGCCCGAATTGGACAGCACCAATCGGCAGGTGCGCGAGGCCGCGGAGCGGGCAGCGCTCAATGCGCCTATCCAGGGCAGCGCAGCCGACATCATCAAGGTCGCGATGATCGAGGTCGACAACGCCATCACCGCTGCGGGGCTGACATCGCGAATGCTGCTGCAGGTTCACGACGAACTTTTGTTCGAAGTCGCCGACGGTGAACGTGAGCAGCTCGAGGCCCTGGTGCGCGACAAAATGGGCGGCGCATACCCGCTTGACGTGCCGTTGGAGGTTTCGGTGGGTTACGGCCCCAGCTGGGACACCGCCGCCCATTAGCGTCCACTCGCCGGCCGATCCCGAGAAATTCGGCAGTTTCTCCCAAGACGCCGGTGGGCCGAGTTTGGCCAGCGTGTGCCTAGTCGAGTAGCCTCAACAGGGTAGTTCGGCGGCGATTCTGAGCGCGCAGCGCGATGGAAAGCCGGACGATCGAATTGAATCCAGCTTTGTCCCTACGACCCCAACCTGTCCGGAGCAACCCAACAATATGCCGAGTCCCACCGTCACCTCGCCGCAAGTAGCCGTCAACGACATTGGCTCGAGCGAGGATTTTCTCGCCGCCATCGACAAAACAATCAAGTACTTCAACGATGGCGACATCGTCGAAGGGACCATCGTCAAGGTTGACCGGGACGAAGTCCTGCTCGACATCGGCTACAAGACCGAAGGCGTCATCCCTTCCCGCGAACTGTCCATCAAGCACGACGTCGACCCCAATGAGGTCGTTTCCGTGGGCGATGAGGTCGAAGCCCTGGTCCTCACCAAAGAGGACAAAGAAGGCCGTCTGATCCTGTCCAAAAAGCGCGCCCAGTACGAGCGCGCCTGGGGCACCATCGAGGCCCTCAAGGAGAAGGACGAGGCCGTCAAGGGCACCGTCATCGAGGTCGTCAAGGGTGGCCTGATCCTCGACATCGGCCTGCGCGGCTTCCTGCCCGCGTCGCTGGTCGAGATGCGCCGGGTCCGCGATCTGCAGCCGTACATCGGCAAGGAGATCGAGGCCAAGATCATCGAGCTGGACAAGAACCGCAACAACGTGGTGCTGTCGCGCCGCGCGTGGCTGGAGCAGACCCAGTCCGAGGTGCGCAGCGAGTTCCTCAACCAGCTGCAGAAGGGCGCCATCCGCAAGGGTGTGGTGTCCTCCATCGTCAACTTCGGCGCGTTCGTCGACCTCGGCGGTGTGGACGGTCTGGTGCACGTCTCCGAGCTGTCCTGGAAGCACATCGACCACCCGTCCGAGGTGGTCCAGGTCGGCGACGAGGTCACCGTCGAGGTGCTCGACGTCGACATGGACCGCGAGCGGGTTTCGTTGTCGCTCAAGGCGACTCAGGAAGACCCGTGGCGCCACTTCGCCCGCACCCACGCCATCGGCCAGATCGTGCCGGGCAAGGTCACCAAGCTGGTGCCGTTCGGTGCGTTCGTCCGCGTCGAAGAGGGCATCGAAGGCCTGGTGCACATCTCCGAGTTGGCTGAGCGCCACGTCGAGGTGCCCGACCAGGTGGTCGCCGTCGGTGACGACGCGATGGTCAA
>NZ_DASXHW010000292.1:0-16189 GCF_036488105.1 Mycobacterium sp. | reverse complement strand
CCTGAGCGTCCTACTTCAACTCAGACGACGACAGGCCCAACAGCCGACGTGCGACCACGAGCTGCTGGATCTGCTGGGTGCCCTCGAAGATGTCCATGATCTTCGAGTCGCGCGCCCACTTCTCCAGCAGAGTTTCTTCCGAATAGCCGATGGTGCCGACCAATTCGACGGCTTTGAGGGTGATATCGCTGCCCACCCGACCGGCCTTGGCCTTCGACATCGAAGCCTCTTTGGAGTTGGGGATGTTGTTGTCGGCCTGCCACGCCGCACGCAGGGTCAGCTGGTAGCTGGACTCCCACTCGGCCTCCATTCGGAGGAATTCGGCCGCGGCGGCGCTTTGGACCTGTGCGGGCTTGTCGTAAGAGATCTCCACGCCGGCATTGGTCAGGATCTTGCGCAGCTCTTCAAGAGTGGCGCGGGCAATCCCGACGGCCATGGCAGCCACCACCGGCCGGGTGTTGTCGAAGGTCTCCATCACCCCGGAAAAGCCTTTGCCCGGCTCGATTTCGGGGTTGCCCAGCAGATTGTCCTTGGGAATGCGGGCGTTCTCGAACCGGATCACCGCGGTGTCGGAGCCTTTGATCCCCAGTTTGTTCTCGAGCCGCTCGACGGTGACGCCGGGGTGCTCGCGCGGCACGATGAACGATTTGATCGCCGCGCGCCCCTTGGACTTGTCCAGCGTTGCCCAGACCACAATGTGGGTGGCTCGCGAACCCGCAGTGACGAAGATCTTTTCGCCGTTGATCACATACTCGTCGCCGTCCAGCTTGGCGGTGGTGGACACTGCGGCCGAGTCAGATCCGAATCCCGGCTCGGTGATCGCCATCGCCGCCCAGACCCGGCCGAGCCGCTCGAGCTGTTCATCGGTGGCCACAGCCGACACCGCCGCATTGCCGAGGCCCTGGAAGGGGATCGACAGCAGCATCGCCGCGTCGCCCCAGCTGGCCTCCAGCGCCTGCAGCGTCGCTGCCATGTTGGCGGCGTTGCGGTTCTCGCCGTTGCTTTCGCTGCTGCGAAGCCCGTTGGCACCGGCCATATCCAACGTGTTGGATTCGGAGGCGCCGGCGTACAGCTCAGCCAGCGTGTCGAGCTCGACCGGGTAGGCGTGCTCTTTGAGGTCGTACTTGCGGGCGATGGGCCGCATCATCTCCGCGGCGCCCTGGTGTGCCTTGTCGATCACCGCGAGCATTTTGCCGGGCAGTTCCAAATTGATTGCCATGATTGGTCTTTCGTTGCCGGTGAAACGTTGCCAGTGAGACGGGGACTTAGATGACGACGACGCCTTCGGCGACGCCGAGGACTCTCAGGTCGCGGTACCAACGCTCGACGGGGTGCTCCTTGGTGAAGCCGTGGCCGCCGAGCAGCTGCACGCCGTCCAGGCCGATCTGCATACCCTTGTCGGCGCCGAGCCGCTTGGCCAACGCGGCTTCGCGGCAGAACGACAGGCCCTGCTCGGCCCGCGCCGCACCGCGCCAGGTGACCAACCGCAGCCCATCGAGTTCGATGGCGATGTTGGCGCACATGAACGCGACGGACTGCCGATGAGCGATGGGCTCGCCGAATGCCTCGCGCTCCTTCACATACGGGATGACGTAGTCGAGCACGGCGTGCGACGTGCCGACCGCGAGCGCGGCCCAGCCCAGCCGTGACAGCGCGATCGCCTCGGAGTAGTCGGCATCGGTGGCGTCGTCCTCGCCAAGGCGCGCGCTCAGCGGCACCGAGACATTGTCCAGCTCGACGCGCCCCAGCGCGGCCGCGCGAACGCCCATGCTCGGGTCGGCCCTGACGGTCAGGCCGTCGCTTGAGGACTCGACGATGAACAGTGCCGGCTTGCCGTTGAGTTGGGCTGCGACGATGAACAATTCGGCATCGGCTGCCGCCGGAACCAGAGACTTGACGCCGTCGAGCCGGTACCCGCTCGGGGTGCGGACCGCGGTGGTCTTCAGCGCGGTCGGGTCGAACAACGGCTGCGGCTCGGCGATGGCCAGGCACGCTTGCGGGACATTCTCCCCGGCGAACTCGTGGAGGTAGGTCGCCTGTTGACCGGCGCTACCCCAGTGGGTCAGCGCCGCGGCGGCGCCGGCCGGCGCCAGGATCGGCAGCGCCAACCCCATGTCGCCGTAGGCGAGCGCCTCGGCGACCAGCACGTTGGTCACGCTGGAGCGCTCCGCGGCGATGCCGTCGAAGTCCTCGGGAATGTTGATCGCGGTGATCCCCAACTCGGCGGCCTTCTTGACCAGGTCCGGGGGATAGGTAGTCGCCGCGTCGGCGTCGTGCGCGGCCGGACGCAGGACCTCTGCGGCGAACTCTTCGACCGTCTCGACGATGAGTTTCTGGTCGTCGTCGGGCGTCAGGTCGTAGTAGTCCTTGCCACTGGTCTTCAGGCGGGTGGCTCCGCCGCGCAGGTTCTGGACGCGCTTGAACTGGCGGCCGGTCGCTCCGGCGGTGGAGAAGATCGTCTTGGTGCCGTAACGCAGCGTCCTGTTCAGCGGATCGCGCAGGCCGTACTTGTCCAGGAATTCCTGACCGACAAGCGGCGTGAGCAGGCCCAACGCTACGTCGATGCCAGTGCGCTTGTGCTTGTGCTCGCCGATAGCGGACTTTTTGCCGGTGCGCTTGGGGCGCGGCTTTGAGCCGTTATGGGAGCCATGTGCGGGGGTGACAGTGTTTGTCATTGACAGCAGCCTCGGTCGTTGGGGCAGTGCGATGAACTGTATCTTACTCCGGAGTAAGATAATACAGTCAATTGTTAACTAGTTCACAGGTCGGGCTATGTGGCGGCCAGTCGGGCCAAGACCTGGGCGTGCAGCAGGGCGTTGGTCGCCACCGCGCTGCCGCCGTGCGGGCCGGGGCGGCCATCGAGGCTGGTGAACGTCCCGCCCGCCTCGCGCACCAGGATGTCCAGCGGCGCCAGGTCCCACACCGACACCTCCGGTTCGGCAGCGATGTCGACCGCCCCCTCGGCCACAAAGCAGTAGGACAGGAAGTCGCCGAAGGCGCGGACCCGCCACACCTCATCGGTCAGGTCCAGGAAGCGGTCCCGCAGACCGAGATCGTTCCATCCGGACAGGCTGGAGAACGACAAGCTGGCGGAGTTCAGTTGCGCCACTGAGGAGACCGAGAGCCGGCGGGCCGCGGTGGCGCCGACTGCCACGAACGCGCCGGCACCGGCGGAGGCCCACCAACGCCGATGCAGTGCCGGCGCGCTGACAACCCCGACCTGCGGGACGCCGTCGTCGAGCAGTGCGATCAGGCTGGCCCACACCGGCACGCCGCGCACGAAGTTCTTGGTGCCGTCGATCGGATCGATGATCCACTGCCGTCCGGTCAAAGTGGTTGTGCCGCCGAACTCTTCACCGAGGATGGCATCGTCTGGTCGCCCGCTGGCCAGGGTGGCTCGCAAGCCCGTCTCGACCGCGTGATCGGCGTCGCTGACCGGCGTCAGGTCCGGCTTCGTGTCGACCCGCAGGTCGACTGCGCCGAAGCGGTCCAGTGTGACCGCATCGGCCTGGTCGGCCAGCGCCAATGCCACCGCGAGATCGTCACGACTCATCGGACCTACTTTCGCCAAAATTACACCCCTGCGTTGATACCACGGACTACCTCGGCAGGGGATGATCTATGCGGAAGAGCGCGAAACCAGTAAAGCCTAGTGCGCCGCGAGACTGCTCCAGAAGGGATGCTGACTATGCCTGACGAAAAGCGAGGGCAGGCAGCCCTTTTCGACGCGCTGACGACCAAGGGCACGGCCTTCTCGGAGGCCGAGCGCCGCAAGTACGGCCTGCTGGGCCTGCTGCCGACGGCAGTGAAGACGCAGGACGAGCAAGCGGCGCATTGCTGGCACGAGTTCTCCACGCGCCGCGACGATCTCGACAAGCATATTTATCTGCGAGCGTTGCAAGACCGCAACGAGACGCTGTTTTACCGTGTGCTACAGGACCACATTCCCGAGTCCCTGCCGATCGTGTACACCCCAACCGTCGGCGAGGCCTGCCAGCGTTTCAGCGAGATCTACCGGCGCCCAAGGGGATTGTTCGTTTCCTACCCGGAACGCGACTGCCTGGACGAGGTGCTGCAAAACCGGCCCCAACATGACGTCGACGTGATTGTGGTTACCGACGGGCAGCGGATCCTCGGCCTGGGCGACCAAGGCATCGGCGGCATGGGCATTCCGATCGGCAAGCTGTCGTTGTACACGCTGATCGGGGGTATCCACCCCGCGCGAACGTTGCCGATCGTGCTCGACGTGGGCACCGATAACGTCGAGCTCCTGCAAGACCCTCAATACCTTGGTTGGCGCCACCGCCGTATCGACGACGACGAGTACTACGCATTCATCGACCGCTTCGTAGCCGCCGTGCAGAAGCAACTCCCCCACGTGCTGCTGCAGTGGGAAGACTTCGCCACCGCGCACGCGCTGCCGATCCTCGCTCGTTACCGCGACAAGTTGCTCACCTTCAACGACGACATCCAGGGCACGGCCGCCGTCGCCGTCGGTGCCCTACATGGCGCGGCGAAGGTCGCCGGTCGGCCGCTGTCGCAACAGAACATCGTCATGTTGGGGGCCGGTTCGGCCGGCATCGGGGTCCTCGACATGATCCGCCGCGAGATGGTGACCGAGGGACTGTCCGAACAGGCTGCCACAGAACGGATCTGGGTTGTCGACGTAGTGGGCCTGCTCACCGACGACCGCAACGACCTGTCGGTCGCTCAGCGTGACTTCGCGCAGCCCGCCGGGCGGGTCGCCGACTGGGGACTGTCAGGGGCGGCTCAGCTGGCCGACGTCATACACAACGTCGATGTCGGCGTTCTTCTCGGATTATCCACCGCCGCCGGAGCTTTCACTGAGCCCATCGTGCGCGAGATGGCCGCCAAAGCCGAGCGGCCGATCATCTTCCCGCTTTCTAATCCAACGAGTCGCGCGGAAGCGCACCCAGCCGAACTGGACCATTGGACCGAGGGGCGAGTATTGATCGCGACCGGTTCGCCCTTCCCGCCGCTGGAGCGTAATGGTGTGGAATATCCTGTGGCACAATGTAATAACGTCTACATCTTCCCTGCGATGGGGCTCGCCGTAACCGCCGCGCAAGCGACCCGGGTCACCGACGAGATGATGCGGGTTGCCGCGGCGACCCTCGGCGAGGCGTCGCCGGCCCTGCACGATCCGAACCAGCCGCTGCTGCCGTCGTGGTCGGATGCACCCGACGTGGCCATCCGGATCGCGCAGGCCGTCGCGGAGCAGGCCGTGGCCGAGGGTGTCGCTCCGAAACGCAGCAGCGAGGAACTCGCCGAACGGATCACGCAGGCGCACTGGCACCCCGTCTATCCGACGGCATCAGTCTGACCGTCGGCGGACCTACGATGGCGTCGTGTGGGAAATCCTCTCGGTGCTGTTGCTCATCGCGCTCGGGGTCCGCCTGCTGGCTCCGCGGCTATTCCGGCAGCGACCCAGCGGCGACTCGTTGAGCGGCACGCTGCTGATCACCGGAGTCAGCCCACGGCCGGACGCGCTCGGCGAGCAATACGTCACGATCACCGGCGTCATCGACGGACCAACCGTCAGCGACTACACCGTCTATCTGCGGATGACCGCCGATGCCGAGCATTGGCCGACGGTGGGGGAGTTGAAGCCGGTGGTGTATTCCCAGCGCAATCCCGACAGGTGGATCTTCGCGCCGCCCGAGCCACTGGCGGGGTGAGGTCGGGGCGAGGCCCGTCAGCCGTGGCCGATATGCAGCAGCTTGGTCACGTTCGGCAGCTTGACGCGCGGCCTGCCGTGCGGCTCACCGGCCGAGCGCTCGTGCTCGTCGATCAGCTTCCAGTGCGCGTCGGTGACCAGTTTGGGCTGGCGGGAGGCCAGCCAGTCGGCGAGTTTGTCGGCGTGGTCGGCGCCGAAGTCGGCCAACTCGGCGTCGCCGGTGCTAGTGAGGTCGGCGATCAGGCAGTCGATGGTGTCCTGCGAGTCCTTCTTGTTCGTGCCGATCACGCCGGACGGACCGCGCTTGATCCAGCCGACGACGTACTCGTTGCGACTGCCGTCGATCCGGCCGTCGCTGTGCGGAATGGTCCCGCTCTTCTCGTCGAACGGCAGCCCGGGCGTGGGGACGCCGCGGTAGCCGACCGAGCGGACCACCAGTTGTACGGGCACCTCCTCGCGCTCGCCGGTGTCCTTGGCGGTCACCCGTCCGCTGTCGTCGGTGACCAGCTCGTTGTGCCCGAGCACGATTTTCTGGACCCTCTCTTCGCCGGCGATCTCGATCGGTGAGGTCTGGAAGCGGAACACGATCCGGCGGTGTCCCGGCCGGGGCTCGCGGCCGACGTAGCCCTTCAAAACCTTGATGTTCTGCTTGCAGACCTTGCCCACCGCCGCAGCGTCGTCCTCGCTGATGTTCTCGAAGTCCGCGGGGTCGACGATCACGTCCACGTTCTCCAAGTCGGCAAGTTCGCGCAGCTCCAGCGTGGTGAACGCGGTCTGCAGCGGGCCACGGCGACCGATCACGATCACTTCCTCGACGCCGCGGGGGCGCAGCGACTCCAGCGCATGGTCGGCGATGTCGGTGCGAGCAAGCTCATCGGGATCGGTCACCAGAATGCGTGCGACGTCGAGCGCGACGTTGCCGTTGCCGACGACGACGGCCCGCGCGCCGGACAGGTCGGGCGATATCTCCTCAAAATGCGGGTGGGCGTTGTACCAGCCGACGAAATCGACCGCGGCGACGCTGCCGGGCAGCTCTTCGCCCGGGATGTTCAGCGGCCGATCCGCTTGCGCGCCGATCGCGTAGACGACCGCGTCGTACTGCTCGGCCAGCTCGGTCGCGCTGATGTGTTCGCCCACCACGACATTGCCGAAGAACCGGAAGCGCTCGTCCTCGGCGATCTTCTCGAATTGTTTGCTGATCGACTTGATCTTGGGGTGGTCGGGTGCGACCCCGGAGCGCACCAATCCCCACGGCGTCGGGAGCATCTCGAGCATGTCGACGGCGATGTCGAGTTGGTCGTCGGAGTCGGCGGCTTTGAGCAGCGAGGCTGCGGCGAAGAATCCAGAGGGACCTGAGCCGACGATCGCTACGTGGTAGGGACGCATAATCCTCGATGCTAAACGCCCGCCCCGCCGGTCCGTGGCCAGTCGCGCCGCCTGTCGCCGGTAACGTGATCAGGCGTGGACCCCGACCGTCAGGCTGACATCGCAGCACTTGACTCCACTCTGACCACGGTGGAGCGGGTGCTCGACGTCGACGGTCTGCGCAGCCGAATCGAAACGCTGGAGCACGAGGCGGCCGATCCCAATCTGTGGGACGACCAGGCCCGCGCGCAACGCGTCACCAGCGAGCTTTCCCACGCCCAGGGCGAGTTGCGGCGCGTCGAAGGGCTGCGCCAACGACTCGACGATCTGCCGGTGCTCTATGAATTGGCCGACGAAGAGAACGCCGCAGACGCCAGGGCCGAGGCCGACGTTGAACTCAAGGCGCTGCATGCCGACATCGAGGCGATGGAAGTGCGAACGCTGCTCTCCGGCGAGTACGACGAGCGTGAAGCGCTGCTCAATATCCGCTCCGGCGCCGGCGGTGTGGATGCTGCCGACTGGGCCGAAATGCTGATGCGGATGTACATCCGGTGGGCCGAGCAACACAATTACCCCGTTGAGGTGTTCGACACGTCGTACGCCGAAGAGGCCGGGATCAAGAGCGCCACCTTCACCGTGCACGCCCCCTACGCGTACGGCACGCTGTCGGTCGAGCAGGGCACCCACCGGCTGGTGCGGATCAGTCCGTTCGACAACCAGAACCGACGGCAGACGTCGTTCGCCGAAGTCGAGGTGCTGCCGGTGGTGGAGACCACGGATCACATCGAGATTCCCGAGGGCGATCTGCGGGTCGATGTGTATCGCTCCAGTGGCCCCGGCGGGCAGTCGGTGAACACCACCGACTCCGCGGTTCGCCTAACCCACATCCCGACGGGTATCGTCGTGACTTGCCAGAACGAGAAGTCGCAGCTGCAGAACAAAGTCGCGGCGATGCGGGTCCTTCAGGCAAAGTTGTTGGAACGCAAGCGTTTAGAAGAACGTGCCGAGCTCGACGCATTAAAGGGTGATGGCGGCAGCTCCTGGGGTAACCAGATGCGGTCCTACGTGCTGCACCCGTATCAGATGGTCAAGGACCTGCGTACCGAGTACGAGGTGGGCAACCCGGCGGCCGTTCTCGACGGAGACATCGACGGATTCCTGGAAGCGGGAATCCGGTGGCGTAACAGAAAAGATGACGACTAAAACCACGTATCTAGCGACAAGCACCGCGCAGCGCTGGCACGACTTCTGGCACGGCGAAATCGGCCAATGGATCATCTCTCGCGGTCTGCGGGTGATCATGCTGGTGATCGTCGTCATGCTCGCCATCCGATTTGTCTCCTGGGTCGCCGATCAAATATCCCGGCAACTCGACGAACGTTTCGTCGAGAGCGATGCATTGGTGCGTTCGGAGGCGAGCAAGCACCGGCAGGCAGTGGCGTCGGTCGTCCAGTGGGTGTCCATTGTCCTCATCGCGATCTGGGGCATCGTCCAGATCGCCGACGTCCTCGACTTCTCCATCAAGGGTTGGGTTGCGCCGGCGACCGTGATCGGTGCCGCGCTCGGCTTCGGCGCTCAGCAGGTGGTCAGGGATCTGTTGGCGGGGTTCTTCATCATCGTCGAGAAGCAATATGGCTTCGGTGACCTGGTCACACTGACCGTGGTGTCGACGACCGAGGCCATCGGCACGGTCGAGAATGTGACGTTGCGGGTGACCAGGCTGCGTTCCCCGAATGGCGAGGTGTTGACCGTTCCGAACGGCCAGATCGTCCAAGTGATCAACCAGTCCAAGGACTGGGCACGCGCGGTCATCGACATCCCGGTCTCGACCAACGTCGACCTCAACCGGGTCAGCGAGGTACTGCGCAACGAGTGCGAGCGTGCAATGGAAAACCCGGTTCTGGGTGAGCTGCTGCTGGACCCGCCCAGCTTGATGGGCGTGGAAAGCATTCAGGTCGATACCGTCACCCTGCGGATGGTGGCTCGCACACTGCCCGGTAAGCAGTTCGAAGCCGGCCGTCAGCTACGCGTCCTGGTTATCCGGGCGTTGGCCCGCGCGGGCATTGTCACCGCGGCCGATGCGACGGTCGGCGTCGTCGACGGCCCGGGTGTCGAGGTGGCGGCGGCCGAGCAGGAAGAGTACGAAAAATCCCACGATCCGGTGCAGCGCTGATGAAGCTCACCCTCAACGTTTTCGAAAATCACCGCCGCGATGAGCATCGGCACTGGCCGGGCTACATCTGCGGTGGGCGGATCCGGACGTCGACGCTGGTGTTGATCATCGCGTTTTTCCTGACGTGGTGGGCCTACACCACCTACCGGCCGCACCCGCCTCCACCGGTGGTGCCGCAGGTGGTGCCCCCCGGCTACGTTCCCGACCCCAACTACACCTGGGTGCCGCGCACCCGGGTGCAGCCGCCGACGTCCGAGACGCCGACCACCACCGTCCCGACCACGACGCCGCCGACCACGCCTCCTACTACGACAACGCCGCCGCCACTGATTCAGCTGCCGGTGCTGCCACCGCCGTTCGGTCCGCCGCCCCCGACAACCTCACCGGGCCCCGCGCCGACACCACCGCCCGCGCCGCCGCTGGTGCCCGGCCTGCCAGGCCTGTTCGGATGACGCGTCCTGCCTCCGCAGCGCGCCGCGTCATCCGGACACCTGACGTTCACGGTTACACTGGCGACCCGTGATGATCACCCTCGACCGTGTCACCAAGCAGTACAAGTCGTCTGCCCGCCCCGCGCTGGACAACGTCAATGTGAAGATCGACAAGGGTGAATTCGTCTTCCTGATCGGCCCATCGGGTTCGGGCAAGTCGACCTTCATGCGGCTGCTGCTGGGGGCTGAGACGCCGACCAACGGCGATGTCCGGGTTTCGAAGTTCCACGTCAACACGCTGCCCGGACGACACATCCCGAAGCTGCGTCAGGTGATTGGCTGCGTCTTTCAGGACTTCCGGCTGCTGCAGCAGAAGACGGTGTTCGAGAACGTCGCATTCGCGCTCGAGGTGATCGGGAAGCGCCCCGAAGTGATCAGCCGGGTGACGCCCGACGTGCTGGAGATGGTGGGGCTGTCCGGCAAGGCCAGCCGGCTGCCGCACGAGCTGTCCGGCGGGGAGCAGCAGCGGGTGGCCATTGCCCGCGCCTTCGTCAACCGGCCGCTGGTGCTGATTGCCGACGAGCCCACCGGCAACCTCGACCCGGAAACCAGTAACGACATCATGGATTTGCTCGAGCGGATCAACCGCACCGGCACCACCGTGCTGATGGCCACCCACGACCATCACATCGTCGATTCGATGCGGCAACGCGTCGTGGAGCTGTCGCTGGGCCGGTTGGTACGGGACGAACAGCGCGGTGTTTACGGGATGGACCGTTAGGTGCGCTTCAGCTTCCTCTTCAACGAGGTCCTGACCGGTCTTCGTCGCAATGTCACCATGACGGTTGCGATGATTCTGACCACCGCGATCTCGATCGGATTATTCGGTGGTGGCCTGCTGGTCGTCCGATTGGCCGACCACTCACGCAGCATCTATCTCGACCGGGTCGAGACGCAGGTCTTTCTGAGCAACGAAATTTCGGCCGACGACGCCAACTGCGAGAGCGCGCCGTGCAAGGCGCTGCGCGAGAAGATTGAAAAGCGCAACGACGTCAAGTCGGTGCGGTTCCTCAATCGCCAGGACGCCTACAACGACGCCATGCGCAAGATCCCGCAGTTCAAGGATCTGGCAAGCAAAGACGCTTTCCCGGCGTCGTTCATCGTCAAGCTCGAAAACCCAGAGCAGCACGCGGAATTCGATGCCGCGATGCAAGGCCAGCCCGGAGTCGACCATCTGCTCAACCAGAAGGAGCTGATCGACCGGCTCTTTGCCGTGCTGGACGGCCTGTCCAACGCCGCCTTCGCGGTCGCGTTGGTGCAGGCGGTCGGGGCAATCCTGTTGATCGCCAACATGGTTCAGGTCGCTGCCTATACCCGCCGCACCGAGATTGGCATCATGCGGCTGGTCGGCGCCACCCGCTGGTACACCCAGTTGCCGTTCCTGGTCGAGGCCATCGTCGCGGCGACGCTCGGCGTCGTCATCGCCATCGTCGGCCTCATGGTGGTGCGAGCGCTGTTCCTGGACAGTGCGTTACGCCAGTTCTATCAAGCTCACCTGATCGCGAAGGTCGACTACGCCGACATCCTCTACATCTCGCCGCTGCTGCTATTGGTCGGCGTCGCGATGGCCGGGGTCACGTCGTATGCAACGTTGCGCCTCTACGTGCGGCGGTAGCGGTGGCCAAGAAGTCGCCGAACAAATCTGCGCCGGGCCGGCAGATTCTGGCGACCAACCGCAAGGCTCGACACAACTACTCGATCTTGGATGTGTTCGAGACCGGGGTTGTTTTGCTCGGCACTGAAGTTAAAAGCCTGCGGGAAGGTAAGGCGTCGTTGGCCGACGCCTACGCAACCGTTGATGACGGCGAAGTCTGGCTGCGTAACCTGCACATTCCGGAGTATCACCACGGCAGCTGGACCAACCATGAACCGCGCCGCAACCGGAAACTACTTCTCCACAGGCGCCAAATCGATGTACTCATCGGCAAAATCAAGGATGGTAACCTCGCGCTCGTTCCGTTGTCGCTGTATTTCTCTGAAGGAAAAGTCAAGGTGGAGCTAGCATTAGCGCGCGGTAAGCAAGCACACGACAAGCGGCAGGACATGGCGAAGCGCGACGCCCAGCGCGAAGTGATTCGCGAGTTGGGTAGGCGATCCAAGGGCATGAGCTGATCGGCGCCGCGTACGCCCAGCTTTCTGCAGTCAGCTACGGCGTCAGTGATTTCGTTGGGGGAGTAGCTTCTCGGCGGGCGGCTGCGCTGCGCATCATGCTGGTGACTTACCCGCTGGCCACGCTGCTGCTGGGAGTGCTGGCCGTCTCAGCCGGCGGACCGATCCATCCGGGTGCCGTGCTGTGGGGTTCGCTTTACGGGGTCAGTCAAGCGATCGGCGTGTACTGGTTCTATGCGGCCGTGAGCGCCGGACCGATCTCGGTGGTCTCACCGCTGGCCGCGTTACTCAACGCGGCTGTGCCGGTTGCCGTCGGCGTGGCGCTCGGCGAGCGACCCGGCGAGACGGCGTCGGTGGGTGTGGTGTTGGCGGTGTCGGCGGTGATTCTGGTCAGCCGCGAGTCGCCGGATGACCAGGATGTCCGGACGCACAAATTCACCAGCAAGGTCGCTTGGCTGACAGTTGGATCGGGCGTGGCGTTCGGGCTCGACTTCGTGCTGCTGCACCAGGCTCCGGTGGTGTGCCGGATGTGGCCGCTGTTCTTTGCCCGGGCCGCAGCGACCGTGCTGGTGCTCGCCGTGGCTGCGGTAAGCAAGAACTTCCAGCTTCCGTCCAGCACACCGTTACGGCTGGCGGCCGCCGCGGCGCTGCTCGACACCTGCGCAAACGTCAGCATGCTGCTGGCGATCCAGAAATGGATGCTGTCGCTGGCCAGCATCTTGATCTCGCTCTACCCGGCGACCACGGTCATCCTGGCGATCATCGTGTTGCGCGAGCGATTGACGCGCTGGCAGGCCATCGGCATGGTGTTGGCGGCGGTATCGGTAAGCATGATCGCCGCTGCCTGACCTCG
Organism: Mycobacterium sp.; assembly: GCF_036488105.1. GTDB lineage: Bacteria > Actinomycetota > Actinomycetes > Mycobacteriales > Mycobacteriaceae > Mycobacterium. The sequence continues at coordinate 3,500 of NZ_DASXHW010000292.1, read as the reverse complement.
GTCTAGCATCAGGCGACATGGGCAGCGTCACCGTTCTCGACAAATCCGACGTGTTGTCGGGCCTATTCGGCACCTGGGACAGCTTGGATGTGTTGCTCAGCGGGTTGTCTGAACAGCAATGGCAAAAGCCGACGCCGCTGCCCGGCTGGTGTGTGCACAACGTGGTCGCCCACATCGTGGGCACCGAATCCGTGCTGCAGGGGCTGAGTTACCCCGACGCTGATTTCGATGCCTCGACGCTGGAGCATGTGCGCAACGACGTCGGAGTGGCCAACGAAGCCTGGGTTCGTCACCTCAGTACCGAATCCGGAGCAGCGCTGCACGAGCGGTTCCGTTCGATTACCGCCGATCGGCGGCAGCGCTTGAACGACATGGCCGTCGACGACTGGAACGCGCCGACTCCGACACCGGTTGGTCTGGAGAGTTTCGGGCGATTCATGCGGGTGCGGCTCTTCGACTGCTGGATGCACGAGCAGGACATCCGCGACGGCGTGGGCCTGCCGTCATCCGACGCGGAGTTGAGTGGCCCCGAGGCCCGTCAGTCGCTGGACGAGATCGCGGCGACGATGGGCTACGTCGTCGGCAAACTCGGTAAAGCACCCGAAGGGTCGCGAGTCGCCATCGAATTGACCGGGCCGATGGGACGGACCATCCGCGTCGCCGTCGACGGTCGTGCACAGGTGGTGGACGATTTCGGAGGGTCAGACCCGACCACGACCATCCGCTTGGACGGCCTGCTGTTCAGCCGGTTGGCCGGCGGGCGCACCGACAACACCGACGGTGTCGAACTCGGCGGCGACACGGCGGTCGGTTCGCGCGTCATCGAGCACATCAATTTCGTGATCTGACCAGCGGCCTCGGGATGAAAGGTCGCTGATCTGCTGTTGAAAAGCGCGTACTATTAGTTGTCTTGCCGAAAATCGGCAGGGGTGCGAGGGGCTGAACGGTTTCGACTTCGCGCATCGAATCAAGGGAAGCGTGCCGGTGCAGGCAAGAGACCACCGTAAGCGTCGTTGCAACCATATAAGCGCCGATTCACATCAGCGCGACTACGCACTCGCTGCCTAAGCGACTGCGTGTCTGTCAGACCGGGAGCGCCCTCGGCCCGGACCCTGGCATCAGCTAGAGGGACAAACCCACGGGTTCGGTCGCGGGACCCGCGGGGACATCAAACAGCGACTGGGATCGTCATCTCGGCTGGTTCGCGTGACCGGGAGATCCGAGTAGAGACATAGCGAACTGCGCACGGAGAAGCCTTGAGGGAATGCCGTAGGACCCGGGTTCGATTCCCGGCAGCTCCACTGAGAAGGTGCTGGTCAGAGCGATAAGCTCTGGCCAGTTTTCTTTTCATCAATATTTGAAGAACGGCCGGGTCATCCAGGTCAATCCGTCGCTGGCCGCGGTGCCCTAATAAACCATGGTCTGGTCGCCGCCAACCTATATTTCCATCACGACGGTCTTGGCTTCGGTAAAGAATTCGCGACTGTGCTTGCCTCCTTCGCGGCCGATCCCGCTGTCCTTGAAGCCGCCGAACGGTGCGCGCAGATCACGAACGAAGTAGCAGTTGACCCAGACTGTGCCTGCCCGCACGGCGCGCGCCACACGGTGCGCGCGTCGCGCATTTTCGGTGAACACCATGGCGTTCAGGCCATATCGGGAGTCATTCGCTAGCCGGATGGCGTCTGCTTCGCCGTCAAAAGGTGCGATGGTGACGATCGGTCCAAAGATTTCCTCATGGCTGATCCGCATCTCCTGGGTGGTGTTGACCAGCACCGTCGGCCGGACCCACCAGCCTCGGTGCAGACCGCCGGTGAGGAGCTTGGCTCCTTCGGCTTCGGCAATGTCGAAGTATTGGCACACCTTGTGCCAGTGTTCTTCGCTTGCCAGCGGCCCGATGTCGGTGGCGGGGTCGGTCGGGTCGCCGACCACCAGACGCTCGGCCAGGTTGACGAAGCGGTCAACGAACTCGTCGAAGATCGTGCGCTCGACATAGAGGCGGCTGCCGGCGAGGCAGACTTGGCCGGAGTTGGTGAAGGCAGCCTTGATGGACCAGTCGAGCGCGGCGTCGAGGTCGGCGTCGGCAAAGACCAAGTTTGCGCTTTTGCCGCCCAGTTCGAAGCTGACGCGTTTAAGGGTCGGTCCGCTAGCTTGGAGGATTTTGCGTCCGGTTTTGGATTCGCCGGTGAACGTCACGAGATCGACGTCGGGTGTGGTGGTTAGGGCTTCGCCGGCTTCACCGGGGCCGTAGCCGTGCAGGATGTTGAGCACGCCTCTAGGTAGCCCGGCCTCGATGGCCAATTCGCCGAGACGGGTGCAGGTGCCGGGGCTTTGTTCTGCGGGTTTGAGAACAACGGTGTTGCCGAAGGCGAGGGCCGGGGCGACTTTCCAAGTCGACAGCATCAGCGGAAAGTTCCACGGGCTGATGGCGGCGGTAACGCCGACGGGTTCGTAACTGGTGTAGATGTGGTGGGTGCTAGCCGGTAGGGATTCGTCTTCGCAAAAACGCGGATAGTCAGCGAAGAATCGAAAGTTCGCGACCGAGCGTGGCAGGTCACGCTCGCGGCACTGGGTCACTGGCTTGCCCATGTCGGTGCTTTCCAGTTCAACAAGCTCATCGGTGTGCTGTTCGATGAGGTCGGCGAGGCGATGCAAATGGACGCCGCGCTCGTCCGGACTCATGCGAGGCCATGGGCCTTCGTCGAAGGCGACCCTCGCGGCGGTCACGGCCCGGGCGGCATCTTGTGCGGATCCGCGGGCGACTCTCGCCCAGGGCTGTTGGGTGGTGGGGTTAACTGTGTGGAACCACTGATCGGCGGCGACCCGTTCACCGTCGATGAGGTGGGTGAGTTCATCCATGTCGGATTCTGCTTTCAGCTTGAGGCGAGCCGGGTGACCGCTGCGGCGATGGCCAGTAGGAGGAGCGCCGCCGCAGGGGCAGCTTTCGACAGCTCGTGCGAACGAGCGTGCGTGCCGAGCGCTCCGATCAGCAACGGAATCAGCCCGACCGCGGCTGCGATGCCGGCCGCGGGGAGGGCGAGGCCCACCGCCAGTCCTACGGCCGCGGCGACCTCGAGGATGCCGATACCACGCCACAGTCGTGCAGTGAGGCCGAGTCGGTCGCGGATCTCGACGGACTGTTTGGCGCCGGCGAGCTTGGCAGCGCCTGACCCCAGGAAGGCGGCGGCGAGCAGGAGGCTGAGAACAACGGTGGCGGTGAACACTGTGATCCTTTGTCGGGCTCAGTCGCAATGATCAGTCGACGATTACCGGGGGCGTGGTTTCGCTGGCGTTGTCCCAGACTTCCCGGTCGCTCATCGACACCAGAAGGTCGTACGCGTCGGGCCAGTGCATGGTGGGTTTGTCAGGATCGGCGGCCGGCTGCGCGACGGGCGCCGTGGGTCTGTCGAAAACGGCCGGGTTTTTGAGCGCCTCCACCTCGTGTTGCGAGATATCGCAGAGGCCAACAACTTCGGGGTCGACCCAGGCGTTGGCGTCGATAT
>NZ_DASXHW010000206.1:0-13023 GCF_036488105.1 Mycobacterium sp. | reverse complement strand
CCCGTCGGCCCACGACCCTTGCGGTTGGTGTCCGGCGACGGCTACCCGGACTGGGAGGCGGTCTACCAAGACAACGCCACCTGGGTGTATCGCACCATCTATGCGCGAGTCGGTAACCGGGCCGATGCCGAGGATCTCACCGCCGAGGTCTTCTTGGCGGCGTTGCGGCCGCTGCGACTAACCGCCAGCGTCGGTGAGGTTCGCGGCTACCTACGCGCCACCGCCCGAACGGTCTTGGCCGCGCACTGGCGCGAGACCCTGGGTCGGGAGATCACCTCGATCGACGACATCGAGCAGCCGCCCGAGAGTGAGCAGGCGATCAGCACCGCCCCGCAGCGGGTCGCCGGTGTACTCGAGCAGTTGCCGGACAACTACCGGCGGATCTTGGAACTACGCTTCCTGCAAGGGCGTTCGATCAAGGAGTCGGCTGCCGAACTCGCGGTTACCGTCGCCAATGCAAAGGTGCTTCAGCATCGCGCATTGCGGCTGGCTGCACAGGTCAACGAAAAGGGCGAATCATGAACGCGCGCGCGTTACGCAGGTACATCGACGACCTGCTGCGTGGCCGCCGCCCAAAGCCGTTCCGGCCCGACGAGTTCGAAGCCGCGCAAATTCGAACGGCCATCGAACTGCAGGCGGCGCGGCTGGGCAGTGACGCTCCGCGGCAGGAGTTCCTCACCGATCTGCATCGTCGTCTCGCCGCGCAACAGGCAGGCACCGGACAGCCGGTGTCGAAGTCGACTGCGACCCGCAGGAACGTCCTCGTCGGCACGTCGGCCGCCGCGGCCGCCGCGGTGGCGGCGGTATCCATCGATCGCGCGTTGATCGATGTTGGCCAGGTTGCCGACGGCGGCGACAGTGGACCCCGGGAGCTCACACCGACTACCGGACGCTGGATGCGGGTCGCGGCCAGCGCAGACGTGCCCGACGAGGTCATGCGACCCTTTGATGTCGGCTCAGTTATCGGGTTCGTTCGTCGTGTCGACGGCAAGCCCGAAGCCGTCTCGGGGGTGTGCACACACCAAGGTTGCCGACTGTGGTTCGACGCGCCCGACGACCGGCTGCGCTGCCCGTGCCATTCGACGTCGTTTACGCCCGCCGGCCAGGTGCTGACGCATCAATTGCCTCTGGTTCCGAAGCGGTTGCCCACGTTGATGGTTCGCGAACAAAACGGTGCCATCGAGGTGTTCGTTCCGGCACCGCCGAGCAAGCCGGCCTAGCGAGGTGTAACCCACCGCCCTATCTATTGGCGACGTGTACGTTCTCGCCGAAGATGGAGGTGTAGCGCTATGCCCGCACGATCTTGGGGCGCGCGTGCTGTGTTGCTGGGGCTGACGGTGGTGGCCGGATGCTCGTCGCCGCAGTCGGCGACGACGACGCCGTCGGTGACGTTCGGGTCGGCGGCCACCACTCCCGGAATGCCGGGAATGAGCGGTATGGCGCCGATGCCGAACATGCCGGCCGGCACCGGCGGCGCGACGACGGCACCGGCGGCGCCAGTGGCCGGCAACGCCGTCAGCATCGACAACTTCGCTTTCGCCCCTGCCACGCTGACCGTGCACGCTGGTAGCACCGTGACCTGGACCAACAAAGACGAGGAACCACACACCGTCGTCGCCAACGACGGATCGTTCCGCTCGCCTGGAATGGGTTCGCAGGCAACATTTTCCTACACCTTCGCAAAGCCCGGCACGTTCGAGTATGTCTGCTCGATCCACCCGTATATGCACGCGACCGTGGTGGTGACGCCATGACCGACGAACCCCACGCCATGAACCGGCGCCAGTTGATCCGGCACAGCGCATGGTTCGGTGCTGCCGTCGGCCTGGCGGTTGTCGGCGGCGAAGTCATCTCGCACGTCGCCGGCACCGCCGACGCCGCCCGCAGTGCGAACCGGCCCACTCTGCGATTCGCCCAAGTCAGCGACAGCCACATCGGATTTCTTGGAAAAGCCAATCCCAATGTCGCGGGCTCGTTCAACCAGGCGATCGAGAGCATCAACAGCCTCGGTTACACACCGGATTTCGTCATCCACACCGGCGACCTCACCCACCTGGCCGCACCGGGCCAGTTCGATCAGGTCAAGCAAATGATGACCGGGCTGCGTACCCCGCACGTGTTCACCGTTCCCGGTGAGCACGACTCGATCGACGACGGGGGACAGAAGTACCGCAGCGCGTTCGGCGCCGGAGCCCGCGGCGACGGTTGGTACAGCTTCGACATCGCCGGCGTGCATGTGATCGCATTGGTGAACACGCTGAACCTGAAAAAGCTTGGGCACCTTGGTGTTGACCAACTCGACTTCGTCGCCAAAGACGTGGCGGGGCTGCCCAGCGACACGCCGATCATCGTGTTCAGCCACATCCCGCTATTCGCCATGTATCCGGATTGGGGTTGGGGTACCGAAGATGCCGCCCAGGCGCTGAGCTATCTGCGTCGCTTCTCGTCGGTCACCTGCCTGAACGGCCATGTCCATCAAGTGTTTTCCAAGACCGAAGGCAATGTGACGTTCCACAGCGGAACGACCACCGCCTATCCGCTGCCGGCGCCCGGTGATGGTCCGGCGCCCAAGCCGGTGACCCTGCCGGCCGGCAAACTGCATGACGCACTGGGTATCCGTGAGGTCAGCTACACCCGGGGCCAAAGCACTCTTGCCTTGAAAGAAAAGATGCTGCAATGATTCTGATCAGATTGGCGATGGCGGCGGCGCTGACAGTCACCGGGATCAGCCATGCGTATCTGTATGTCCATGGCTACCAGCACATCCCGACAATCGGGACTGCTTTCGTCGTGCAGGCCAGCGTCTCGTTCGCGCTCGCGGTGCTGATCCTGATCGGTGGTCCTTCGTGGCTTCAGTGGGCCGCGGCCGCTGTTTCCGGTGGCGCACTTGGCGCTTTCGTGTTGTCGCGCACCGTCGGGCTCTTCGGTTTCTCCGAAACCGGATGGGAGCCGGCGCCGCACGCGGCGATCAGCGTGGCCGCCGAAGTGCTGGCCGTCGGGCTGTGGGCGGTCTCTGTGACCGGTCATCGACGGGCGCGCGCACCGCAAAGCTAGCTGCGATTGCGGGCGCGCCACGCCTTCCACAGCCGAAACGAGCCCCACCCGAGAAGGCCGGCGCCGATAGCAAGTGCCGTCCAAACCCCAGGCGGACTTACGGCTGTCGTTCCACGCTTCGGACTCGGCGATGCGTTGATGGGGATCGTCGTGGTCCATTGCCCTAACTTGCCGCCGGGTCTGGCCGGCCACCGTTTCGGCCAACCAGATACCAGGTGTGCATGACGCCTTTGCCCTTGACCTCGACGTCGCCACGTTCCTCGAAGACAAAGTGATCGCGGAGTCGCTGGTAAACCGGCTGCGGCACTTGAATGCGTCCGACAGCCACGGTGGATTCCATTCTGGATGCGACGTTGACGGCGTCGCCCCATACGTCGTAGAAGAAACGCTGTGATCCGACCACGCCGGCTACCACCGGCCCGCTCGCCATGCCGATCCGCAGCGGGACGGCGCGCCCGCGCGAATCAGTAAGCCCGGCAACGGCGTTCGCGATGTCGAGGGCGAGGTCGGCCAGTGCTTCAAGATGGTCGGGACGTGCTTGTGGGACGCCGCTGACCACCATGTAGGCGTCACCGCTGGTCTTCACCTTCTCCAAACCGTGCTCGGTTACCAACGCATCCAGGCTGGTGTAGAGGTCGTCGAGGAAGGCGACCAACTCCTCCGGTGGGGTGTCGCCGGCCCGCTCGGTGTAACCGGCGATGTCCGCGAAAAGGATTGAGGCGTCATCGTATTTGTCGGCGATGACCGAATTCGAGCGGTCTTTGAGCCGTTTGGCGATGCTGGCCGGCAGGATGTTGGCCAGCAATGCTTCGGAACGCTGGTATTCCTGTTCCATCGCGGCCTCGGCGCTGGCGATCTGGCGCAGCCCGTACCAGACCATCGCGACTGCCAGCACGCCGGCGCCGATGGTGTTGACGATGAATCCCACTGTGACGAACCATGCGGGCTCAGCGCCGGTGTCACGCGGGACGCTGAATTCCAGTGTGATAACCAGGCTTACACCGATGGCAGCAACTGCGATGGCCAGCCAGATGCGCTCGATACCGACCACCATGACAGCTGCTACGGCCGCGATCAGAAAGTAGAACTCAACACCGGTGCCGGTGCCCAAATGCCAGCACACGAAGGTCATCGACACATAGGCCACCATGATCAAAGCGAGTGGCGCGACCAGCTCACCGAATCGATACAACGATGGGATGACCGCATAGAGCGCGACAGTGCCAAGGTTGATAAACCCGATGTTCCCGAAGCTATTACTGAAGATCAACTGCATGACGCCGAAGCCCGCCGTGACAGAGCCCCCGATCACGGCCACCACGGTGAGCAACCGCTGGCGTTGCACAACGGCCCCGTCGTAGTGCCGATTGCGGGCTACCTCGCAACCGACTTTCTGCGCCCTAAGGTTCTGCATGCTGTTCCATGTCTACTCAATACTCCGGCTCGCCGAAGTGGAGTTTGCTCGACTCGCGAATCCAATGCTTGTCGGACGGCCATGACATAATCGAATGTATGTTCGAAGATGCGTCTTCCCCGCTGGAGCGGTTGCGTGCCGCGGTGCGGACGGAGAATCGGGCAGCAGGTCAGCGCCTGGCCCTAATTGGAGAGCTCGATGTGCTGTGGTTGCGGCAGGTCGGCGAGCGGGAGACGTGGTGTACCGACACGCAGGAGCCGATCACCGCGGAGGTGGCTGCGGCGTTGGGGATCACCCAGGGGTTGGCCGCGAGCTATCTGGAGTACTCGCGGGCGATGCGGTTGCGGCTGCCGAGTGTGGGCGAGTTGTTGCGGGCCGGCGATATTGACTATCGGACATTTCAGACGATCGTCTATCGCACTGACTTGATCACTGATGCTGATGTGCTGGCTGCCGTCGACGCTGAGTTGGCGGTGAAGGTCGCGCGGTGGCCCGGGATAACGCAGGGCCGACTGGGCGGTTACGTGGACCGGGTTGTTGCCCGCGCCGACCGTGATGCGGTGCGGCGGCGTCATGAACGGCGCGGCGATCGGGAAGTGTCGATCTGGGGCGACGCGGATGGCCTGACCGAGATATTCGGCCGGCTGATCACCACCGACGCCCACGCGGTCGATGCCCGTCTGGACGCCATCGCCGCCACGGTATGTGCGGATGACCCGCGCACCCGCAACCAGCGCCGCGCCGATGCCATGGGAACTATGGCGGTCGGGGCCGATCGGCTGAGCTGTCGTTGTGGGCAGCCCCGCTGCCCGGCCGCAGCCACGCCGACGCCAAGCCCGGTGGTGATCCACGTGATCGCCGATCAGGCCAGCCTCGATGGCGCTGCGCAGACGCCTGGCTCGATGATCGGATCCGATGCGCTGATTCCCGCGGAGCTGATCGCCGATTTGGCCAAGTCAGCCAAACTTCGTCCATTGGTCCATCCCGCCGATGCGGCGCCGGAGCGTGGCTACACGCCGTCGCAGTCCCTTGCGGATTTTGTGCGTTGCCGCGATCTGACGTGCCGGTTCCCCGGCTGTGATAAGCCCGCGGTGCGCTGCGATGTCGACCACACGATCCCGCACGCTGATGGCGGCCGGACACACGCGTCTAACCTCAAATGCCTTTGCCGCCTTCATCATTTGATCAAAACGTTCTGGGGCTGGCACGACCAGCAACTACCCGACGGCACGCTGGTGTGGACGTCGCCGTCGGGGCAGACCTATGTGACCACGCCGGGCAGCGCCCTGCTCTTTCCCAGCCTGTGCCTACCCATCGAGGTGCCCGAGCCGGTTCCTCACCGGCCGCGGTGCGCTGACCGAGCCGCGATGATGCCCAAGCGTCGACGTACCCGGGCCCAGAACCGGGCCAATTACGTTGCGGCCGAACGGCGGCACAACCGGAACGCACGACTGCGCGAACAGCCCTGCGAAGAAGCGCGGATCATCGCCAACGACGAACCGCCGCCGTTCTGACCGTGGGCCCTCGATACACGTTTATGCTGTTCAGAGACCGTCCAGTGATGTGTATTTCAGCCAGTCGCTGGCATTGCTTTCCAGAAAGCATTCATGGGTGTGGCGTACATGTCGTTGGCAGTGAGCGGGTCCAGGGTTCCGGGCGTAGTACGCAAGGCGTCTTCAATCGTGGCCATCAGGCTGTACTCGTTGTAGTAGTCACTGGTGGTGAAGGGGCCGGATTCCATCCCCCCATCCGTCACGGCGCCCCCGTTCGGGATGACGATCATTGGAACGTTGTTGCCCTCGTTACCGAAGCCCAGTGACAGGTTGTTGTTGTCCTCGTCGAACGTGAGGATGATCGCGTCCTTTTGCGTCGGGTCATTCCACGTTTGCGAGTGTTCAATAGTGGAGATTTCTTGCTGGACGAACTGGTCGCCGGCCGCGACGTTGTACTGATGGTTCGTGAGCTGGCTTTCAATGAACTGGGCAATGCCAGAAGGAGTATTGATCGGGCCTTCCATGTTGTTGGCCTCGTTAGCAGCGATCCAGGTGAATTCCGGGAACTTGCTCGGGTCCTGGAGATCGGTGGACAACTGTGTGAGCGGGAGCAGGTGTTCCTGCAGGTAGGTGGGGGTGTTGTCGAAGACGTAGTTGAATTGGGCAAAGGGTAATTCGTCGACGGAGTAGTCACCCGATGACACGAGGTCACCCGGAGTGGGCATGCTCTGCGCGTAGCCGGCCCACGATATATTCGCCTGATCCATTTCTTGCATGAGGCTGGGCGCGTCGATGACGTTGGAGGTGGGGTTGTAGTCGATGCCGAAGTCGGATCCGCCTAAGGGCCGGATGTAGTTGGGATCGCTGGGGTGGCCCAGCGCGAAGTAGTTGGTGTCATGCGGGTTGTTGTCGATCAAACTGTTGATGTACGGAGCGTTGGGACTGCCGACGATGTCGCCGGCACCCTTGTTCTCCATGTAGATCAGGAACACGTGATCCAGTTGGCCGACGTGGGGCGTCGGTGGGGTGAGCGCCGCCGGGGTGAGGTTTGGATCGCCGACGGTGAATGACTCGTTGTCGGCGTAGGAGCCATTGTAGTTGCCGAGGAACGTGTCGTGGTCGGTGAAGGTCGTGGTCACCTCGGCGGAGGTGGTGCCCACCGGGACCGTCCCGGAGATGTCGCGTTCCTCAAACCCGGTGAAACCCAAGCGATCCCATACCGTGACCGGGTTGAGCGAGTCGGTGCCCAGAACGTGCGTGTGCGCCTGGTCGCCGTAGAAGGTGACCTGCACCGAGGCGACGGACGGGTCCCAGCCTTGGCCGCCGAGATCTGCACTCAGCGTGAACGGCTTTCCGCCTTCGCCGCCGAGGCCGACGGTCTGACTGATGGTCGACGTGGCCACGGGTCCGCCGCCGGCGAAATTGTCCCCGGCCCCCGGGGGCGCGGTCTGTGGAAAGTCGAAGAACTTTGGGAACGGAGATGACAGTCCCAACGGATAACCGCCCTGGGTGCCATAGGCGATCACGGTCGGGGTGCCGCTCTCCGTCCAGCCCGGAATGGTCACCCCGCTAAAGCCCGACCCGGACGGGTCGGCCGTTTCGAAGCTGGGGTTGACCAGCAAGTTCTCACTCATCGGCTGCGCAGCATTGCCGGCATCACCGAAGATCAACCCGCCACCTTGACCGTCAGCGCCGTCACAGATCAACCCACACGCACTGCTGCTGGGATCGACCAGGTTGAACCAACTATTGATCAGGGTGTCAACCTGCTGACCAAAGCCGCTGTTAATCCAATCCTGTTCTAGCCCTTGCAAGGCATCAGCCGGGCTGGCCCCCACACCTGCGGCCGACTCGGTGGCACCCAAGCTCAGACTGCCCAGCTCGGGAACCGCCGCCGCACCGGCAGCCATATCACCCAACGAAGCGGTGATCGCATTGAGGACCTGGTCAATGACCACGTCAAACTCATCGGCCGCGGCTTTCGGCGGATTGGCCAGCGACCCCAGCCCCAGTGTCAAAAACATGCTGATCGCGCCGGTCAACACGACTGCACGCTGACGACGGCGGGTCATCGCGTTGCGCGAGTGCGGATTGTGCTTGGTGCCGCGTCGATCAGCCATCGTCGGTACTCCCTAGACAAGGGGCGCGGGGTCTCAGGTTTGCTTAAGGTAAGCCTTGGGTTTTGTTTTCAGCAGGATTTTGAGCAAAATTTCTTCGGCAACTCCGCTTCTTTCCCCGCCAACCCGCTTTGCAGCATCGACGCTGCTCAACGGTCATCTAATTTGATTGGTCGGGAAGAGCGGGCAGTCGGCGGCTACATACCACGGCCGCATGTTGATCTCCGGAGTCGCTCAGCATCCGCTAAGGAACGCAGCCTCAACAGCCCGACAGGCAGCGACGCCGGCAAGAAGCCCGCGACCAAAATGTTCTTTCGCAATTCGGTGCCACTAGCTCTCTAATGCCTTCGCGCAGCCAGTGAGGATCGCGCGGAAGGCAAACGAGCGAATCAGCGGCGCGGTAAGTACCTCGACCAGCTTGCCGCCCCCGCGAGCTGGAATCGTGTAGTCGCTTGCCCAATCGATATACGTTCCGTCGCCCTTCGGAGTACATGTGAGCGTCCCGTTTTGATGCGCGGGTGGGAAGCTCCCGACAACGCGATACGCGCAGCTACGGGGCGGGTCATAGGCCGTGATCTGCTCGCGCACCCAGAAGCCAAATCCTTTCAGTTCCCGCGTCGCCCCTACGCCTGGACCCGACGAGTCCGTTACCCAAGCGGCTGTGCGAAACCAAGGAGAGATGGTCAGGTTGGCCGGGTCGAGTAGCCAGGCGAAGACCCGTTCCGGCGATGCTGCGATCGTCCGCTGCTCGTGAATCTGGACCGTCAGATTTCCCCGCCTTGCTGGTCGTAGTCAAGCAAGATCGTATCTGCCACCACCGCGCGCTGGTGTGGACATCGCCATCCGGGCAGACGGCCGGCATACCAACGCCCCGAAGCGGATCCACCCGTCGACTATCGCGGTGACCGCACCGCGATGATGCGCAGGCGCCGACGCGCGCGCGCCCAGAAGCGGGCCAATTACGTTGCCGCCGAACGCCGACACAACCGGCGGCGCGCGCCTCCCACCCGCCAGTGATCACGATCGACCGCCGTTATAGGACGAGGTGTTCCCAACTACTTCTTGGACGGGATCACAATCACCACGATCAGCGTCAGGATGCTGAAAAACAATCCGAGGATGCCCCAGCCGAATGGGTTGCGGCCCTTGGTCGCTGCGATGAGCGCGCACACGATCGCCGCTACGACGCTGCCGATCGCGACGAAAATGCCTTTGATGCCGCGCAGGATGAAGCCCGCGGCCTCTGGTTGGCTGTAGCCGGCCAACAACAGTTGATGAAGCATGACGACCTCCTCGACGCCGAAAAGGGGGCACGCTGCCCTACCCCCGAGTCGGATACCCGGATGCGCCGGAATCAAACTGTCGCGCAGCGGGAAACCCCCATCGAGTCGGCGCCCGCCGTTCTAGCTGTAGCGCAGGCCCTCGACGAAAGCCCGGACTTCTTCCCAACTGGGCAACAAACCGGCTGCGCGCACCTCGTCCAAAGTGGGCGCGGCGGCGTCGCGGTCGGAGATCAGCAGCTCATGTTCGCTCGGCCAGTCGATCGCCAACGCCGGGTCAGTCGGGGAGATGGTGTGTTCGCGTTGCGGACTGTACTCCGTTGAGCAGAGATACATAACCGTCGAATTATCTTGCAGCGCAACGAAACCATGTGCCAGACCTTCGGATAGATAGACCGATTTGCGGCTGCGGTCGTCGAGCACCACTGCATCCCAGCGGCCGAAGGTCGGTGAGCCTACCCGGATGTCGACAACGACATCGAATACCGAGCCGGACACGCAGGTCACGTATTTGGCTTGGCTCGGTGGCAGCTGAGCGAAATGCAGGCCGCGCAGCACCCCGGCCGCAGACACCGAGCAGTTGGCCTGCCGGACATCCAGGCTATGCCCCGCGAACTCGGTGAAACCGCGGTCGGTGAGCCATTCAAAGAACAGTCCACGCGAATCGGGATGCACCGCAGGCGTAATTTCCCATGCTCCGGCTATGTCGAGTTCCCGGACCTGCACGTCATTGACCCTGTCGTTCGTAGCGAGCCTCGGCGGCGTCTTTGAGGGGCCGCCACCAGGATTCGTGGTCGCGATACCACTCGATGGTGGTGCGCAGCCCTTCGGCGAAGTCGGTATGCTTTGGCGCCCAGCCTAATTCATTGCTCAGTTGAGACGGATCGATCGCATACCGGAGGTCGTGGCCGGCTCGGTCGACAACGTGGTCGAAGTCGTCGGGATCGCGTCCCATCAACTCGAGCAGAGTCCGCAGCACCGAAAGGTTGTCGCGTTCCCCGTCGGCGCCGATCAGGTAGGTGTGCCCAGCCCGACCGCCGTCGAGGATGCGGCGCACCGCGTCGTTGTGGTCATCGACGTGGATCCAGTCCCGGACGTTGGCCCCGTTGCCGTACAACTTCGGCCGCCGCCCGGTGAGGACATTGGTGATCTGCCGCGGGATGAACTTCTCCACGTGCTGATAGGGCCCATAGTTGTTGGAGCAGTTCGAGATCGTCGCACACACGCCGTAGGAACGCACCCAACCCCGCACTAGCAGGTCGGAGGCCGCCTTGGTCGACGAGTAGGGACTCGACGGGTTATACGGCGTGGACTCGGTGAACCGTTGCGGATCGTCGAGCTCCAGGTCGCCGTAGACCTCGTCAGTGGAGACGTGATGCAGCCGCACCCCGTGGCGGCGTACCGCTTCCAGAATGGTGAACGTCCCGATCACGTTGGCATGCACAAACGACGCCGGATCGGCCAGCGAGTTATCCACATGGGTTTCGGCCGCGAAATGCACCACCGCGTCCGACTCGGCGACCAATCGGGAAACGAGTTCCGCGTCAGTGATGTCGCCGTGTACCAGCCTGATGTCGTTCTCGACGGGAGCCAGCGATTCGCGGCTGCCCGCGTAGGTCATGGCGTCCAAGACCGTCACCGCGTCGTCCGGATGGTCGCGAATGGTGGCGTGCACGAAATTGGCGCCAATGAAGCCGGCGCCACCGGTGACCAGCAGCCGCATGGAGAAGACTCTAGCGCGGCCCTTAGCTCGGAGGTGTCAAACCCAGTGCCCCGGCCAGCTCTTCCAGTGCGCCTACCAGCTTGCCGTCGGGGCCGCCCAGCACCTGGATCGCCACATGGTCGGCGCCGGCCTCGAGATGCTCGTTGAGGCGCGCGGCGATCTGCTCGGTCGTGCCGTGGGCGACGACGGCGTCAATCAGCTTGTCGCTGCCGGGTTTACGGACATCGGCATCGGTGAACCCGAGCCGCCGCCAGTTGTTCACGTAGTTACTCAGCCCGAGGTAGAAGTCGACGGTTTTCCGGCCGATTTCACGCGCCTCGTTGGCATTGGTGGTCAGGACGACCTTGTGTTCGGGGGCCAGGAACACCGTGTTGCCGAGCAGCTGGCGCGCGTGAGCGGTGTGTTCCGGCGTGGTGAGGTACGGGTGGGCGCCGGCGCTGCGTTCCGCGGAGAGAGCGAGCACTTTGGGGCCCAAGGCAGCGAGCACCCGCCGGCTGGTCGGCACCGATGCGCTGTCGAGCTCGTCAAGATACTCGACGAGCGCGTCGTAGGGCTTTTTGTAATCGCCGGTGTGCTCGGGGTGACCCACGCCGATACCCAGCAAAAAGCGCCCCGGGTAAGCGTTTTCGATCCGGTGATAGGACTCAGCCACGTCGGCGGCCGGCGACGCCCAGATGTTGATGATCCCGGTCGCCAGTTGCAGCGATGACGTCTCCGCCAGAGCCGGTTCCACCCAAGCCAGATCGGCATCGGGAGAACCGCCGATCCAGGCGGCCCCGTAGCCCAGCGATTCGATCTGATGGGCGAGGTTCGGGCTGAGAGATCGATTGGGAAGCCAGACGCCGTAGCGACCCAGGTCGAGTTTCAGCGAAGCACCCTCGGTCATCTAGCTCCCCCTGTGTTCCGTCACGCCGGATTCAGCCCAAGCGGCCCCGCCAGTTCGGCCAGAGCCGACACCAGGTTTTCATCTTTGGTCAGGATCTGCACAGGCACGTGGTCGGCACCGGCGTCGAGGTGTTCCTTCATCCGCGCCGCGATCGCAACCGGCGTGCCATAAGCCACCATCGCATCGATCAGGCGGTCGCTGCCCGGCCGGTTGACTTCGTCGTCGGAGAACCCCAGCCGCTTCCAGCTGTTTCGATAATTGGCCAGGTTGAAATAAATATCGAGCGCCCTGCGGCCGACCGCGCGAGCCTTCTCCGGATCCGTGGTCAGCACCGCCTTGTGTTCGGGCGCCAGGAACGCGGACGGGCCAATCAGCTCGCGGGCCTGCGCGGTGTGCTCCGGCGTGGTCAGGTACGGGTGCGCGCCGGCGCTGCGCTCTGCCGAAAGCTTGAGCACCCGCGGGCCCAAGGCCGCAACGACCCGGCGATTGGCCGGGACCCCGTACTCGTCGAGCTGGTCGAGGTACTCCACCAGCGCGTCGTACGGCTTGCGGTATTCGGTGACCGCCTCGGGATGCCCGACGCCGATCCCCAGCAGGAAACGGCCCGGGTAGGCGCGGTCGATGCGATGGAACGACTCGGCCACCGGTTTGGCCGCCGCCGACCAGATGTTGACGATGCCGGTGGCTACCTGCAGCGTCGTCGTCGCTTCGAGAATGGGCTCCACCCACTCGAGCTCGGCAGGCGGTGAACCACCGACCCAGACAGACCCGTAACCCAGGGCTTCGATGTCTTTGGCTTGTGCAGGCGTGACGCCGCGTCCGAACGATCCGAACCGGCCAAGGTTGGGCTTGCTCGCAGCAGTATCGGTCATGGTGTCTCCAACCTGCGCCGTGATGCCGCTATTCCGTCAGTTCTTCATCCAGATCGGGATCCGCCAAATCCTCGACGCGCGGTTTTTCCAGGGGCAGCAACACGATGAAGCGGGTATCGCCGGGCACGGACTCCACGCGCAAATCCCCGCGATGTTTCTTCACGACGATGTTCCACGCCAAATC
>NZ_DASXHW010000164.1:0-7543 GCF_036488105.1 Mycobacterium sp. | reverse complement strand
GACCGGTGGGCATCTGGACCCGACGATGTTCGCCGCGTTCGCGCCGCACGTACTGGAGTTGACGGTCGAGGAGGGCATCGCCAACGGGGTCGACGAGATCCGCAGGGCGGTGCGCTACCAGATCAAACACGGCGCGGAGCTGATCAAGGTCTGCTGTTCGGGCGGCGTCATGTCAATGACGGGACCGCCTGGCGCACAGCACTATTCGGATGAGGAGCTGCGCGCGATCGTCGACGAGGCCCATCGGCGTGGGATGCGGGTGGCCGCGCACACACATGGCGCCGAAGCGGTCAAACACGCCGTCGAGGCCGGTATCGACTGCATCGAGCACGGGTTCCTGATCGACGACGAGGCGATCGCGTTGATGGTCGAGCGCGGCACGTTTCTGGTTTCGACGCGACGGCTGGCGGAAGGAATGGACGTCTCGCATGCCCCGCCCGAGCTTCAGGCCAAGGCCGCAGAGATGTTCCCGAAGTCGCGGACCTCGATCCTGGCGGCCTACGAAGCCGGCGTGAAGATCGCGGTCGGAACCGACGCTCCCGCCATTCCGCACGGCAAGAACGCCGACGAGCTTGTCACGCTGGTCGACTGGGGGCTGCCGCCGTTGGCGGTGCTGCGGGCCGCCACCGTGGTGGCCGCCGATCTCATCAATGTGACCGACCGAGGCAGGCTGGCCGAGGGCCATGTTGCCGATATCATCGCCGTGCCGGGGGATCCATTGTCCGACATCGGCGTAACCCAGAAGGTGGGCTTCGTGATGAAAGGCGGCAAGGTTTATGTCCAACCGAATTGAGGACCTTGTCGAGATCCAGCAATTGCTGGCTCGCTACGCGGTGACGATCACGCAGGAAGACCTCGACGGATTGGTCGCGGTCTTCACCCCCGACGGTACCTACAGTGCGTTCGGCGAAACATATTCGCTGGACCGGTTTCCGGTGCTGGTGGACGCAGCCCCCAAAGGCTTGTTCATGACCGCGACCCCGGTGATCGATCTGGACGGCGACACCGCGACCGGAACCCAACCACTCTGCTTCATCGACCACGCCACCCACGACATGCGGATCGTTTATTACAAGGACAACTACGTGCGGACCGCCGACGGGTGGCGGCTGAAAACCCGTGCCATGACCTTTATCCGGCGCAGCGGCACACACGACTCGGGCCGCCCGCATGCAGTAGGACGCCCGCCTGCATGAAGGTCGAGCAGTTCCGGGCGGATCTTCGGGCCTGGCTCGACGAGCACGACCTCACGCCCGGGCCGGATCATTCGCTGCAGGGCCATATGCGGCAATACACCCGGGTGCTCAGGGCACTGTATGACGCCGATTGGATGCGATACGGCTGGCCTGTCGAAGTCGGCGGATTGGGTGGTCCGGCAATGCTTCGCGCGGTTGTGGGCGAAGAGGTAGTGGGCCGACGCCTGGCCGAACCTGGTCCCTATTCGATGCTCGAGGTATTGACGCCCACGATGATCGACTACGCGCCCGCAGAACTCGCCGCCGAAATGGTGCCACGCCTACTCAGGGGCGAAGAGCAATGGTGTCAGGGCTTTTCCGAGCCGGGATCGGGCAGCGACCTGGCGTCGCTGACTACCCGCGCGGTCCAGGACGGGGACAACTGGGTCGTCAATGGGCAAAAGGTCTGGACCAGCTTCGCGCAGTTCTCCACCCGGTGTGTTCTGCTCACCCGCACCGCACCCGGCCACGACGGCATCACCGCGTTCTTCGTCGACTTGGACACTCCCGGCATCACCATTCGGCCGCTGCGGACAATGCACGGGGTCGACGAATTCTGCGAGGTGTACTACGACGACGTGGTGGTGCCTGCGGAACGCATGCTCGGCCAGCCGGGCGATGGCTGGCGACTCGCGATGGACCTGCTGCCCTACGAGCGGTCCACCTGCTTCTGGCAGCGCATCGCTTACCTCTACTCGCGCCTCGACGAGCTGATCGCGGAAATGTGCGATCCTGACGAATATGAGCTCGGCGCAGCATATCTCGCCTTGCACACGCTGCGCTGCCGCTCTCGGGCAACGCAGCACCGCTTGGCCGACGGCGAACCGCTGGGGCCGCAGACATCGATCGACAAAGTGTTGCTGGCCGGCGCCGAGCAGCGGCTCTACGACACCGTGCGTGACCTGCTGCCCGGGACACTGGAGCTGGACGACACACCCTGGCGCTCCGAATTCCTTTACTCGCGAGCGGCGACCATCTATGGCGGCACCGCTGAGATCCAGCGCAACATCATTGCGCGCCGGCTGCTGGATCTGGGCAAGGAGTGAGCGTGGACAGCGAATCCTTGCGGCTGCTCGAAGACGGCTTGCGTAAGACAATGACCACGGCGTCCGGCCAGCAACTCGACGCCGCACTGGCCGGCCTGGGCTGGCTCGAGATGCTGGACGAAATGCCAGAATCCGCAGTCCCTTTGGTGTTCCGGTTGCTTGGTGAGACCGGCGCTCATGCCCCGGTGCTCAACGACGTCGTGCTACGTGCGGCCGGTCGTGAAGGCGGCGGCACGGTGCCGATGCGATACACGGGCGGATCCTGGGTTGTCTGGGCTCGGACCGGCGAGCCGAGCTCAGTGCTCGGCGGCGATTTGCCGATACACCCTGTGCCTGAGGGTGATTCAACGCCGGTTGCTGCCGGACGGCATGCGCTTGGGTGGTGGCTGGTGGGTGCCGCCCGCGCAATGTTGTCGCTCGCGCGCCAGCACGCCTTGGACCGCAGCCAGTTTGGTCGACCCGTCGCGTCGTTTCAGGCGATCCGACATCGGCTGGCCGAGACGCTGGTCGCCATCGAAGGCGCGGAGGCCACCCTGCTGGCCGCTGCAGCCGAACCTGACGAGCTGAGCTTGCTGCTCGCCAAGGCCGCCGCAGGCCAGGCCGCGCTGACCGCGGCGCGTCACTGCCAGCAGGTGCTTGGCGGTATCGGCTTCACCGCTGAGCATGAACTGCACCGACATATCAAGCGCGCGTTGGTTCTGGACGGCCTGCTCGGTAGCTCACGCGAACTTACCCGAGAAGCCGGGGCGACTCTGCGCGCCAAGGGATTTGCGCCGCGTTTGGTGCAGCTCTGAGCCGGGCTCACACCAGTCGCATCGGGTATCGGGCATCGGACATCGGACATCGGACATCGGACAGAACCAAGTACCGATGTGCCCGCCTACGAGCGAATTCGGCGATCACGCGCTTATGCAATCAGTGGTAATTCGCTCGGAGGCGGGCAATTCGACTATCTTCGGCGCACCGCAACGCATGTGACGAATGCGGCACCCGATCAGTTGCGAGGCAGGCCGAGTATCCGCTGAGCGATGATGTTCCGCTGAATTTCGGACGTGCCGCCGGCGATGGTCGCGGCGAAGCTGCGGAAGTAGCGATCGAACCAGCTGCCGTAATGGGAATCCAAGTTCAACGGGGCATACGGTCCGGTGACGGCGGGGTGCATCAGCCCGTCGACACTCGCGGCACCCAGCACGTGTTCGGTCGCGGTCTGCACCGCCTCGGACCCGAGCAACTTGAGCAGCGACTGGCCCGGCACATCTTCTTCACCACGGGCGGCACGCGCCAGCGCCACCGAACCGAGCAATCGCAGCGCCTCGCAATCCATCACCAGCGTGGCGTAGCGATCGCGTTCCAGTTCATTGGACGGCCGGAATCCTCAGTCATTTCCCGCAATTGGTCAGCGTAGCCCATCCAGAGCATGGTGCGCTCGTGACCCAGAGACCCGGTGGCGACTCGCCACCCCGGGTTGATCTCTCCGACCAGATTTTCGGCCGGCACGCGCACATCGGTGAAGAACACCTCGTTGAAATCTTGGTCGTCGAGGCCAGACGCCGATGCAAAAGGCCGGCGCGCAACGCCGGGACTGTCGGTCGGGAACGCCTCGACGTCGGTATCGAAGGTCAATTGCATAAACCCTCCCTCGCCGACCGGTAATTCGGGTTCTGCTTCCATGGAGAGCAGCGAGAGAATAGTATTCTCGTGCAGGGAAAGTTACAATCTCAGACACGTCGTCCCGCGAGGGGGCTAGCACACCAATGACACGGCGTTCTCCGGTACAGTCCAACCATGTTCTCCCCTCGCGGCAATCAACTGAGCCGTCCGTGACCAGCCCAAGCGAAGAGCCGGCCTGGAAACAGCGCGCCGTCGAGCGGTCGATCAAGACGGCAAAGCTGCGGGCCGCGCAACGCGTCCAGCGCTTCTTGGATGCGGCTCAGGCCATCATCATCGAGAAGGGCAGCACAGACTTCACCGTGCAAGAGGTCGTCGATCGGTCTCGCCAGTCGCTACGGAGCTTCTACCTGCAGTTTGACGGCAAGCACGAACTGCTGCTGGCGCTGTTCGAAGACGCGTTGAGCCGTTCGGCCGACCAGATTCGGGCCGCCACCGCCAACCACGATGACCCGATTGACGGGCTGAAGGTCGCCGTCGAGTTGCTGTTCGAGTCTTCGCGGCCCGACCCGACAGCCAAGAGGCCGCTGTTCACCGACTTTGCTCCGCGATTGCTGGTCTCACATCCCGCCGAGGTCAAAGTCGCTCACGCGCCCCTTGTTACTTTGCTCGCCGAATTGATGGAAGCCGCAGGCAATGCCAATGAGCTGCGCGCCGGCATCAACCCGCGCCGGATGGCGGCAATGACCATGCAAACGGTCATGTTCATCGCCCAGTCCAGCGGCGGGCCGGACGACGACTCCGCGCATCCCATCACCGCCGATGAGGTCTGGGACTTCTGCTCGCGAGGTTTCGTCGGCAAATAGCCGGCGAGAACCGGGTTACCGGTCAGCGAGAATTTAACTTACACTGACCGCCTCCCGGATCTCTGGACCGACTTGTTCACCTCCGCCGTCACCTCTCACACGGTGTGTGTCACCAGCCGTTCCGCACCGAAGACGGCACCCTCGTCGCGTCCTACGCCCAGGAAGCGTTGCTGCGCTTTCGCGACGGGGCCGGCAGATGACGCAAAAGCGTTCGCATATCGCACAAAACCAGTATTAGGAGAATTCTATTCTCCCTAACAGAGAATTATGAGTAGCGAAAACGGATTCCGCGTTGACACCCGCAGGTGGCTGGTGACAGAGTTGCCGCAGATTCTCAGCGCTACCAACTCTGCGCCCGCAGCGAGAGGCGAAGCTCCGTGACCGTGACTGCACCCGACGGCGTCTACTACGACCCGTACGACGTGGAGATCAATGCCGATCCATACCGGGCGTTCCGGGCGATCCGCGAAGAGGCGCCGCTGTACTACAACGAGCAGCATGACTTCTATGCGTTGAGCCGGTTCGCCGATGTCGACCGAGCGCTCGTCGACCACGAGACGTTCAGCTCGGCCCGCGGGGCGATCATTGAGCTGATCAAAGCCAACATCGACATCCCGCCCGGCGTGATCATCTTCGAAGACCCACCGATCCACGACGTGCACCGCAAACTGCTGGCCCGCATGTTCACGCCGCGCAAGATCAACGACCTCGAACCCAAGATCCGCGAATTCTGTTCGCACAGTTTGGATCCGATTACCGACGGAGACAGTTTCGACTTCGTCGGCGACCTCGGCGCGCAGATGCCGATGCGGGTGATCGGCATGCTCCTCGGGATTCCCGATGAATACCAAGAAGCCGCAAGGGATTTGACGAACGACCAGATGCGCACCGAGGCGGGAAAGCCGATGAAGGCGGCAGCCGAAGGCATGAACACCGGCGAGTTCTTCGCCGGATTCATCGACTGGCGTGCCGAGCATCCCTCCGACGACATCATGACCGATCTGCTGGACGTCGAGTTCACCGACGAGAAGGGCGTCACGCGGCGACTGACTCGCGAGGAGCTGCTCACCTACATCAGCGTGGTGTCCGGCGCAGGCAACGAGACCACCACCCGGCTGATCGGCTGGGCCGGCAAGGTGCTGGCCGAGCATCCCGACCAGCGGCGCGAGCTGGCCGAGAACCCCGCACTAATTCCCGCGGCCATCGAGGAACTTCTGCGCTTCGAACCGCCGGCTCCACACGTGGCACGCTACGTGACCCGCGACATCACCTACTACGGCCAGACGGTGCCAGAGGGCAGCGCCATGATGATGCTCATCGGTTCCGCGAACCGCGATCACCGCCAATTCCCGCCGAACGGCGACGTTTTCGACATTCACCGCGAACCGCGCCAGCACCTCTCCTTCAGCGTCGGTACCCACTACTGCCTGGGCTCCGCACTGGCGAGGCTGGAGGGGCGGATCGCGCTCGAGGAGATCTTGAAGCGCTTCCCCGAATGGCAAGTCGACCTCAACCGTGCCGCATTGTCTCCGACGTCCACCGTGCGTGGCTGGGACACGATGCCGGCGGTCATCGGTTGAGTAATCACAAGTAATGAAATGAGGAAATGATGGCGGGTCGAGTCGAAGGCAAGGTCGCATTCATCACCGGTGCGGCCCGCGGTCAGGGCCGCGCGCACGCGGTGCGGTTGGCCCAAGAAGGTGCCGACATCATCGCCGTGGACATCTGTAAGAAGATCGAAACCGTGGATCTGATCGCCGCGTCCACGCCCGAGGATCTTGCCGAGACCGCAGATCTGGTCAAGGGCCACAACCGCCGGATCTACACCGCCGAGGTCGATGTCCGTGACTACGACGCGCTCAAGGCCGCGGTGGACACCGGCGTCGAGCAGCTCGGCCGGCTCGACATCATCGTCGCCAACGCAGGCATCGGCAATGGTGGCCAGACGCTGGACAAGACCAGCGAAGCCGATTGGACCGCGATGATCGACATCAACCTCGGCGGCGTGTGGAAGACGGTGAAAGCCGGTGTGCCGCATATCCTCGCGGGCGGCAACGGCGGCTCGATCATCCTCACCAGCTCGGTCGGCGGCCTCAAGGCCTACCCGCACTGCGGTCACTACGTCGCCGCCAAGCACGGTGTGGTCGGCTTGATGCGCACCTTCGCCGTCGAGCTCGGCGCGCAGAACATCCGCGTCAACTCTGTGCACCCGACCAACGTCAACACCCCGCTGTTCATGAACGACGGCACGATGAAGCTGTTCCGTCCCGATCTGGAAAACCCCGGCCCCGAGGACATGAAGGTCGTCGGTCAGCTGATGCACACCCTGCCGATCGGCTGGGTCGAGCCCGAGGACATCGCCAACGCGGTGTTGTTTCTAGCATCCGACGAGGCGCGTTACGTCACCGGCGTCACGCTACCGGTCGACGGCGGCAGCTGTCTGAAGTAGCTTTCCGCCCACTGACCGGGGCCGTCGCCGCGGGCCGCGGCCCATCGGCTACCGTCGCGCCATGAACGGATATGAAGGCAAAGGCGCCGTCATCACCGGTGGTGCAAACGGGATCGGTTTCGCCACCGCAACCGAGTTCGCAAGGCGGGGAGCGCGTGTCGTGCTCGCCGACGTCGATAAGCCGTCGCTGGAGCAGGCGGTCGCGCACTTGCAGGCCCAGGGGTTCGAAGCGCACGGCGTGATGTGTGATGTCAGGTATCTCAAGGAGATGATCAACCTCGCCGACGAGGCATTTCGTCTTCTCGGTCAGGTCGACGTGGTCTTCAGCAATGCCGGCAT
>NZ_DASXHW010000124.1:0-2130 GCF_036488105.1 Mycobacterium sp. | reverse complement strand
TGACGGCTACCTGTCGCCGGAGAACAGTCTGCTGGTGCTCGACCTCGGGTGGCTGACCGTCGGGACTGCCGACGTCGCCGACACGGTCATGCACATCTGGGTGACCAAGCTGCTGATCAGCCCGCCGTGGGGCGTCGTTCGTTACGCCGCCGCCGCAGCCGCCGATGCGATCACCGACGTCGCGGAGCTGCACCGTCGGCTGGTGCCCGGCGACATGCCGCCGATTGCCGAGTGGGACAGTGCCGCCCGGGCTGCCCGCTCCGTCAGTGAGACATCGGAGGGCGCCGAACTCTACGCGGTACGGGCAGCGACGCAATCGACCTCACTCGTGGAGACCGACGACTGGGACACCCTGGATGCGGTGACGGGCAACGCATTGCGTGCGCACCGGCTGGCAAACGGCGAAGCCGGAGCTGCCCGGATCTTGGAGGTCACTCGCAACGCCATCCGCTCGTGGCGGCGCCTCGCCGGGTTGAGCGTGGTGGGCAACGACCCCATTCCGGTTGCCGGCGTCCGGCGGCGCAAAGTCGTCGCGGCCTGAATCAGTTCTGCCGGTGGCTGTCTCGCCGTAGCCTCAGCGCCCGGGTGATCGCGGCGGTTGTCGCGAGCAACGCCATCACGGCGAGAATGATCTGCGAGCCGCCAAACCCGACTGAGGTCAACAGCAGCGGCAGGCCAAAGCCGATGTACGTCAGCGCATAAAACGCGCCGGTCAGCATGCCTCGGACATGTTGTGGCGCCGCGGCTTCCAAGTCGATCAAGCCCTCGCGCAACGAAAGCCCAGATGCGCAGCCGAGGACCAGCATCAACGCAATGCTCATCGCCGGCGTCATCGTCGGCGGCGTCACCGCGATCGCCGCATAGCCGAGCCCAGCCAGCGCCGCACCGATGGTGCCGGCGCGCGGGCCCCACGTCCCCAAGCGGGCGATGATCTGGATGACTCCGCTCGAGCCGTTGACGATCAGGGCCGCAACACCCGCGGCGATCGGAGCCGCGAGCCCAGTGTGAACTCGGGCCGGAATGGTGATGAATCCCAATGTCGCCGAAGCGAACACCCAGGGGGCCAACGGCATGGCCCAACTCAAGGCGCGCGTGCTCGAGAGCCTCGATGTCGTGGCGGTTAGCGCGTCGCCTGCGGCTACCGGCGCCGACTCTGCCGTGCCGCGTGCGGCTGCGAGCGTGACCGCCATCGCCACCACGACCAGGGCCGCGGCCACCGCGAACGACACCTGGACGCCGAAATCCCCCGCCCCGGCGATCAACCCGCCGGCGAGTGGTCCGATGGCGAACCCGGCGATCAGCACGGCGCCGGCGGTGGCCGCACCGGCTGGACCTTTCAGGTCGGAAGCCCACGCGGTGCCGGAGGTCATCGCCAGACCCACACCAACGCCGACGATCAAACGTCCCGCCAGCAAAACGTCGGGTTCCTGGGAAAGCAGCATTGCAACGGTGCCCACCACAGCGGTCGCCGAACCGGCCAACGCGACGGCCTTGCGTCCGAGCACATCCGAGGCCCGCCCGCCAATGAGCAGGCCGGGCAACAGCCCCACCGCGTAGATACCGAAGATCGCGTCGAGCGTCGACGTGCTGAGGTGCTGGCGATCGCTGATAGCGGGCATCAAGGCGACGAAATGGTTGGCGACCCATCCGGTGACCAGCAGGACAGCCAAGACGGCGCCGAACTCGACGTTCGCACCGGCCGGCGCCGAGCGCGGCCGCGGCAGCAAGCCCGTTGACCCATCCGCCGAGATCATGGACGCCATTCCTCCTCGCAGTCGTGATCAGACACGACCACAACGCCTGGAAAGTTATTCCCGGCCGGACGGCGATTGCAACGCATTTAACTCGAAGTTCAGGTCCGCGGTCAGCTGCTACCGACGCTGATGCAGCCCGAGCAGCCGACAGTCGGCTCTATGATGCGCACGTGGCAACCAGCGGCGATGCGCTCACGTACACGCCGGCGCCCGGCAAACCCGCACTCCTGTTGGGCGCCTTTGACATCGCCAGTGTGGGATATGTCGCAGAGGAATTTTTCATCTCGGGGTCGGCATCGTCCTACGGTGCCGCGGCGGAACTCACCCCGGATGGCCGGTGGAGTGTGTCGCCGGCCGCAGCCGTCGACTACACCAC
>NZ_DASXHW010000014.1:0-31319 GCF_036488105.1 Mycobacterium sp. | reverse complement strand
GCCGAGGCGACCTGCTTGATCGCGCTGCGGCGCCAGTCGCCGTTGGCTTCGCGGTCGAAGCGGGCGACGTTCTCGCCGCCTTCGCCGCAGTTCGACCGGCCGCCGAGCCGGTTCATCGCGATGGCCAGCGTCTCGTGTGCCTCGGCGGAGATCGAGCCATAGCTCATCGCGCCGGTCGAGAAGCGTTTGACGATCTCGCTGGCCGGCTCGACTTCGTCGAGCGGAATCGGCGCGCGGATGCCGTCCCGGAATTTCAGCAGCCCGCGCAGCGAGGCCATCCGCTCGCTCTGGTCGTCGACCAGCCGGCTGTATTCCTTGAAGATCTTGTACTGCCCGGTGCGGGTGGAGTGCTGCAGCTTGAACACGGTGTCCGGGTTGAACAGGTGGTATTCGCCTTCGCGACGCCACTGGTATTCCCCGCCCACCTCGAGTTCGCGGTGCGCACGTTCGTCGGGCCGGTCCAGGAAGGCCAGCGAATGCCGGGTCGCGACGTCGGCGGCGATGTCGGCGAGGTTGATTCCGCCGGTCGGACAGGTCAACCCGGTGAAGTATTCGGCCAGGATGTCCTCGTCGACGCCGACGGCCTGAAACAGCTGGGCGCCGGTGTAGGAGGCCAGCGTCGAGATGCCCATCTTGGACATCACTTTGAGCACGCCCTTGCCGGCGGCCTTGATGTAGTTCTTCAGCGCGGTCTCGCGGTCGAGGCCCTCGAGGGCGCCGCGGTCCAGCATGACCTCGATGGACTCGAACGCCATGTACGGGTTGACCGCCGCCGCACCGAAGCCGATCAGCGCGGCCATGTGGTGCACCTCGCGGGCGTCGCCAGACTCCACGACGAGGCCGACCTTGGTGCGGCTGCGTTCGCGGACCAGGTGGTGGTGCACGGCCGAGACGGCCAGCAGCGACGGGATCGGCGCCAGCTTCTCGTCGGACTCCCGGTCGGAAAGAATGATGATCCGCGCGCCGTCGGCGATCGCCGCCGAGGTCTGTGCGCGCACCTCGTCGAGCGCAGCCTTGAGCCCGGCACCATTCTCGGCGACCGGGAACAGGCAGCGAATCACCTTGGACCGCAAGCCATGCCGACGACCGTTGACCTCCACGTCGGGGTCCAGGTTGATCAGCTTGGCCAGTTCGTGATTACGCAGAATCGGCGACGGCAGGGTGATTTGGCGACAGGAGTCCGCGTTCGGGTTGAGCAGATCGCCCTCCGGCCCGACGGTGCCCTGCAGACTGGTCACCACCTCCTCGCGGATGGCGTCCAACGGCGGGTTGGTCACCTGGGCGAACAACTGCTGGAAGTAGTCGAACAGCATCCGCGGACGTTGCGAGAGCACCGCGACCGGGGTGTCGGTGCCCATCGAGCCGAGCGGCTCGGCGCCGGTACGCGCCATCGGCGCCACCAGCAGGTTGAGCTCTTCATATGTGTATCCGAACACCAACTGGCGCAACACAACCCGGTGGTGTGGCATCCGGACATAGTCGCCCTGCGGCAGCTCGCCCAGCGGGATCAGACCCTTGTCGAGCCAGTCCTGGTAGGGGTGCTCGGCGGCCAGCTCGGCCTTGATCTCCTCGTCGGAGACGATCCGGCCCTGGGTGGTGTCGACCAGGAACATCCGGCCCGGCTGCAGCCGCATCCGGCGCACCACCTTCGCCGGGTCCAGGTCCAGCACACCGGCCTCGGAGGCCATCACCACCAGCCCGTCGTCGGTCACCCAGATGCGCGACGGGCGCAGGCCGTTGCGGTCCAGTACAGCGCCCACGATGGTGCCGTCGGTGAACGTCATCGAGGCCGGCCCGTCCCACGGCTCCATCAACGATGCGTGGTACTCGTAAAACGCGCGCCGGGCCGGGTCCATCGACGGGTGCCGCTCCCAGGCCTCCGGGATCATCATCAGCACGGCGTGAGCCAGGCTGCGCCCGCCCAGATGCAACAGCTCGAGCGCTTCGTCGAAGCGGGCGGTGTCGGAGGCTCCCGGCGTGCAGATCGGGAACAGCTTGTCGACGTCATCGCGTGATCCGAAAACGTCGGTGTCGATCAGCGCCTCGCGGGCGCGCATCCAGTTCTCGTTGCCGGTGACGGTGTTGATCTCGCCGTTGTGTGCGATGCGGCGGAACGGGTGCGCCAGCGGCCACGACGGGAAGGTGTTGGTGGAGAACCGCGAGTGCACGATGCCCAACGCGCTGGTCAGCCGCTGGTCCTGCAGGTCCAGATAGAACGCCTTGAGCTGCGGCGTGGTCAGCATGCCCTTGTAGACCATGGTCTGGCCGGAAAGGCTTGGGAAGTAGACGGTTTCACGGCCGGGACCGTCCTGGCCCGGGCCCTTGGTGCCGAGTTCGTGTTCGGCACGCTTGCGGATCACGTAAGCGCGGCGCTCCAGCTGCATGCCGTCGGCGCCGGCGATGAACACCTGGCGGAAGGTAGGCATCGCGTCGCGAGACAGCGCGCCCAGCGACGAGTCGTCGGTGGGTACCTCGCGCCAGCCCAACACCTGCAGGCCCTCGGCTTCGACGATCTTCTCGACCGCAGCGCAGGCGGCGGCTGCTTCTTTCGACGACTGCGGCAGGAACGCGATCCCGGTGGCATAGCTGCCCGCCTCGGGTAGGTCGAAGTCGACCACGTCGCGCATGAACGCATCGGGAACCTGGATCAGGATGCCGGCACCGTCACCGCTGTGCGGCTCGGCGCCCTGGGCACCGCGGTGCTCGAGGTTCACCAGCGCGGTGATTGCCTTATCCACGATGTCGCGGGTGCGGCGGCCGTGCATGTCGACGACCATGGCCACCCCGCACGAGTCATGCTCGAATGCGGGGTTGTAGAGCCCGACGCGGTTGGGCGCCATTCCCACCTGACCCTTCACCAATACTTTCTGCCGCAGCATTCACGAATCGCTCCGTTGGCGGCCGCGCCCCGCGGGCTGCGGGCTAGGCCGCTTCGGTCCTGTCGAGGTGCTGCTCGCCTGAAACGACGCTCCGGTTGGGGAGGATCCGTACGGCGCTGAACGGTGGCCCTGTTCCCGGTTTTCGACAAGTCGTAAAACGATATGACAAAACCAGCCTGACATGCCAACTTGACCCATTCTAACCCGTGGGTGGCCGGTGCTGTCGCACTGTGATGTCCTGCACACCGCAGCCGGCCCGGTCGATTTGTGCCACAAAGGATTTGGATGCGACGGCGCCCGTTTCGACGGGTTAGACGTGGTTCCGGTCATGGCCTTGGACGTACGGACAATTTGCTGTGACGGCGGTCTGACGAAGTCATGACAACCCGCGCGCCTCACAACCAACCCCCGCAACGGGTGACGCAGGTCACCAAAAGGCGTGGCAGCGCGGCTCTACGGGCTCGTCGAACGCCTGACACCGCGGATACGGGACGACGGAACCGGGCATCGGCGGAGCCCGCGCAAAAGTTGCCCGATATTTTTTCGGCGGCGGCATCGGCCCGACGCCCCTGACCTGCGGGATCGGGAATCGTGCCGCTGGGCCGGCCTCGGCGGCCCTACGATGAAATCCATGAGCTTGGCCGCCCACCGCATCAGCGTAGTGTCGCGTTCTACGAGCTCATGAACGAGCCTGACGACTTCCTGCGCGACCGGCTGCGTCCCGCACCGCAGAGCGTGCCGGCCGAACCGCCGCCACGCCCGCAGACCCGCGAGCCCCTCCCGGCCCCGCCGCGGCCGCCCGCTCCCCCACGCCCGGCCGAGCGGCCGTCGTTGAGTGACCGCGACTTCGCGCCCCAGCGGCCCGGTCTCCCGCGCCCGTCTGAGCGGCCGTCGTGGAGCCATCTCGACTTCGCGCCCCAGAGAGAGCCGGAACAGCGCCGGCCCGGCCCTGGATCCGGCTGGCGCCGCATCGCCTACCGCGCCACCTTCGGTCTGGTGAACCTCGGCCCGTCGGCGCGTGAAAAGCAGGACGCGGCCAACGAAGCCACCATCGGGGCGACGCTGCGGGGGAACTACAAAGTCGGGGTGCTGGGCAAGGGTGGCGTCGGTAAGACCACGGTGGCCGCCAGCGTGGGCTCGATCTTCGCCGAGCTTCGCCGCCAGGACCGCGTCGTGGCAATCGACGCCGACACCGCATTCGGCCGGCTCGGCAGCAGAATCGACCCGCGGACCAACGGCTCGTACTGGGAGATCGCCGCCGACAAAGACCTTCGGTCCTTCGCCGACGTGAGCAGCCGCGTCGGCAGCAATTCGGCGGGCCTGTACGTGCTGGCCGGGGAGCCGACGGCCGGGCCGCGGCGGGTGCTCGATCCCGCGCTGTACCGCGAGGCCACCTCGCGGCTCGACCGCCATTTCACGATCGCGATCATCGACTGCGGCTCCACGATGGACGCGCCGGTGACCCAGGAGGCGCTGAGCGACCTGGACGCGCTGATCGTGGTGTCGTCGCCATGGGCGGACGGCGCCGGTGCCGCAGCGCAGACGATGGAATGGCTGGCGGCGCACGGCCGCGGCGGCCTGCTGAACCGCACCGTGGTGGTGCTCAACGACTCCGACGGTCATTCGGACAAGCGCCACCGATCGGCGCTGGCGCACCAGTTTGTCCAACGCGGCCAGAAGGTGGTGCAGGTGCCCTTCGACCCGCACCTGCGGCCCGGCGGCGTCATCGACGTGAAAAGCGAGCTGGCCCGTAGAACGCGGAGCACATTCCTGGAGATCTCCGCGACGATCGCCGGGTTCTTCGCCGCGCGGCCGGAAAGCCCGCGGCCACCCCGCTAGGCACGCGCCGACGGGTCAGCCGTGGCCTCGATCTTGGTCACCAGATGATCGCCGATCGTCAGCACGATGACGGCGAACAGCCGTCGCTCGGCGAAGGCCAGCAGCACGGGCTGGCCGGCCGGACCGCTGACCACCGTCGCGCCGGGCCCCAGGTAGCGCAGCAGGTTGACGGCGACGTCGTGAGGGCCGTGGTTGACCTGCGGTGGCGGAGCCGGGTCGGCAAGAATGGTGCCGACTCCCCACACCGTCGGGTCGAGCACCGCGGCCAGCGCCCGCAGATCGCCGTTGGCGCACGCGGTGATGAACTGCTCGGTGACCAGCTGGTGTTCGGTCGTTGACACTTCGCCCGACTTCGGTTGTGCCAGAGTGAATTTCGTCCGCGCACGTCGTGCCAGTTGCCGGCAGGTGCCCACCGGGCGGCCGACCGTTTCGGCGATGGCGTCGAACGGCACGCCGAACACGTCGTGCAACACGAACGAGACCCGCTCGGCGGGGCTCAGTCGGCGCAGCACCTCCCATAACGCCGTGCGAACCTCGTCGTCCAGGGTGACCCGGTCGGCCGGATCGAGGCGACCGGATTGGTTGACGGCAGCCACCTCTGAACCGATGTCCTCGGGCCGCTCGTGACGTGATCGTGCCGAACGCACCTGATCGAGGCAGAGCCGGCCCGCAACCACGGTCAGCCAGGCGCGGACATCGTCGATCGCGGTGATGTCGGCGCGCGACAGCCGCAAAAATGCTTCCTGCGCAACGTCTTCGGCCTCACCCACGTCACCCAGCATCTGGTATGCCAGGTTGACCAGGTACGGGCGATGCCGCCGCCAGGCCTGGGTGACCTGGTCGTCGGACTGCGGTTGGCTCATGTATTCACGACGATCTTCGTGGGCGAAAAGTTACACGTGCTGCTTGTAACTTTCCCATCCCCCGGTCCGTCCTTGAAGAAAAGAACGCTGACCAGGAGGACACCATGACCATCGTTGTAACCGGAGCGACCGGCAATGTCGGCCACCCGCTGGTATCGCTGCTCGCCGCCGCGGGTGCGCGGGTGCGGGCTGTTACCCGCACGCCGAAGGCCGCCGGATTCCCCGACGGCGTCGAGGCGGTGGGTTCAATCATCGACGCCCTGCCCGGGGCGTCGAGCGTGTTCCTCAATTCGCGGGCCCTCGGCGATCACCTCGCCCACGTCGTCGCCGTCGCGCGGCACAGCGGGGTGAGGAAGCTGGTGGCCCTGTCGGCGATCAACGCCGACGACGACTTCTCGCGGCAGCCGTCGCGGGTGCGCGGCGACCGCAACTGGGAAGTTGAGCAGTTGGCTGTCGACTCCGGCCTGGACTGGGTCAGCCTGCGGCCCACGGTCTTCGCGACCAACTTCGCCGGCATGTGGGGCGCGCAGATTCAAGCCGGCAACGTCGTCGGTGGGCCCTATGCCCAGTCGTCCAGCGCTCCGATCGCCGAGGCCGACATCGCCGCGGTGGGCGCGCACGCGTTGTTGACCGATGAGCTTGTTGGCCAGCGGATCCCGTTGACCGGGCCGCAGGCGTTCACCAACACGGAGCTGGTCGACGTCATCGGTAGGGTGCTCGGTCGTCCGCTGCGCTACCTCGAGGCCCCGCCCGACGCGGTGCGTCAGCGCTTCATCGACATCGGCCTGGGTGCGGAGTTCGCCGACGCGTACACATCGATGCTGGCCGACGCCGTCGACAAGCCGGCGCTGGTCACCCGTGAAATCGAAAAGATCACCGGCCAGCCGGCAACGCCGTTCGCCCAGTGGGTCTCCGATCACCGTCACCTGTTCACGAAATAGCAAGGAGCCAACCATGTCTGATCCACGTCCACCGCGTTACCTCAAGCCGATGAACAAGCTGCTGATGGCGGTGCAGAAACTCGGCGTGCCGACCGGGCCCGCCATGGTGCTGACGGTGCCCGGCCGCAAGTCCGGCAAGCCGCGCAGCTCGCCGATGACGCCGTTCCAGGTCGACGGTGATCTCTATGTCGTGGCCGGGTATCCCGGTGCGGACTGGGCCGCCAACGCCCGGGCGGCCGGCACCGGCACGCTCAGCAAAGGCCGCCGGTCGCGGCCGGTCCGGATCGTGGAACTGACTGCGGCACAAGCTCGCCCGATACTCAGGGTTTACCCATCCGAGGTCCCGGTCGGCGTCTCCTTCGCCAAGAGTTCGGGAATGGTCCTCGACGGCACACCCGACGAGTTCGAAGCGCTCGCCGGCCGCATCGCGGTCTTCCGGTTCGACCCGGTCACCCCTGGCTAGCGAAGTCGCTCAGGGCTGAATCGGCACGTGCTTTTCCGCACACGCGTTGGTGACCGCGGCGACGATGTCCTGGGTGCGCAGGGTTTCCAGGTCTTCGACCGTCACTGAGCCCCGGTCGGTGCGGTTCTGGGCCGCCACCCGGGAGTCCCGTAACCGCTCGGCGCGCTCGACGATGTTGCGGGCGAAACGTCCGTTCTGCATGACGTCGATCCCGTGCGTGCCGTCCGGCGCCAGGTAAGCCCGCAACGCCTTGCAGGCCATGTTCAGCGCTTCGCGCGCGGCCGGTTCGATCACCGTCGCCCGCGGTTCGCCGTAGCGGACCGCAATCTCGACCAGCTCGTCGGGAGCGTAGGACGCGAACCGCAACTTGCGGTTAAACCGGCCCGCCAAACCCGGGTTGACGGTGAGGAATTCGTCGACTTCCTTCTCGTATCCGGCCCCAATGAAGCAGAAGTCGAACCGGTGCACCTCCAGTGCCACCAGCAGCTGGTTGACCGCCTCCATGCCGATCATGTCCGGCCGCCCGTCGTGATGACGCTCGACCAACGAGTAGAACTCGTCCATGAACAGGATGCGGCCAAGCGAACGGGCAATCAGCTCATTGGTTTTCGGGCCCGAGGCCCCGATGTGCTCGCCGCAGAAGTCGGCCCGTTTGACCTCGATGATCTCCGGATGGCGCACGATGCCCAGCCCGGCGTAGATCTTGCCTAGTGCTTCGGCTGTGGTGGTCTTACCGGTACCGGGCGGGCCCACCAGCAGCATGTGGTTTGTCTGGTTTGTCACCGGTAATCCGGCGGCCATCC
This sequence comes from Mycobacterium sp., assembly GCF_036488105.1. Classification (GTDB taxonomy): domain Bacteria; phylum Actinomycetota; class Actinomycetes; order Mycobacteriales; family Mycobacteriaceae; genus Mycobacterium. The sequence continues at coordinate 23,531 of NZ_DASXHW010000014.1, read as the reverse complement.
GCAGCGCCCGGACTTCGATCTGATCTTCGATTTCGGCGACCGCGCGCTTGACTTCACTCAGCCCGACCTGGTTGTTGAGCAGGGCCCGGCCTTCGGTCAGCAGCTCTTCGCGCCGCCCCTCGTTCTCTTCTGCACGACGGTCCGACGCGGACCGCTCAGTGGTGACGTCCCACTTGTTGCTGCGGGTGCTGATGGTTTCCTCGTCGGTGACCACCAGTTGCAGTTGCTGATCGGCCAGCGCGTCCTTGGCCGGTTCGATCAGCGCACCGTTGATGGTTGCCTTCGACAGCCAGATCTGTGCCTTGTCCTCTTCGTCGAGCTGGCGGTGTGCCATTCCGCGTACGTAGGCGAGATCGGCTGCAATCAAGGGGAATTCGTTCGGGTCGATCGCCGTCACCGCAGTGTCGGTCAGCTGATGGCGCCGGGCTTCTACCGAACCTCCGGCGCGCAGATCAACCCGATCCGCCCAGTCCAGCGCGACGCGCGCCTGCCCGAGATGGGCCGCGGCGTGCGCGGCCAGCGCATTGGTGGCTGCGGTGACCGCCGACATGATGATCGCCTGCGGCGGCAGAACGGTGGCTGCCACTGAGATCGCGTCCGGCCAGCGCTGCGTGGCGAACATCAGGTACGCGCGCACATACTGCTGCCACTGGTGGTTCTCCCAGGTGTCCAGCAGCGCCGAATCCTTCAGCAGCGCTTCGGCTTTCTCGAACTGGCCGTCGTCGATCAGCGCACTCGCCAGCGCCAGCCCCGCATGAGACGACTCGGTCACCGAGATGGCCAGATACGGCCCGGCTTTGATCGACGCCGACAGCCGGACGCCGAGCCGGTTGGTCTCGCGGTGCAACCGCGCGCCGTAGGCGTAGAGCTGCTGCAGCGACGACAGCTCCTCGTCGCCGGCGGCGATCCTGCCCAGCCAGGCGTCGGCCATCGACGGATCGATTTCAGTGGCCTCACGAAACCGCCCCAGGGCACCGCGCTGGTCGGTCTCGAATGACGCCATGGCCTGGTCGAACCGCTTGCGCGCGGCGGCCGTGGTATTGCTGCTGGTCATTTCCTATTCCACTGATTCGAGCTCGGACGTCCTCAGGCTCGTCGGCTCCGACGAGATGTAACGATTCTCGGCGCGGAACAACTCGATCTCCACCGTATGCAGTTGTCCGGCCGCCGTCACATCGACTGTCGCCGGGCCGATCTGTGTGATGAGCACATCGGCCGACCCCCGATAGGGCGTTCCCGGCTCGCCGACGGAGATCAGCGTGCTCGGCCGCGGCGAGGGAGTGATGCTCCCGTCGACCACGCTGATCGTGGTGCCGGCCATCGGCCTGACTTCGCTGCCCACCGCGATGTCGGGCATCCGAACGCTGGCCCAGCGCTGATAGTCACGGGTGTGCACGGTGATCCGCTCGCCGGCGCCGGCCAGCCGCACCACAATTCGCTTGGCCAACGCGTCCTGCGCGGCGATGTGCACGCGACTGAATTCACCCGGGTCGTCGAGCGGCAGCATCAACCGGTTGCCGGCGTCGACCTTGCCCAGCAGCACACCCGACGGCCCGATCGGGATCACCAGCGGTGCAGCCAGTACACCGCGACGGAGGCCGTGCAACGTCGGCATCGGCCCGCAGAGGTTGGCCGCGATGGCGCGGGCCTGCTCACCCGGCAACGTCTTGAGCATCACGCTCGGTGGCGCCGTCGGCGGCTGAGCGGTGCGCACGGTCACCGTCGCCGTCATGCTGCCGTCGCCGAATACCGTGATGTTCTGGATGACTCCGTCGGCCCGCAGCGCCCATGCGTGCTCCAGGTTCTCCGCGGTGATGTCGTTGGGCCGGTACCAGTACGACGTCAGCCAGCCGCCTTCGCCGCGCGCGGTACGCCAGCGCTGGTGATGCGCGCTCAACGCCAACGACCCCAGCCGCCGCTCCAGCTCGACGATGTCGATGGCCGTCGCGACCTTCGCCCGAATACCGTGCTGTCGCAATGCGGCGCTGATCCGCTGGGCCGCGGCCAGCGTCGCGGTGCCGACCGAGGTACGCCATTGCAGCGCACCGGCATTGGGGATCGACACGATCCGCACGATCAGCCAGGTCTCTCGCTGCCCGGCGTACGGCGGCGTGCCGATCAGGGTGTCGTAGACCCGCGGGTAGTCGCCGCTGCTGCGCCGCCGGGCGCCGACACTGACCACGCTGAGCGAATCGATCGACAACCTCAGGCTCTGGTGCAGCAGCGGCAGCAACTCGGCGATGTCGACGGTGTTCTCGGTGTAGGTCGTCGTCGAACCGGTGAACAGCGTTGGCCGGTGCGCCTTGCCGAGTAGCTGCACGGCCACCACCGCCACGCCGTCTTGATAGCGGACACCACCACCGGCACGGTCGTTGGCCACCGTGATGGGTTCGCTCAACGTGATCGCCCGGCCTCGCTGCCGCCACAGTGTCCACCACGACCACGCCGGCTGACGCCACCAGCGGATCACGCCGGCCGCCACCCCGATCACCAAACCCACTGCGGCGCCCGGGTATCCGGCGACCGTCCAGCCGATGAGGCCGGTGGCGAGAACGCCGACGATGATCGCCAGCCGGGTCGTGGCCGTCATCGCTCTCGCCGTGCCCGCGCGACGAGGGAGGCGATCAACGCCGCGGCGATCACCAGCCCGGCGAACACCAGTGCCGCGGTGCGGGCCCGGTGATCCGGTGGCGGCGGCGGCGCGGCGGGCACGATCACCCGGCTCTGGGCGCCGGGCGCGACGCGGTCCCCGGGTGGCACGTTGAAGGTCAACGCCGCGACCGGATCCACCACGCCGTAGCCGACTTGGTTGTCCACGCCGCGCGGTGGGTTGTGCGCCGTCTGCAGAACCCGGTTGATGATCTGATGCGCGGTCAGCGCCGGATACTTGGCCCGCACCAAGGCGGCCACGCCGCTGACGTAGGCCGCCGAAAAGCTGGTACCCCAGAACGGCATGTTCTTCTCGCCCGCCCGGATCGGCGGGTAGGCGTTCACCGGCCCACCGGTCTGCGGGGACAGCCCCATGATCCCGACGCCGGGTGCCGCGGCGGCGACCCACGGCCCGGACAGGCTCTTGCTGACCGGAGCGCCGGTGTTGTCGACGGCGCCGACGGACAGCACGTAGTCGGAGAACCACGAGGGCGACGACACGGTCTTGACTTGATGCCAGTCGCGCGGGTCGCCGGCGTCCAGCGGGTCGAAGCCGGGGTTCTGGGCGCATTCGTCTTCGCCCTCGTTACCGGCTGCCGCGACGATCACCGCGTCCTTCACGGTTGCGGCGTACCAGACCGCCGCGCCAATTGCGCTCTGGTCCAACGGGTCTGCCGCAGACACACACGCGGTGACGCTGACGTTGATCACTTTGGCGCCCAGGTCGGCCGCGTGCACGATCGCGCTGGCCAGCGTTGCGATGGTGCCGGCCTTCTTGCGGGCCTCGGTGTCGCCTCCGCTCGGCCTTTCCAGTTCGTAGGCCCGTGAGGACTGGCGGATGGAAATGATCCTCGCGTGCGGTGCCACCCCGGCCACACCGTCCGGCGCCCCCGGTGGCAGCGGCGGAACCTCGGGGTCGTCCGGCGCACCGCCGGGTACCGGGTCGCCGGGCCCGTTGGACGGTTCGTCCGGCGGGGGCGGTGGCGGCGGCGGAGGAGGAGCGGGTTTGGTTTCGGTGATCGTCACCGGCGATGGTGGCGGCGGCGGCGCGATCGGCGGCGGCGGTCCACCGGGAGGTGGTGGTGCTCCAACGGCCGGCGGCGGACCCGCCGGTGGCGGGAACGCGGGGGCGGCCGGCATCGGGGCGGGCATCGGAATGCCTTGCGGCGCGGCTGCGATCAGCGATGCCACCACGGTGCCGTGCGAGTCGCAGTCCATCAACCCGTCGCCGCCCATGATGTAGTCGCCGCCCGGAACCACCGGCAGTCGCGGGCCGGGGTTGACTCCGGTGTCGATCACCGCGACAGGCACACCGTTACCGGTCGAGTACTGCCACGCCTTGCTGACGTTGAGCAACGTGAACCCCGGCGCGGTGACGGCCACATTCGGCTCGGCGACGGTGATGGTCCGCGCGCAGATGTTGCTCTGCCGCATCGGCGCTTCCGGCGCGGGCTTGCCGTCCGGGGGAACCCGGCCTGGGTCGACGGCGGGCGGCGGAATCGCTTGTGCTGCAGGCAGAGTCGACGGCAAGGCGACCAGCAGGCCGACGAGAACGAGGGCGGAGGTCCGCCGCGGCGCCAACGGATGCATCATCGCATGCGCACCCAGTTGAACAACCCGCCGATCCACGCGGCCAGCGGCAGCGCGGCGATGATCGCCGCGATCTCCAGCCATTCGGCGATCATCCGTACCAATGGGGTGAACCTGGTGATCGGCACCAGCAGGGCCGCCACCAAACCCGCGGCACCGAATCCGGCCAGCAGCAGCGCGCCCCACAGCACCGCGTCGGACGCCGTCGCCGGCGCGTGCCAGACGTATTTGATGACGCCGACGCACGTCGCCGCGGCAGCTCCGACCACCAGTGCGATGGCCTGCCGCTTGTCGGCGAACGCCCGGCCCCGGCTGATGAAGATGAGGACGAACAGCCCCGACAGCACTACCGCGTAACCACTGCGGTGATGCCCTGGCATCAGCGTGGCCCACACCGCGGCCGGCAGCGCCAGACTCGCGCCCACGCAGATTCCGGTCAGCACGTTGTTGGCGCGGACGGCGGCCGCCGCGATCTGCGCCCCGCGCGGCGTGGTGTCGGGGCTCATCTCCTCCTCGGCGGCCTCGTCCACCGGTGACACCGCGTCGACCGGTAGGCCGGCGCTGCGCCGGAAGAGGTCGCGCCCGGTGACCGAGCCGAAGTACGGCGGCCGGATCCTTGCCGACCACAGTGCGATCGTGGGCGACAGCGTCAGCAAGAACAGCAGGATGACCAGCGTGCACATCCCCAGCCATTGGGCCGGAACCGGTCGCCACATCCGCGCCGCGGCGATGACTCCACCGAGTGCGCACAGGGTCACCGCAGTCGCCGCCACGTTGATGTAACGCCCGGTCAGCACGGCGACCCCGCAGGTGAGCATCGCCGCCGCGAGCGCCGTGATGAACAGGTGCGCTGCACCGACGGCGCCGGGCGCGCCCGCGCCCAGGCTCACCGCAAGTAGCGGTACCGAAATCCAGGCAAACCCGCCGATCAAGTCGGCCCGATGCGGCCACCAGCGGGCCGCCGCCGCGGCACCACCGATGGCGAGCAGACCGAGCCCGCCAGTGACGATGCTGGGCACCATCGAATCGCCGGCGAGGCGGTTACGCACCGCCATGGCCAGCACCGCCGCTGAGACCATGGCCAGGATGGCCAGCGAGGTGTGCGCCGCGGTGGCGGCGGTGACGGGTTCGAACAGTCTCTTGCCGACGCGGGCCAGGCCGGTGGACAACGACTCGTATTGCGGCTCGAAGGAGTCGCCTTCGACCGCGGGCACCAGCACCAGCGTGGCGCCGTCTTCAACGCCGAGTTCGTCGAGAGTTTTGGTGACGTCGAGTCGCACGCCGTTGGCTTTGTGCAATTCGTAGCCGACTCCGGATTCGAGCCCGGTCAGGCCTCGTCGTTTGAGTTCATCGTTGAGCAACTCGACGATGTTGTCGATGAACACCTCGACCGGCACCGACGCCGGGTACACCTGCGACACAAGGTGTTCGCCACATACCACCGCAACTGCGCAACGCGCCGGGAATGCGACCTTTGGCATTAGCGCGGCCTATCGGCGTCCGGAACGTATTTGTCCGCCAACGCCGCAGTGATCTCGAATAGCCGAAGTCGCGTTTTCTTTTGCAATTCGTGACGGGTATCGATAATGCCACCTCTAGCCAAATGCGGATCGAACGGCATGAATTCGACAGTCGCGCCCGATTGTCCGAATCGTTCGGTGAGATATGCGCGCGCGTCGGCATCGTATTTGTCGCGACTGTCGTTCAGAATAACCATGCTGCGCGACACTAACTCGTGGTAACCCATTGACCGCAGCAGGTCGATGGCGCGGGTCACCGGCAGCGAGGTATCAGCGGTCAGACCGGACACGAAGACCAACGTGTCGCAGGCGTCGAAGACGGCCTTCATCACCGGGTGCTCGAGGTCGTCGGAGGTGTCGACGACGATCACGTTGTGCGTGCGGCGCAGCCGAGACAGCACCCCGGCGAACATCGACGGGACGAGCGGCCGTGGTTGGTCCGACGCGCGGTTCCCGGCCAGCACATCGAGCCCTAAGCTGTTCTGCCCCAGGTGTTCCCGAATGTCGGCATAACCCTGGACATCGGTGTCGTTCAACACGGCCGAGTAGTCGCCCGGCGGGGACTCGTCGATCCGGCCGGCCAGCGTCCCGAAACCGGGCGCCGCGTCGATGGCCACCACGTTCTCCGGCCGGCATTCGCGGAATACCGCACCGATGCAGGCTGTCATCGTGGTCTTGCCGACGCCGCCCTTGCCCGAGACCACCCCGACGACGTACTGCTTGCGGATGTGGCGGCGGATCCGTCCCTGCAATTCTCGGTAATGCCGCTCCGCCGGTGATTCGCCGAGATTAATGGTTTTAAAAGATGCGGAATATAGAAACTTGCGCCAGCCCGAACCAGGTGGAATTTTGCGCGGGGTGACCATATCGGAGATGCGCAGTGTTTCCGACACCGAATCGGGATGCTGGGGACGCGGACCCGCCGGCGGTCTTGGCGATTGCCGGGCTTGCTCCGGTGAATTCGGGTTCCACGGATTTGTCACGATGCCGATGCTAACACGCGTGCGGAACCGCTCACTTACACGACCTTTCGATAAGAAAACCATTCATCATTGGCGGGAAGTCGCCGCATCATCCGGTTGACCGCGGCGGTGATGTTGCTGGTTGTGCCCGGCGCCAGGATCATCCACTTTTTGCCGCCGGACGGTTCGTGCTCGGCGACGATCCGCCCCTCAGGGGTGTCGATGATGGTGACCGCGCTGTCTTCGACATGGGCCCGCGTTGGTCCGGCAAGCGCCAAGCCGGATTGAATCGCGACGATCCCGGCCTGGGCCGATCGGTCGGCATCTGCGGCCATCTTGAGGATCTGAAGTTGATCGGGGTCCAAGCGTTGACTCGCCAGAAAGGCGTCCAGCGCCTGCCGGCTGGTTGCCTTTTCCTCCATGGCATCGACGTCGAGTGTCACCGGTCGCAGCGGCGCCGGTTCATGAATGCCGCACAGTCGCTCGATCTGGGCCCGGATCACCGCGTTGGCGGCACCTTCGGCGGTCGACGTTCCGGCGCCACCGATGCGGATCAGGTCTTCGGAGCGCTCCATGATCACCCACCACTCGGCGAAGCGCCCCAGCAACGCCCTGGTGAGCGCCGTCGCGTTGTCCGGGGTGCGCACGTTGATCAGCAACGCGACATCGCGTCGCGAAAGCACCGTCAGCCATTCGACGACATGGCCGTCGACCTTGCCCGCCTCGTCGATCACGCCGGCGCGTCGCAGATCTGCCGCGACCCTATGGGCCAGCGCCGCCTCGCGTGTCTCGGCGCTCGGTCGGATGGACCGCAACCCCAATTCCGGGGCAAGTGTTTCGATTCCGGTGAGTATCTGCAGTACCCACAAGCCATCGACGGTGGTGGTCAACACGAATCGTCCCTTAAAAAGCTACTGGGGCGCGAAAGCCGCTGGGGCGCAAGCTTTCGCGTGCGCCCCAGCCTGGCTTCCTAAGTCACCCCGCAGCGAGCGAGGCGTCCAATGCCAACGCGTCGGCGGTGATCGAGTTCAACACCTGGCCGTGCTGACCCACTACTTCGGCCAAGTGCTGCAGCGGCTGCTCGATCTGCAGCATCGCTTCTTGGTACGCCGAGTGGTACTGGCCGCCCATATGGCTGGCCAGCAGGGCATTGACGTTCGTCAGATCTGCTTTGCACTGCTCCAGTGACGCCGATGCCGACTGAAGGGTGCCGGTTGCGTGCTCGATCGCCCCGGCCTGGTAAGTGATTGTGTTCGGGTCCGACATATCTGTCTTCCTATCCCTTTAATGGCTGTTGATTGTCGACGGCTGATCAGGACGGCGTGATCGCCTGGAGTTGACTGCTCGCGTCGTGATCGTGCTGGGCGAACTGCGCGACCGAGATACCCAGCTTGTGGGACAGCTCGGTGCAGCCGTGAATGATCCGCGTGAGGTCGGTGTTGATCTCGATCGCCTTCTGCTGCGAGACGATCGCGGCGGTACCGCTGTGTGCGCCGGCCGCGACGATCTCCTCGACTGCCGACAGACCTTGGTTGGCGGCAATGGTCGCGTGCTCCATGAGGTCTTCGATCTTCGCCTTGACCTGGAGGGCGACGTCTTGCGGAATCCGGGGAAACGCTCCTGATGGATCAGCCATCTACTTCTTCTCCTTTATGCCGGCGCCCCGGGTAGGGGCATTATCGAGAGTCTAAGCGGTTTACGGTAGCTGTCACTTCACCCTTATCGGCGTCATCCAAATATCGAATTTCCCCTCTTGTCCCAATTGCACCAATGGCTGCATATTTAGGCGCGCGCAGCGCGCTATAGGTCCGTCCGTTGGGGATCCTGGTGATCTGAATTCACCACGATCCGTGCATGCGTGACATCGTCCTTTTTGTCACCGGATGGGCTTTCACCGCGCCCCAGCATCCCGGCCGGCGACATCGGCATGGCCGAACCACCCGCGGCGCGAGTCGTCGGGCTCTTCAGGTCCGCCGCGTTCAGCACACCCGCCCGTCCAGTCGGCCGGCCCCCGCTCTCCGGCTCGAACGTGCTGGCCGGCGAGGTGAAGCTAGTCAGGCTTGCGGCGCTGGAACTCAGCCCACCGACCCCCGCGCCGCCGGCGCCCATTCCGCCGGCCGCGGCTCCCCCGGCCCCGCCGAGTGGCGCGCCCATCGCCTCAAGCCCCGCGGCTTCCGCCGCTCCGGCCGGCGCATTCGCCCCGGTGAACATGCCCATCATGCTTTGCAACGGGCCGAGTCCACTCTGCGCCATCTGCATCGGCGCTTGAGTCATCTGAGTCAACGGCTGCATGGCACCGGAAATCAGCTGCGGACCCTGCCCGAGCATCGATGTCATCTGGTTGGCGGCCTCAGAAGGCGCCGATCCGGCGCTCGCGAGCTGCCCGCCGGCGGTAGTCGATGCCTGGGCGGCGTCTTGGCCCGCGGTGCTGCCGACCTGCCCGGCGAGGCTGGCGGCGGAACCCAGGCCCGCCGGTGCCACGTCGCCGGCGACGGCCGGCGGCGGAACAGCAGCCGCGGCCGCGATCGAGCCCAACGTGGTGGCATACAACAGGCCGACGCTGGAGTTCTGTGGCCAGTAGTCGCCGAAATACTGGAGATCCTGCGAAACGATTCCCGGGGTGTTCTGGCCGAAGAAGTTGGTGGCGTTCAGTACGCCCCACAGGTCCCGGTTCGCCTGGCATGCCACCGATGGAATAACCGAAGGGGAGGCCATCGTGTAGGCGTCCACCGCGGCTTGGGCGAGCATCACGTGTTTGGCGCAGTGTCCTGCCAGCGGCTCCAGCCCACCCATGTTGAGCGCGGTTCCCCTGGCTACGTTGGCGGTACCGGCAAGGCCGGTCCACGACGCGCTGGTGGTCGCGATGTTGGTGGCGGACACCGCCATTCCCATTTGATGACTGGCCGCTTCGGTGGCCATCACCGCCGCGTAGGCGACGATCGATTCAGGGCCGGGACCACCCTCAAAAATCAGCGCGACGATCTCGGGCGGCGCAGCGACCCATCGTGGGTCGAGTGGCATGCCGCGCCTAGAACGAGAACTTGGCGGCGCTGATCAGCTCTTGAAGCACATAGCTGATCGACGACATGCTCTGCCCGGTCGCGTATGAGGCCCGCTGCCCGAAGTGTGCCCCGGCCACGCCGAGGTAGGCGCCGCCGGCGCCGGCCATCGCGGAGGCGAACGCTGCATCATCGGCGGACGCCGCCATCGGCACAACGCCGGTCAAGGCCGCAGAACCAGCCGCGGTGGTGGCCGCCATCTCCCCGGTGACCACCGACTCCGTCAACGACGACAGGTTCACGGCCTCCGGCGAAACATCGAACATCGACATGTTTGTCTCCCGTGTTCTGATCCGCAGAACTCCCCTGCGGGATTACCAGAGTCTAAAGTGTTTTCTCTTTTCGCGTACACGCGAACTATGCAACGCCTTTCAAATGGCTATTCACCCGATTCAGGTGTCCCCACCAGCACTCCCTCGATATCGCCCTCGGTCGTGACCAATAGGCCACGCCCGGGCGGCAACTGATGAGCGCTGATCCGCGCAAAAACTTTCACATTTGCCGGATCGTTGTCCATGAACAAGATGGGCGACCGAGATCCCGTCATTTTCTGCAAGAACGGATTCATCACGACTTGACCGGCCCAGTTGCCAGGCAGCCGGGCAGCTATCACGTGCAAACCGATTTGCCGGCTGCGCTCGATCAGCGGCAGTAGCGGTGCTGTCGCTGCCGGTTTCACCACCTGGTTGTGCGGCCTGAGTTCGTGCTCGTCGTCGATCAGGACGAACTGGCGCGGGCCGTCCCACGCCTTCAGGTTGAGCAGCTCCTCCTGCGTCAGACCCGACGGTGGGAGACGATCCCGCAGTTGAGCGGTCAACTCGGCGATCACCGCATCGATGTCGTCCGCGGTGTAGGCATAGGCGCGCACGTGCGGGCCCCGGATCTTTCCGATCAGCGTCGTTTTGGGGTCGATCACGGTGATCTGGGCCTGCTCGGGAGTGAAGCGCTGAGTGATCGCCTGGCCGATGGCCGCAAGCGTCGTCGTCTTGCCGCAGAGTTGGCGGCCCATCACGAGCATGTTGGGCAGTGCCCCAGCGGGCAGCGCCACCGGTTGCAACCCGCTCTCCCCGATGGCGAACGGGATGTTGAGCGGGTCGGCCCCTGCCGCGGTGCGGTCGTAGGCCTCGCTGATCTGCGTCAACGCCACCCGCTCGGGCAGCCGCGACAGCTGCTCCACCCGGTCCGCACCGGTGACTTGAGCGATGACCGCACCGATACCCCGGGCAGTCACTCGCTCACTCTCGGTTCCGGTGACCTCCGGTACCCCGATCAGCAACTCGTGGCCATCCCGGGTCAGGCCGAAACCGGGCCGGTCCAGCGTGTTGCGCGCGGCTTTGCGCCGATCCATCGAACTACCCATCTGCGACTCGTCGGGGTTACTCAGCCGGAGCTGGATGCGTGCGTTCGACACATTCAGCAGGCCCTGCTTCTGGCCAACGAACCAGCCGTTGGCGCTCGTCATGACGTGTACGCCGTACGAAAGTCCTTGCCGGGCAATCGCGATCGCGCGATCACCCGTCGCAAAGTCTTTCTCGTAGAGGTCGCCGTAGTTGTCGATGATGAGAAAGACGTCGCCGAATTTGTCTTCCGGATCGGTCCCGCCGCCGCCGGCTGCGCCGAAACGTCGTTCCCGGAATTCGGAGATGTCGATCTGATAATGCTTGAACGACGCCTCTCGGGCGCGAATCAATCCCTCGATCGTCGCGATTGTTCGCGACACCCCTTCGGTGTCGTTGAGGCTCACGACACCGGCAACATGAGGCAACTCTTCCATGGGATACAGCGACGCCCCGATGCAGAAGAACGTCACCCGCTCCGGGCGGTACATCAGCGCGGCCGACGCCATCAACGTCATCAACGTGGTGCTCTTTCCGCGCTGCGCGGTGGCAACCACCATCACGTTGTCCATCTCCACGTCGATCGAATGCACAAGCTGCGTGTGATCCTCGGGAACGTCGACGATCCCGATCGGCAGGGTCAGACCCGGGTTCTGCCCGTAGTCGACGTGCCAGGGTTTTCCACGCCAATAACTGACCAGCGCATCTACCGGTTCGCTGATTTCCAATGGGGGAAGCCATATTTGGTGCGGCAGTCGAGCCTGGGTCGACACCAGGGAATCCCGGATCACGTCGAGCAGCTTTTTCTTTCTGAAGCCGTCGGCGTGGAACAGGAACTCGTCGGGCTCGTCGGGCTCATCGGCGACGGCGAGAGCCGCGGTGTCTTCGGCGCTGAGCGGCTGGTACGCCCAGGTGAGTGGCCGGGGCTGGGAGAAGCTGACGTCGATGGTCCGGTTGACGTTCGTCACCTTCTTGGGCAACACGAACGGCGCCGACAGGTAGAAGCAGCGGAACGGCTCCAGGTCACGCGGGCCGACTTTCATCAGCGCGTAACCGTTTTCCTTCGACGGCAGGTGCAACGCGGCGTCGCTACCGATGACGTCGCGCGAATCCTCGGCCGTCTCCGCGCGCAGCGCGACCCGGAAGGCGATGTTGCTCTTGGCTTTACTCAGCGACGACAGGTCGAGACGCTGACCGCCAAGGGTGAAGAAGACGTTACAGCCACGACCTTCCTGACCGATGTGAATAACCAGCTGGATCCACTCTTGGTGGTGGTGGAACAGCTCGAGGTACTCGTCGATGATGACCAGCAGAATGGGGACCGGCTCGAGATCCCTTCCGGCCAGCCGCATTTCCTCGTACTCGTTGGCATCACGTGCACCCGCCTCTTTGAAAAGCCGGTAGCGCCGGTGGATTTCGCCGTCGATCGCTTTGCGCATCCGTTCGGCCAGGTGCCGGTCGTCCTTGCCGAGGTTGGACAGCGATCCCGCGACGTGCGGTAGGCCCGCCAAGTCCTGGGCGGCGGACTCGAACTTCATGTCGACGAAGATCAGGATGAACGTCTCGGGCGAGTGCGTCAGCGCGATGCCGTTGGCAAGCGACAGGAAGTACTCCGACTTGCCCGATCCCGACGTTCCAATCACGACGGAGTGGAAACCGAAGCCGCCGAAGTCTTTTGCGCGGAAGATGACGTACTGCAATTCGCCGCCGGGTTTAACTCCGACCGGCACCATCGCCCATTTCGCATCGCCGCGTCCGCGACTGTCGGCCCACAGCCGGTCGACGTCGAGTTGACGTGGATCGTTGATACCCAGCGCCCGTAGCAATTCGCCTGCTTGGCTGTCGGTTTCCGACAACTCCCCCGCGCTCATCGGCGACCAGCGCGCCAGTGCCCGCGCGTAGCGGTAGGCGGTGCTCTCGGCAAGCATGTCGGCGACCGCGTAGAACGCGTCGCGGTGATAGAGGTGCCTGTCCCGCAGATCGAAACGCTGATCTTCGTCGGCGAAACCGACGCCGAGACCGGGTCGGGTCGCCAACCGCAACACCGTGATTCCGGCCATGCCTTTCTGCCCGGTCACGCCCTCCCACTGCTCAGGCGTTCCGATGTTGTCGTCGACGATGACCCAGTGCGGGCCGAGCCGGGTGCCCGATGACTCCATTGCCGAGGGCATCGACGTCGGGCTGGTGCCGACCGGCGGTGTCCACGGCCCGCGGCCCTTGCGGTGCAGCTCGGCGTCGAGCGCCTCCTCCAGCTCGGTCGGCGACGCGAACAGCAGCCGGCGCAAGCCACACGCGTCGAACATCTCGTCGTGCTGGTTATGGGGCAGCCACACCAGCCACGACCACAGCTCCGGATGGCGGGTCACCACCATCAGCTTGAGGTCATTCGGGCTGTGGTACACAGCCAGCGAACACAGGATCGACCGCGCAAGGTTGTGCAGTTCGGCGGGCTCGGGGCCGATGAAACTGAAGCCGGGCTTGGACCGCAGATTCAAGACCTTGCCGATGCCGCGAATCTTGCTCTGCTCGAGGATGAAATCGCGCAGCGCGCCGCCGGTGACCGGTTCCAGCTCCTCACCGATCGGCACCTCCGGCCACTGCAGCGACACCGCCGAGTCGCTGGCCTGCTGGATGCCAGTGCCGAGGCGGACATCCAGGAAATCCGGATCATCGGGGCGGCGCTCCCACATCCGTGGCCCACCGATCACGGTGTCCAGGTGCTGCGGGTCACCGTGCACGAACAGCTGGCTACGACGCAGCTCTTGTGCGGCACGCTGAACTTCTTCGCGGTCCTCGTCGAGCTGGCGCAGATAAATACGCCGCTGCTTTTCCTGCTCGCCCCAGGAGATTCGCCGACCGCGGCCGAAGCGCCCGCTGAACATCAAAGCGCCGAAACCGGCCAGCCCCATCATCGGGAAGAAGCCGGACTGCAGCGACCGGACTCCGGACGTGTACATCACCACCAGGGTTCCGATGATCCCGACCAGCAGCGCCGGCAGCGCGATCATCAGCAGGATGTTCCGGGGTTCGCGTTCTGGCAACGCCAATGGCGGTGCGATCGCCACCCGCACCGGCGGAACCATCGGGGCCGGTTTGCGGGCGCCCCGTACGAAACCGCGCTTGGACATGCCTAACCTCCCGCTTGTGGGTTGGCTTCCGGAACCTGCGCCACCGCTCCGCCGCCGGTGAGGGTGTCGCGCGCCAGCAGCGCGCCGTCATGACTGATGGCCGGGCCGGCCGCGAACGTGCGCACGATCGGCCACGGCGCCTGGACGGCGCTGCCCGGATCCAGGCTCAGCGGCTCAAGCGTCTTCCTGTCCCACTGCACCCCGAATCGAACCCCTTGCGGCGAAACCCAATACAGGCTCTCGCGGCTACCCGAGCTGGGGACACCACTGGTCGTCGCGACGAAATTCGCCGCGCCCGGCAGCACCAGTGCCTGGTCGGCCTCGACTGATTCCGGCGCACGGTCGTCGCGCACCAGCCGAACCAGGCGCGGATCCATGCTGATCGGCACCGGCAGACCGCGTCCGCTGACGATGGTGATCGTCGCCTGCGGGTCGGTCGTCTGCTTCTGCCACGCGACGCAGGTCACCGGATTGACGGCTGTATCAATGAAATTCAGCTTGCCAGACGGATAGAAACCGACGTTGAGGACATCGACGGCCGGGATGTGAATCAGCTTGTCCGGAGAGATCAGGGTTGGCGTGGCCGACGCCTGGGCGGTTGCGGTGCGCAACAGGTCGGCGACGAAGCTGGTGATCTTCTGCACCCCGTTGGTCAGCAGTGCGTAGAAGCCGGTGACGACGCCGTTCGCGTCGCGCGTCTCCAGGACGCTGCCGACCGGCGATCCCGGTAGCCAGGTCGACGGCGTCCCGAGCTCCGGGATCAGCGGAATCACAAGGGGTTCCGTCGCCGGCATCGCGTCGAACAGCGCGTTGGAGATCTCGACGGGATAGGTGACGCCGGCATCCAGCCCCAGGTTGAAGGTGACCGATCGGTCGCCTGCGTCGATCTGGGACCGTTGGCCACCCCACACCACATAGGTCGCGCCCTTGTGCGTGACAAGGACGGCCTGCGTCGGCCCCATTGCGGCCGCCCGGCCGCCCGTCGAGAGCTCGCCGGCGATCGCGGTCACCAGTGGCATCGTTCCGCTGCCCCGGGTGGGCGCGGTGTCGCACACCGACCACGCCGAGACCGAGTTCGCGGTGACGGTCAGGCTGTCCGGCACACCGGGAATGCCGACGATCGGGCCGGTCGGGTACTTGGCGATCTCGGCTGCCTTCACCCAGGTCGGCGCGGCAGCGTTGCCGACGGCCAGCCGCGCCGACGTCAGATTGAGCGCGGGATACAGCCGGCCGTTGATCTTCGCGTAGACCGCGCCGGTGTCGCGGTTCCCGATGATCGCGGACTGCCCGACCAGACCGGCGGGTTTCATCACGTGCAGCAGTGCCATCCAGCCGATGCCGATCAGCACGAAGACCATCGACAGTGCCACTGCCGCTTGCTGTTTGCGGTCATCGTGCTTCATCCGCACCGAGAACCGCGTGATCGCGGCCTTCAACCTGCGGTTGTAGAACAGGTGCCCCGAGTTCTGGTCCCGGTTGGAGAGATTGAGTGGCACGGTCAGTGTCCTTCCGGCGAGCGATCAGCATCCGCCTGCCGCTCAACTACATTGCGCAACAACAAATCCCACGTCACTGCAGGGCCCCTCCATACCGGGCCTGGTTCTCGGCTTCGGCTTCTTCCCGCAGCGCGGCGATAGCGAGGTTCAACCGGTCGGCCAGCTCACCATGGGTGTAGCCCGACATCACGGTCGGATGCAACGCCAATTCCACCAGTCGGCCGTCGGCATTCGCGACCGCGCGAATATCGCCGAGATCGACACTGTAGGTGACCGTCTCGGCCTGGCCGACGAGCGCCTCCCACTTATCGGCGGCCTCACTCAGCTCACGCAGAACCGATTCGACCAGATCCTTGTCGCTCAGCTGCGCGCGACTGCCCGGCCCCGGCATCATGACAGTATCTAGACCCCTCCGAACAGCGTCAATTCATTGCCCGCAGGCTTGAGCATCGCAGCTTGTCACGGGCCGGCTTTCCAACCGCTGGCTGGTGGCGCGCTCAGCCGCTGGAACCAGGAGAAGTGGTAGTTCGCGCTGACCTGATTCTTCGTGGCGATACCTTCGGTCGCGGCCAGCAGTAGACAATTCAGCAGCAGGCCCTGATCGATGTCGGGGTATTGCGCCAATAGCTGGTATCGCGACGTGTCCAGGTAGACCCGCAGAACGTCGATCTCGGCATCCACGACGCCGGTGCCTGCGGCACCCGCCTTGGCCAACGTGTTGACCATCCGCGGCAGGCCATCACGCCAATGCGTCGCCTCGCCGAGTACCCAGCCCAGATCGTCGACATCCGGCAGCTCGCGCGGCTGCGACGAGGTGTCGGTGACCTCGTAGTCGGATGCCCAGCCCAGCGGGTCGCCGGGGGCGTACTTCGCCGACAACGTCGTCTGGCCGAGCAACACCGTCGCGGTGCCCGTGCGGCGGCCCGGCTCCAGCAACCGGACGGCGGCGGGCAATGTGATTCCGGGCGGTATCCAGCCGTGGGCAAGGTCGGTCACCAGCAATGTGGTGCCGTCCTCACGGGTGCCGACGGCCCAGCGCAACCCGGGTTCTTGCCGCGCCACGAACTTGAGCAGCCGTTCCAGCCGGTCGCGCTCCGATTCGGCAGGCTCGACCACCGGCTGATAGCGGGTGGCCTCGGTGTCGCTTATCCCCGGGTCCGCGTGACTGGTGGCAGGCACCGGGCTCGGCGGCTCAACGGTGTGCGGCTCAACGGTCGGTACTTCAACGGCCAGTGGCTCAACGGTTTGCGGCTCAACGGTCTGCGGCTCAACGGTCTGCGGCTCAACCGGCACCCCGGTGAGAGGCGTGATTTCCTGCAGCACCGACGCGAGCTCCTCGAGAACCTCGGTGTCGTCGGATTCCAACGCGTGCCTCGGCTGCGATTCCTGCGGCTCGGCGATCTCCGGTTCGACGGTGTCATGCTCGAACGTTTCCGGGGCCGCCGATTCATGCTTCGCGGTTTCAAGCTCCGCGGGCTCGGCCGCGGGCGGTTCCCAGTCGTCCAGCGGTTCAGGTTCCCAGCTGTCCGGCTGTTCAACGGGGGGCGCCGGCTGCAAGTCCTGTTGCGGCAGCGCCGGCGCGGGTGTGTCGATGGCCGGCGTCGGCTTCGGTCGCGGCGGCGCGAGTTTGAATCGCGTTGTGTTCTCGGTGTCGACGGCGCCATTCACGGGCCGGTACTCCGTCGGCAATTTCGATTTCATGTTGTGAAGGTGACGAACTGTCGATTCGACTCGTCTCACCGCGAAGGCGCGGGCATCATTGATGACCCGGGCTTCTTCTGCCTGTCGGGTGGTATCGACCAATCCCACGCAACGAATGTTCTTGAGTTCTTCGTTCGCCGAATTGACTATCCGCTGCAAGTCGGCCTTCAAGTATTTGACAAGCGGAGCGGTCTCGGCGGTAACTGTCGACAGCTCAGCAGGCCACAGCCCGCCGGTAACCCACGGCGTGCAGTCAACCGGCGACCGGAAAGGGGGGATCTTCAGCGATTCTTGGGCAGCTCTCCGGAGGCGCTGACGCGCCGTATTCCGACCGAAGATTGCCACCGGCCAAGCCTACCGTCATCGCCGGTGTCTCTCCTGCGCTGTTGTTGGTGGAAAACGGGGGGTGAATTGTGCGGATAACGGCATCTGGGTAGCGTGAGCGTGTGGCTGATTCGGGGCTGCAGCAGCAGTTGAATGAAGTGCGTGCGTTGCTGGGCCGAGCGCGAGAGTTGTTCGGCGCCAATCCTGTCGAGCCGCCCACCGATATCGCCCCGGATCGCGACGCCGTCAAGACTTGGATTCGCTAGTTATTCAGTTGGTGTCGTCACGCCGGGGTAATTCATGCGCGACGAGCCTTTCGATCGCGACGTCGAGATCATCCGTGGTGGGAACCTCGGCTGACGGCGTGTAGCCGGCCGCGACGATTTCGCCGCGGACTTCCATCACCGCCTTGAGGTAGGAGACGTCGGCGGTGAGCAGGATGCCCTCCGTCAGGCTTTGCGCGTCGGTGTTCATCGCGGCCTCGGTCAGCGTGACGCTGTGCAGGTATCCACCGCGGCATGAGCGGACCAGGATGTGGCCGCTCGGATGGACGGTGTCGAATGCAGGATCGGCCTCTGTCATCGACCGTCGTCGGAGATACGGTCGAGTTTCTCGGCTGCGTCTGCCTCGTGCTGTTCCCACATGCCGGCCGATTTTGTCAGGTTGTCGGCGATGTTCGCGTGATTGTCGGCCTGTTGCTCGTAACAGAGCCGCCGCTGCTCGAGCAGCTGCCGTCCGGCCTCCCGCAGTTCGCCGAAGATCGGGCCGAGCGAGTCCAGGCTCTGCTGAATTGCCTCGTGCGACGACGGCAGGGTTCGCAGATATTCGGACGTCTCCTTGTGGTGGCCGGCGGCTTCACGCAAGTGCGCGGGCACCACGTGGATTCGGTCTGCCATCCGCTGTCTCCTTCTGACGTGCCGGCGCGAGCCGGACTACTTCTACGCGGTCTCGGTTCTGTCGGCGCTCGCCGGCCTGGTGGGCGCCGGTGGTTCGGTTCTGTGCGGCTCGGGCGCGCCGACCGGCACCGGAGGGTGCTCCCAGCCTAGGAAGCCAGGGCCGTTCACGGTGGAGATGTGCTGGATCTGGCCGTTCAGCAGCGCCCGGCTGTCACCGAGCGCGAGCGCGTGACGGTCGGTGAACATGCCGATATCGCCGGGCGAAAGCTGCGACGTGTCTACTGGATCCCTGACCGCGGTACCCGGCGGCGGGATGGTCATACCCTCCTGCCGGAACGCGTCCGCGATGGGCGTCCCGCTCGCCGCGGCCTCGATCGCGGCGGCCAGCTGTGGGCTGGCGGCGGTGAGCGTTTCACCGTTGGGCAGCGTCGCGGTCGTCGGCCCGGCGGCAGGCTCGGCGTGCTCATGCCCGGCCCCTTCGGGATCGTCCTCGTCGGACACCAACCGGTCCTCGGGCTCGTCGGACCTCAACCGCGCATCGTCGAGGTCCTTCGGCGCCAGTTGCTCGTCACCACTCGGCAGGGGCCCGGGTAGCGCCAATCCCCCGGGCATCCCCCACCCAGCCCCGCCCGGCAGACCGCCGCCGCCGAATGAGGGAACGCCGGGAGCCGCCTCGGCGGTCGGCGCCGGTGCGTGCGGCGGCATGTCCTCGGGCGGCACGCCGAGATCGTCCTCAGGCAGTGCACCGAAATACGGGTCGGGGTCGGGTTCGGTTGTAGGCGGGCGGCTTTGGGCGGCATTGGGCTCCGGCGCAGCGGGTTCGGATCCCGCAGCCGGGCGCTTGTCGTCGGTGGCATCGGTGCCGGGCTGCGTCGAGTTGTACAGCGACGTCCACGCGGCCATCAGCGCCGAGTTCGAGGTGTCGTCGAGGCTCGCGCTGGCCACCACTGCGCGGATATCTCGCAGCTTGCCGATCAAATATCGCTGGAAGTCACGGGCTCCGGCCGGTGTGTCAAGATCCGACCGCGTTGCCACGGCGCCCTCGATGTCGCGCTGCAGTCTGTTCAGGGCTTGCGTGCCGGCGGCGGTCTTCTGGTGTGCGTTGAGAACTGCTGTCACTACTTGCAGATCGACCTGTGCGGTTGTCGAGTTCTGATGTGCCAGAGCAACTTCCGCATTTCTGATTGCGTCCGCCGCATCGCCCTCCTGATGTTCGGGGGCGGGCGCGTCGTCAGGCGTTGTCATCGCTGTCCTGCCTGAACATGGTGCGACAGTAGCCACGGGACCCCTGGTCGACAATTCACTCGTGTGCACACCCCGGCGCCGCTCAGGCGCTAGCCGGCCGACCCGGTGTAGTGCTCACGCAATGTTTCCAGGACGGCCTTCTTTGCGTCGCCGAGTTCGCGAGCAGTCGACACCACCGCCGAGATTTCCCGCTGCTTGGCGATCAGGAACTTCTGGAACTCACGCGCACCCATCGCGGTATCGAGCCCGAGGGCGGCCTGATTCGCCACCGCACCGTCGATCTCGGCCGCGATTCCATCCAGGCGACCGAGCGCTTCGACCGTTGCCGCATGCGCTTCGGCGAGCGCCTCGGCCAGGGCCCGGTCGGCGTCGGCGACTGCGGCATGCCGCGTCGACAGCGCGGCCTGCTGCTCACCGATCGCGACTATCGAGCGTCCGGCCTGCTCTGGCATCCCTTGTCCGTGCTCGCCCACCATCGCCTTACCCCGTTGGACGCCGGATCTGCACGCCGGTGCCGAGCGGACTGATCCGCACCGAGGCGCCGGAGTGGGGTGCTTCGACCACCAGGTTGTTGCCGATCGCCAGTTGCACGTGTCCCGAGGTGGGGAAGACCAGGTCGCCCGGACGGACATGCGAGCGCGGGATGGGGACACCGTCGAAAATCTGCTGATATGTGGTGCGGTCCAAGTGAATTCCCGCCCGCGCATAGGACCACTGGGTCAACCCCGAACAATCGAACTGGTCCGGGCCGGTCGCGCCCCACACGTAGGGCCGGCCCAGCCGCGACAGCGCCGCCCGCACCGCGATACCCGCGCGGCTGTTCGGGGGCGGCAGCCGCAACCCCGCCGGGTAGGCGCCGTGGTGCAGCATCCGATAGCGCACCGCGCGCCATCTCGACCGATGACGACGGGATTTGCGGCGGGCGGCCAGCACATGCGCCTGCTGTGCCCGCAATCGGGCTACCCGGCGACGGATCGCTTCGCGCTGAGCGATCGGGTTGTCCGGCACCGCCGTATCGGCGCGGGCCTCGTCGAGAACCCCCTTGGTCAACCCCTGAGCTTTGGCGTGATCGCGGTGGGCCTCCTCGACGGTGGCGGCCACCGCGGCGTCCGCCCTCGCCGCGGCTCGCAGATCGTCGCGGCTACGGTTCACCGCTGACTGGTAGACGCCTTGTCCCGCCGCGGTATTAAGCGCCGCGGCGCGTTCCAGGAGTCGGTCGTACGGCGCCGGTCGGGCGTCCACCGGCAGTGGCCGGGTGCGGCCGGCGAACAGCTGATGGGCACGGCTCAAGGCTGCCAACTCGTTTCCGCTCACTGTTGCTCCCCCTCGTCGATCGCAGCGTCAACGTCGGTCTCGTCGGCAAGATCGGCGAATGCCCGGACCCTCGGAAGCGCTCCGGGTGGGATGACTCCCCTGTTGCGGATGTCCCACATTTCGGCGGCGGTGACCCCGATCAGCGCCGCGATCACCGACTCAGGCAGCGACGACTCCGCGCAGGCCCGATCGAAACGCGCACTGAGGCTCATCGGCATGCGCTCGATGAGCGCTCCCCGAGTTGCTTCCAATGCCTGCAGATGCCGCATGAGCCGTCCTGCCGATGCCGCGTCGGCGTTGACCACCTTGCGCCAGGAGTTAGCGGCCAGCATCTCGGCCTTCACACACTGTCCGATCACAGAGAGAATATACGTCTCATATTCGTTTGATGTGCTCACAGGCACATGGTCAATCAACGAGTTGAGCGCATCGAGCTGAGCTGCGGCGTATTCCTCGTGCATGTCGGTGTCGGTGTGCCGGTCTACCACGATCGGCCCGGTGATCCGCTGCGGCGGGGGCGGCTCCGGCGGCGTAGGCGCGGTCAGACGTTCGAGCTCGGCGGCGGGATCGGCGGCCACCACGAGCCGCGAGTAGGTGCCCGGCGGCAGGCCAAGTCCGTTCTCTACCTTCTGAACTGTGCCTTTGTGCGGCTTGCGGGCGCCACGTTCGAGGTAGCTCAGGCCCATGATGCTCACGCCGGTGACCGATGCGAAGTCGGCCAGGGACCAGTCGCGCGCCTCACGTAATTCCCGGATCGCAGCCCCGGCCGATTCGCGGCTCACCGTGCGGCTCCGGCCATATCCGGATACTACACAGACGTATATGTTGTTCAGGTGTTATACGTTTTCGTAGTCTTTCTCTTGCCAAACTCAGGTTCGTCTGTATACGATTCCGCATACGTTTCAGTGCAAAGGAAGGCGGACAGATGGCGCATCCATGCTCGGTCAACCCGGAGATGTGGTTCGGCTACGCCGACGACGACGGCGGCGACGGCGCCGCCAAGGCGCGTGCTTACGAGCAGTCGGCCACCGAGGCCCGGCTGCAGTGCCTGCGGCGCTGCCCGTTGGCGCAGCAGCGGTTGTGCGCGAAGTATGCGGTGGAGAACCGCGAGGAATACGGCGTCTGGGCCGGCATCAAGCTGCCCGGCGGCCAATACCGCAAGCGCGAGCAGCTGGCGCAAGCGCATGCCACCCTGCGCCGAATCGCCGCTGGGGAGATCAGCCCTCGCCAGCTGGCCGAGAATGCCGCCTTGTTGACGCGGCGCCAAGGTGACACCGCGCCGGCCACCGCCACCGTGTTTCATCTGCCCATTCGCCAGGTCGGGCCGCGTTCGGCGGCCTGATATGGCGCCGGCGCAGCGGCGGGATTGAATCCGTCGGCAGCGGGTAATAAGAGGTCAACCGACCCGGGGGGCCTCTCATGACGTTCGACCTGACGCCGACCGCGGCGCAGCACGACCTGGCCCGGCGGGCCCACGAGTTCGCCGAATCGGTCATCCGGCCGGTGGCCCTGGACTACGACCAGAAGCAAGAGTTCCCCTGGCCGGTGCTCGAAGAGGCCGCCCAGCGCGGCTTCTACAGTCCGCTGTTCTATCGCGATCTCATCGGCGATCCGACCGGGCTTTCGCTGCCGATGTTCATGGAAGAGCTGTTCTGGGGTTGTGCCGGAATCGGTTTGGCGATCGTCATGCCGGCGCTGGCGCTGTCGGCGATCGGCCAGGCCGCCTCCCCCGAGCAGATGCTGGAGTGGGCGCCGCAGTGCTTCGGCTCGCCGGGCGACCTCAAGCTCGCCGCGCTGGCGATCTCCGAGCCCGAAGGCGGCAGCGATGTCCGCAATCTACGGACCACGGCCAAACGCGACGGCAGCGACTGGATCATCGACGGCCACAAGATGTGGATCGGCAACGGTGGCATCGCCGACGTTCACGTGGTCAACGCCGTCGTCGACGAAGAACTCGGCCACCGCGGCCAGGCGTTGTTCATCGTGCCGGGCGGCGCGCCAGGCCTGGAGCTGGTGCGCAAGCTCGACAAACTCGGCTGCCGGGCCTCGCACACCGCCGAGCTGAAATTCAACGGCGTCCGGGTTCCCGAAGACAACCTGCTGGGCGGGCAGGAGAAGCTCGAGCACAAACTCGCCAAGGCACGCGAGGTAGTCGCGGGTGGAAAACGTTCCGGCTCAGCCACATTGGGCACCTTCGAGCAGACTCGCCCGATGGTTGCCGCGCAGGCGATCGGTATCGCGCGAGCGGCGCTGGAATACGCCACCACCTACGCCACCCAGCGGGAGGCCTTCGGCGGTCCGATCATCGAC
>NZ_DASXHW010000376.1:0-15871 GCF_036488105.1 Mycobacterium sp. | reverse complement strand
TCCCTGTCCGATGGCACGAACCTGGCGTTGGGGAAGTACGTCAGGGTCGGTTCGGACAGAGGCCACGATGCACGGGCACGCGCCTTAGATAATGTCGCCGAGTGCTTCATCGCTGGCCGCGGAGAAGTTCTCTTCGTGGGTCTCTTGGTACTGCTGCCAGGCCTGCGCATCCCAGATCTCCAGGTATTCAATCGACCCGATCACGACGCAATCCTTGGAGAGGTTCGCATAGCGGCGGTGATCGGCCAACAAGGTGATCCGGCCCTGGGCGTCGGGATGCTGTTCGTCGGTGCCGGCAGCCAGGTTGCGCAGGAAGGCTCTGGCGTCGGGATTGCTTCTCGAAGTCTGACTGGCCTTGCGAGCGAGCTCCTCGAACGCCACTCGCGGGTAGACGGCGAGGCTGTGGTCTTGGCTCTTGGTAACCATCAATCCCCCTGCCAGTGCGTCGCGGAACTTGGCGGGCAACGTGAGCCGCCCCTTGTCGTCGAGCTTTGGCGTGTAGGTGCCCAGAAACATCTGGCTACCTCCATGCCCTTCGACTTCCGCCACGATACCCCACAATCCCCCACTTCGCTCCATTTAACGACACGAATGTCTCCGGTTGATGTCGTTTCAGCAGGTTCTCGGCCACCAAGATGGCATCCCGGGATTGGCCGGGTGTGCAGAACAGCTACAGAATTGGCCGTTGAGCTGCAGTTATTGCTCAGGTGGGGCGTAGTGGGTCATCTTGGCGCGCGGTGGCGACCAAACCGGCGTCAGTGGGCACGAAAAAGGGCAGCCAACCGGCTGCCCTTTTCGTCGCAGACCCTATTCCTCGAAGCGGCGGCGGAACCGATCTTCCATCCGACTGGTGAACGATCCGCCGGCGCTCTTGCTGCGGCGCTGACGTGCACCAGCGGCGGGCCCGGGGCGCTCCCGTCGGGCGCCGAGCCGCGGGCCGGTGATGGCAAACACGACTCCGCCGAACATCACGATGAAACCGAGCACGGACAGCGCCGGGAAGGTTCCGATCATGGTGGCCTTGAACGCCACTCCGGAAATTAGCATGGCAAGTCCAAGCAGGAACAACCCCGCGCCCTGCAGCCGTCGCCGCGCCGTCGGAGCGCGCAACCCGCCGCCGCGAACGCTCGAGGCGAACTTAGGGTCCTCGGCATAGAGAGCGCTCTCGATCTGGTCGAGCATCCGCTGCTCATGATCGGAGAGTGGCATCCGTCCCTCCTTGCCCAGAACCTGTCACGTTAATACCGATAGCACGCCTACGCCCGCCGCGGGGCAACTAATAAGAATGATACGAGGTCTATCTGCGCGTTACCACCGCTTCGCCCGCTGATTGTAATCACGACCGGTCCGCGATCAACGCTGCGCCGCCGCGCCCGATAATGGGATGGCGCACCGCACTGGACGACTGAGGAGGAGACCGCACGTTGGCGACGTTCCTCATCAACCTGCCGCCACAGGACATGCAGCGGCGACTTTCCGATGCGCTGGGCGTGTACGTCGACGCCATGCGCTACCCACCGGGGACCGAGAACCAGCGCGCCGCGATGTGGCTCGAGCACACCCGGCGGCGGGGCTGGCAGGCCGTGGCAGCCGTCGAAGTCGAGGCACCGGCCGGATCGGCGCCGTCGCCCGACGAGCTGAGCGACGCTCCGCTGCTGGGAGTGGCTTACGGCTACTGCGGCGGGCCCGATCAGTGGTGGCAGCAGCAAGTCGTGGCCGGCTTGGAGCGCAGCGGCTTCCCCGCCCCGGAGATCACCAAGCTGATGACCAGCTACTTCGAGCTGACCGAGCTGCACATCCACCCTCGGGCACAGGGCCGAGGCCTGGGAGAGGCGCTGGCCCGTCGACTGCTGTCCGAGCGCAGCGAAGCCAACGTGCTGCTCTCGACCCCGGAGACCAATGGCGAAGCCAATCGCGCCTGGCGGCTCTACCGGCGACTGGGCTTCCTCGACGTCATTCGCGGCTACCACTTCACCGGCGACCCACGGGCATTCGCGATTCTGGGCCGCCAGCTGCCGCTGTAGTCGCCCCGGCCCCGACCTGGTCTGGCACGATGACCTGGTGCGCGCCAGCGGTATACAGCTCTTGTCCCGGGGTTTTACGGCACATCATCGCCGCCGTCTGACGGCGCTGACGATGCTGCTGTTGGTGATACCCATGCTCGCCGGCTGCGTGCGCATCAAGGCATCCATCACTATCTCCCCCGACGACCTGGTGTCCGGCGACATCGTTGCCGCAGCCAAGCCGCGCAATGACAAAGACCTCGGTCCGCAACTGGATCCCAATCTGGCGTTCGGCCAGAAGGTCGCGGTGTCCAAATACGACCGCGACGGCTACGTGGGTTCGCAGGCCACGTTTGCCGATCTGACCTTCGCTGAGCTGCCGGAACTCGCCCAGATGAACTCTGACGCGCAGGGCGTGAACCTGTCGCTGCGCAGGGCCGGCGACCTGGTGATCCTGGAAGGGCGGGCGGACCTGACGTCGCTGGCCGATCCCGATGCCGACGTCGAGCTGACGGTCGCCTTCCCTGGATCGGTGACATCCACCAACGGTGACCGCGTCGACCCGCAGACCGTGCAGTGGAAGCTGAAACCCGGCGTGGTCAGCATGCTCACCGCGCAGTCCCGCTATACCGACCCGAGCACCCGCTCATTTCAGGGCGCAGCGCTGTGGCTGGCTCTGGCGTCGATCGCGGTGGCCGGCGTGGTGGCGCTGCTGGCCTGGTACACCCGCGATCGCTCGCCTCGCGTTGCCGAGCCGAGCGATCCGCCGTCCAGCTGACCGGCGTCGACCGCGGCTCTCAGCTCGCCGGCGACCAGTAGTCCAGCATCTCGGCGAAGGTGTCGAACGCCGGCGCGGAGTTGCCGTAGGTGGCTTCCAGATGGAGGCTCAGCGGGTAGCCCAAGTCGGCGACACCGTCGATCACCCGCTTGTATAGATCGAGAAGCAGCTTGCGCCGTTGCGCCGGTTCGGTGTTCGCCAATGTCTTGACGAACGCCTGCTCCCCGGCGACGGCGGCGTTGCCCGGATCCTGGATCAGCCAGTTGATGAAGCCGACCTTCTCCTCGACCTTCGGGACGAAGCCGAATCCCAACAGGATCTCCGGCCGGTGGTCGGTCCTGGTGGCGAACTCGGTCAAGAACCCGACGATCGCATCGGAATAGAGCAGCTGCGTCTGCGCGAACGTCGCACCCTGATCGCACTTGAAATTCAGCCGGCCCACTTCGCCATCGCGGGTGGGAATCAGGATCACGCCGCGGTTGGCGACCAGCCCTTGAAAGATCGACAGGGCGTCGGTCGGCGCGACGCCGGAGCCCTCGCCGTCGACCATGGTCCGCGGCACGCCGACGAAGACGATGCCGTCGATTCCTGCCCCGACCAGATTACCGAGCCGCTGGCGCAACACCGGCTCGTCCATGAAAGCGGTGACCTGGCTGCACAATCCGCTCACCCCGGGCAACTCGGGTTTGATGATCGACCAGAAATCCAGCACGTCGAGCTTCGGCTTCATCTCGACTGGTCGGTCGTCTTCTTCTTCGATCAGCCCCGGCATCATCACGTGCCCGATCCGACCGTTGATGCCCGATTTCGTGGACAGCTCCAGCACCTTGTGGGCTTCTTCGAGAGCTTGCTCCCGACCGCGATCCACGTTGGGCGGCACCACCTCGAGCGCGATCGTGTTCAAAGTCAACGAGCTTCTCCTCACCGAACGGCTAGTTCCCCCTGCGGCAGGTCAGACGCCGCGAACCCACGTCGCGCCACGCATTACGACAGCATAGTGAGGCTGTCGAAGCAGTCGTCCGGCGACGGTCGACCGCGCCTCGCCAGCCGTCGTGAGGGAGGCAAAACCCGCTGGACAGCGCCGTGCCGAATAGACTTGGCGGGCCATGATCGCAAGGGACCGGGAAGAGGTGTCGCGCTGAGCGTGGAAGCAGCGGCAACCGTCGAGCTCGCCGACGCCGTCACCGACCAGTTGCGCAGGTATTTGCGCGACCGCCGTGCGGATGCGGCGTACATCGGCGGCGACTATGACGCCCTGATCGCCGGGCTGGAGGACTTCGTTCTCGGCGGCGGCAAGCGGGTGCGCCCGGCTTTCGCCTATTGGGGCTGGCGGGCGGTGTCGAGCGAGGATCCCGACGAACAAGCGCTGCTGTTGTTCGCGGCACTGGAGCTGCTGCATGCCTCGGCGCTGGTGCACGACGACGTGATCGACAGCTCGGCGACTCGCCGGGGCCGGCCGACGACACATATCCAGTTCGCTGCCCTGCATCGCGACCGTCAGTGGCGTGGACCGGCGGAACAGTTCGGGATGTCGGCGGCAATCCTGGTCGGAGATCTGGCGCTGGCGTGGGCCGATGACATCGTCGCCGGCGTCGATCTGCCGCACGGTGCCCGCAACCGAGTCCGCCGGGTATGGGCCGACATTCGCACCGAGGTGCTCGGTGGCCAGTACCTCGACATCGTGGCCGAGGCCAGCGCCGCGGAGTCGATTGCCTCCGCGATGGCCGTCAACACCTACAAGACCGCCTCCTACACGGTGTCGCGTCCGTTGCAGTTGGGAGCGGCAGCTGCCGCGGATCGGCCCGATGTCCATGCGCTTTTTCACGAGGTCGGCACTGACCTGGGCGTCGCCTTCCAGTTGCGCGACGACGTGCTCGGCGTGTTCGGCGATCCAGCGGTGACCGGTAAGCCCTCCGGAGACGATCTGCGCTCCGGCAAGCGCACCGTGCTATTGGCAACCGCCATAGAATTGGCCGACAAGTCAGATGCGTCCGCCGCCAAGCTGTTACGGGACTCGGTCGGCACCGACTTGAGCGATGCCGAAGTCAGCCAACTGTGCGATGTGATCGAACGGGTCGGCGCCCTGGCTGCGGCCGAAGACCAGATCGACGCGTTGACCCGCCGGGCGCTCGGCTTGGTGGCTGACGCCCCCATCCACGTCGCGGCCAAGGCCGGACTCTCCGAGCTCGCCAACCTCGCCGCAACGCGATCGGCCTGACGCCCATGTCCATTCCGACGTCTGTTCCGGCCGCCACGTCGGCTACCGCTGCGCCCCAGCGCCTTTCGCGACTGCGCGAATTCGCCACCACCAGCGACGGCCGGCCGGCGCTGCTGGGCTTCCTGGGTGCGGCGCTGATCACCACGGGGGGGCTTGGCGCCGGCAGCACCAAACAGCACGATCCAGTGCTGGAGTCGCTGCACTTGTCCTGGCTGCGTTACGGGCACGGCTTGGTGCTGTCCTCGGTACTGCTGTGGATCGGCGTGGCGTTGATGCTCAGCGCATGGCTGTGGCTGGGCCGACGCGTACTTGCCGGCGACGCAAGCGAATACACCATGGTGGCCAGCGCCGCTTTTTGGCTGGCACCGCTACTGCTTTCGGTGCCGCTGTTCAGCCGCGACACCTACTCGTATCTGGCTCAGGGCGCACTGCTGCGCGACGGATTCGATCCCTATGCGGTCGGACCCATCGACAACCCGAATGCCTTGCTGGACAACGTTAGTCCGATCTGGACCATCACCACCGCGCCGTACGGCCCGGCGTTCATCATGATCGCCAAGCTGATCACCATGCTGGTCGGCAACCACGTGATCGCCGGGACAATGCTGCTGCGGCTGTGCATGCTGCCCGGGTTCGCGCTGCTGATCTGGGCGACACCCCGGATAGCGCGGCATATCGGCGCGAATGTGCCGATAGCACTGTGGATCTGCGCGCTCAACCCGTTGGTGATCATCCATTTGATGGGCGGCGTGCACAACGAGATGTTGATGGTCGGCCTGATGACCGCCGGAATCGCTCTGACCCTGAACAGTCGTCATGTCGCCGGCATCGCGCTGATTGCCGTCGGAGTCGCGGTCAAGGCCACCGCGGGACTGGCACTGCCGTTCATGGTCTGGGTCTGGATGCGCCATCTGTGCGAGCGGCGCGGGTACCGGCCGCTGCGCGCCTTTGCCGCGGCCGCAGGCTCGTCTGTGTTGATCTTCGTCGCCGTGTTCGCGGTGCTGTCCGGAGTGGCCGGGGTGGGCGTCGGCTGGCTGACCGCACTGGCCGGTTCGGTGAAAATCATCAACTGGCTGAGCGTTCCGACCGCGGCGGCCAACCTGATCCATGCGATCGGGGGGTTGTTCTTCTCGGTCAGCTTCTACGCGGTGCTGCAAGTCACCCGCGCCGTCGGGATCGCGATCGTCGGGCTGGCACTGCCGCTGCTGTGGTGGCGATTCCGGCACGACGACCGCCAAGCGCTGACCGGTATCGCGTGGGCGATGCTGGTCGTGGTGTTGTTCGCGCCGGCCGCGCTGCCCTGGTACTACTCCTGGCCGTTGGCGGTGCTGGCCCCGCTCGCCCAGTCACGCCGGGCGGTCGCGGCGATCGCCGCGTTCTCCACGTGGATCATGGTCATCTTCAAACCCGATGGCGCACATGGCATGTACTCGTGGCCGCACGTGCTGCTGGCCACGGCAGTGGCGTTGTTCGCATGGCGCACCCTGAACCGTCCCGCGGCGGAATCGCCAATTGTCTGATCCGGCGGTCAGTACGCCATGGCCTGCGCGCGGCGCAGGACTTCGCGAGCCTGGTGGGCGTGTAACGCGTCGATCGGACGGGCGTTGCTGATCGCGTCGCGCGATCCGTCCCGGGTCACGGTCAGCGACGGGTCAGGAGTGAACAGCCAGCGCACGATTTCGGTGTCGCGGTAACCGCCGTCACGCAAGACCACCAACAACCCCGGCAGGCTTTTGACGACTTCCCCGGCCGCGGTGAAAAAGATCTGCGGAACCACCACGTCGCCGGCGCGCCGCACCGCGACCAGGTGGCCCTCCTTCAGATGCTGCTGCACCTTGGTCACCGGCACCCCGAGCAAATCGGCGACACCGGAAAGATCGTAGGTCGGTTCGTCGGGTCCCAGAACATCGTCCCCGGCTGGAATCCTGCTCACCCGAAGTAGTGTACGACCGGGCACGCCGCTTGTTCAGGTCGCTGCGTAAAGGTTTCGGGCGCAGCGCCTGCCGCCGCCTACGATGGGCCCGTGGCTGCAGCGGCGAGCGAAGACGTCCTCGAGGGCGCGTTGCTGGACGGGCGCTATCGGGTTGCGACCAAGATCGCCACCGGCGGCACCTCGACGGTGTACCGCGGCCTCGACACACGTTTGGACCGGCCGATCGCGTGTAAGGTGATGGACTCCCGCTACGCGGGCGACCAGCAATTCCTGCGCCGATTCCAGATGGAGGCCCGGGCGGTCGCGCGGCTCAAGGATCCCGGCCTCGTCGCGGTGTACGACCAAGGCGTCGACGGTCGGCATCCGTTCCTGGTGATGGAACTCGTCGAAGGCGGCACGTTACGCGAGCTGCTGACCGAACGCGGTCCGATGCCACCGCACGCCGTCGCAGCGGTACTGCGCCCGGTACTGGGCGGGCTGGCCGCCGCGCACCGCGCCGGACTGGTACACCGCGACGTCAAACCCGAGAACGTCCTGATCTCGGATGAGGGCGACGTCAAGATCGTCGACTTCGGCCTGGTGCGTGCCGTCGCCGAGGCCGGAATCACTTCTACCAGCGTGATTCTCGGCACCGCCGCCTACCTGTCACCCGAACAGGTCCGCGACGGAAACGCCAGCCCCCGCAGCGACGTCTACGCCGTGGGGATCGTGGCCTATGAGCTGTTGACCGGGCAGACCCCGTTCTCCGGCGACACCGCACTGTCGGTCGCATATCAACGTCTGGACACTGACGTGCCGGCACCCAGCAGCGTGATCACCGGCGTTCCCGCCCCATTCGACGAGCTGGTCGAGCGCGCGACCGCGCGCGATCCCGCCGACCGCTACGCGGACGCCCGGGACATGGCCGAGGAATTGGGTGTGATCGTCGACGCGTTGCGCCTTCCCGACTTTCGGGTGCCGTCGCCGCGTAACTCGGCTCTGCACCGCTCAGCTGCGACGTACCGCAGCCACGGCGACCAACACCGCACTACCGAGCAACTCCAGTCACCGCCCGGCCCCGCGCCGGTGCATCATCCGACGCGTCAGCTGACCCGCAATCCGCGGGACTGGCCCGCCGAACCCGTGGCGCTAGATGCTGACGAATATCAGGAGATACCAGGGCAATTCGCCGGAATCGAGATGATCGAATTCGCCCTGGAACGCCAACGCGCTCGACGCATGGTGCTGATCTGGATAGCGATCGTGTTGTCGATCACCGGCATGGTGGCCACCGCGGCCTGGACCGTCGGCAGCAACGTCAGCGGTCTGCTCTAGTCGCGCAACATCTCCGCGACCAGGAACGCCAGCTCCAACGACTGCTGGGTGTTCAGCCGTGGGTCGCAAGCCGTTTCGTAGCGTCCACCCAGATCGGTGTCCGAAATGTCTTGAGCGCCACCGAGACACTCGGTGACGTTCTCGCCGGTGATCTCGACGTGGATGCCGCCGGGGTAGGTGTCCAGCGCCCGGTGCACCTCGAAGAAGCCCTGCACCTCGTCGACAATCCGGTCGAAGTGCCGCGTCTTGTAGCCGGTCGACGACTCGTGGGTGTTGCCGTGCATGGGATCGCACTGCCAGATCACCTGATGGCCGGTCGCCTGCACCTTCTCGATGATCGGCGGCAGCAGGTCACGAACCTTGTTGTTGCCCATCCGGCTCACCAACGTCAGCCGGCCCGGCTTGTTGTGCGGGTCGAGGCGCTCAACGTATTCGACGGCCTGCTCCGGAGTGGTCGTGGGCCCGATCTTGACGCCGATCGGGTTCGCGATCACCTCCGCGAATGCGATGTGCGCGCCGTCGAGATGCCGGGTCCGGTCCCCGATCCACAGGTAGTGCGCCGACAGGTCATACAGCTGCGGCTCACCGTCCTCGGCGTCGGACAGTCGCAGCATGGCGCGCTCGTAGTCCAGCACCAAAGCCTCATGGCTGGCGTAGATTTCGGCGGTTTGCAGGTTGCGGTCGGCCACCCCGCAGGCGCTCATGAACTTGAGCCCGCGGTCGATCTCGGAGGCCAGCGCCTCGTAACGCGCACCGGCCGGCGAGGTCCGGACGAACTCCCGGTTCCAGTCGTGCACCAGATGCAGCGATGCCAGCCCCGACGAGGTCAACGCGCGAACCAGGTTCATCGCCGCACCGGCGTTGGCGTAGGCCCGCACCAGCCGCGACGGGTCGTGCTCGCGTGCCGCGGCATCCGGCTCGAAACCGTTGATCATGTCGCCGCGATAGGAGCGCAGGCCCAGCGCGTCGAGGTCGGACGACCGGGGCTTGGCGTACTGCCCCGCGATGCGGGCCACTTTGAGCACCGGCACGCTGGCGCCGTAGGTCAGCACCACCGCCATCTGCAGCAAGGTGCGGATATTGCCCTTGATGTGCGGCTCGGTGTTGTCCACGAAGGTCTCCGCGCAGTCGCCGCCCTGCAGCAGGAAGGCCTCACCGCGGGCGACCTGGGCCAGCATCTCCTGCAGCCGCACGATCTCCGACGGCACCGTCACCGGCGGCACGCTTTCCAAAACCTTGCGTAACGGCTCGACCTGCTCACGCGTCCAACTCGGCTGCTGGGCAGCGGGCTTGGCCAGCGCGGCGTCCAGCCGCGCCCGCAGATCCGCCGGCAGCGGCGGCAGCGACGGCAGCTGCTCGATCGGTACGTCAACGGTCCAGTTCACCCGTCTATGGTAACCGGGTGACGGACGCCCCCGATCCGGCCGCGATCAGCGCCGATGCCAAAGCCCGGGCTAGCGCCCGTCGCCGTCAGACATGATCACCTGGTAGCGCGTCCGCTGGTCGCGGGCGTCGACCAGCGCGTCGTGCACATTCGCCGACCGGCGCGGGAGCCGGGGGCTGCCACGGTCCTCCCAGAGCTGGCGCAGCTCGTGGGTGAATCGCGGGATTGACGGCGGGAGATGGGTCATCGGGCCCCACAACTGGCACAGTGCGACGTGGTCGTAGGCACCGACCCACGCCCACAGTTCGATCGGCTCAGCCCCGTCGATGTCGAAGAACGTCTCGAGATCGTCGCGGATCTGCGCGCGCGACCGCCACACCTGCGAGGCCGGCGACGGCAGCTTGGGCAGCACATGGGCGCGCACCCACTTCCCGGCTCGCTCCGGATTGAATTCGGTTGAGACGGCGTAGTATTCGCGGCCGTCGTCGGCGACAACTCCGATCGAGATCAGCTCGATGTTGTATCCGTCATCGATGAACTCGGTGTCGTAGAAATAGCGCACCGCCGCCTCACCCGGCGCCGGCGCCGCTGGTGAACACGCTCGGCACCGACTCCGGCGGCGGCGCTGGATGCACTTCACGGTCCAGCTGCGCATCGACCACTCGGTGCGAGAGCCGACGCGGTGTACCCGCGATCGCGTACTGCAGCCACAGCTTGAGGTGGACGACGGGGCGGCGCAGTGTGCGTTCGCGCACCAGGGCCCGGCTCATCTTGTCCAGCCGGCGCAGGTAGAGGTAGCGGGCCCATGGCGCCTGCGGGCGGGACAGCCTGATCGCCCCGATGACCAGCAGCGGGACGAAGAACATGCCGATCAGGCCCGTCCACACCTTGCCCTTGAGTACAACCAGCACAGCCAGCGGCAACGTCAGCGCCATCGCGAAGATCACGCCGGCGCGCAACACCGCCGAATGCGTGGTGTCGTGCCACAGGCTGATGAAGAACATCAGCGGATGCAGCCCTAGGACCAAGAGTCCGCCCACCGCGACCGCGGCGAACACCGCATCGACAGACGTCCGTCCGTCTTCCTCCCAGTAGACGTCGGACAGGTGCAGGATCAACGCGTACTCGTCGAGCACCAGCGCGGCCCCGATGCCGAAAATGATTGCGATTGCAGTGAATTCGGTCTCGTTGCCGGTGATGGACAACGAGATCAACAACACGCCGGAGATCATCACCATGACGACACCGACGACCACGTGGTGGACGTGCTTGGACCCGATCTGGATGTTGCGTGGCTGCCACCACTGGGGCGGCCTTTCGGTCCCGGCCCAGTGGCGGATCAGGCGCGTGAAGGTGCGCGTCACGAAGAAGGTGACGATGAAGGCGATCAGACAGCACAGCAGCGGGAGTCGACCGCGACCCATGATGTCGTGTTCGAACCAGAGCAGCACGCTAAAACGCTACGCCCCCTCAGCGCCGATGGCCGTCCGTGACACCGCTTAGCACGCCCGCACCGATAAGCTGTTCACCGACATGAGTAGATGGGGCTCGCCCGACGCGGGCAGTGGGCGCGGGCGGGTAGCCACGGCGCAGCCGAATATTTGGCGAAACGCCGGATGGGCGCTGCTTCAGGCGCTGGCGCTGGTCGCGCTGGGTTACGCAGGCTGGCGACTGGTCGGAGCCACGCCGTATCGCATCGATATCGACGTGTACCGGATGGGCGGGCAGGCCTGGCTGGACAATCATCCGCTGTACAGCCACGACGCCAAGTTCCACACGCCGATCGGCTTGAACCTGCCGTTCACCTATCCCCCGCTAGCCGCCGTCATTTTCTGCCCTTTTGCCTGGTTAGGTATGCCGGCCGCCAGCATCACCATCACGTTGATCACGCTGGCGTTGCTGCTGGTGTCGACGATGATCGTGCTGGCTCGGATGGACGTGTGGGAGACCACCCGCGTTGTGCCGGGTCCGGCGTGGTTGCGCCGCTGGTGGCTGGCCGTGCTGATCGTGGCCTGGGCGACGCTCTACTGGGAGCCGATCAAGGCGAACTTCGCCTTCGGGCAGATCAACGTCGTTCTGATGACGCTGGTGATCGCCGAGTGCGTGCCGCGTCGCACACCGTGGCCGCGAGGGCTGCTACTGGGGTTGGGCATCGTGCTCAAGCTCACACCGGCGGTGTTTCTGCTGTACTTCCTGCTGAACCGGGACCGCCGCGCCGTTCTCACCTCCTTGGCGTCCGTTGTGGCAGCGCTCGCGGCCGGGTTCGCGCTGGCCTGGCAGGACTCGTGGGAGTACTGGACCGACACCGTGCGCAACACCGATCGGATCGGGTCGGCGAGCCTGAACACCAACCAGAACATCGCCGGCACGCTGGCGCGGCTGGGCCTCAGCGACCATCAACGTTTCCTGCCCTGGGTGGCCGCCTGTTTCCTGGTGCTCGCGCTGACGGTGTGGGCCGCGCGCCGGGTGCTGCGCGCCGGAGAGCCAACCCTGGCGGTGATCTGTATCGCGCTGTTCGGGCTGGTGACTTCGCCGGTGTCCTGGTCGCATCACTGGGTGTGGATGCTGCCGACGGTGGTGGTGACGGCCGTGTTGGCCTGGCGGCGGCGAAACGTCGTCGTGGCCGCGGTCAGCGCCGCGGGGGTGGCGTTGATGGTGTGGACGCCGATCGATCTGATGCCCAAGCATCACGAGGTGACCGCGCCCTTGTGGCGTCAGCTCGCCGGAGTGTCCTATCTGTGGTGGGCGCTGGCGACCCTGGTCGCCGCCGGAGCCACCGTTGCCGTGAGCGCCGCCACCGCGCCCGCGCCGCGGCCATCGACTGCACCGGCGCCGGTGTCGGCGGTCAGCTGATCGGCTATCCGGCGGCGGTCTGCGGAATCCGCGGCGACGATTGCTGGTCCGACGGCGCCGAGCCGTTGCCGTTCTTGAGCGTCGCGGCGTAGATGTCGACGTATTCCTGATCGGAAAGCCCCATCAGTTCGTAGATCACCTCGTCGGTGACGGCGCGTTCGATGAAGCGGTTGCCCGCCAGACCGTCGAACCGGGAGAAGTCCATCGGCTTGCCGAACCGGACGGTGACCTTCCCGAACCGGAGCATCGAGGTTCCGGGCGGGTTCACCTTGTTGGTGCCGATCATCGCCACGGGGATCACCGGGACACCGGTCTCCAGCGCCAAGCGCGCCAGCCCCGTCTTGCCTTTGTAGAGCCGGCCGTCCGGCGAGCGGGTGCCTTCGGGGTACATGCCGAGCAACTTGCCTTCGCCCAGCACCCGCTCGGCGGTGTCCAGCGCGGCTTGAGCTGTGTCAGCGCTACTGCGGTCGATCGGCACCTGGCCGACGGCGGTGAAAAACCACCGGCTGCACCAGCCCTTGAAACCTTTTCCGGTGAAGTATTCCGACTTCGCCAGGAAGGTGATCCGGCGCCGCACCACCAGCGGCAGGTAGAAGCTATCCATCACCGCCAGATGGTTGCTGGCCAGAATCGCGGGACCGGACTGCGGGACATATTCCAGTCCTTCGATTTTCGGCCGACCAAGGATCGCTAGCAACGGGCCGAGGAAGATGTACTTCAAAAGCCAGTACGCCATGGAGCCTCCTATTCAGCCGCGCCGACAGTGTTCAGCGCCAAGACTACCGATCGAGTGTGTGTGGGACCACAGCACACGGACCACTTAACAAACACTTACGACGTACTCACGCCTCGATGCCGACTCGACAGCTGTCAGCAAATCGGTTTTCTATTCGTCGACGGTGACGGTGATGGGCTGATAGCGAGTCGACGGGCGGGCGTCGGCTGCGGCCTCGGGTTCCACACCGCCATCCGGCGGTCCGTCCGGCGGCGGCGTCGTGGTCGTCTGATCGACCTGATCGACGATGGCCCGAATCACCGCCAGCAGCGACACGCTGTGTTCGGCGATGACGGTCAGCAGCGGATGTTCGTCCCCGCTGACCACCGCGGCCAACGCGCACACCGGGCACCACACCTGCTGGCATTTGCCGGTACCCGGGCCGGCACCGACTGCCATCGACGCCGCCAGCCGCACCGCTGGATCGATCTGGTCGAGCATTTTCTGCGCGAGCTTGCGTAATTCCGGTCCGATGTCGGGGTGCACGCCAGTCACTTCGGCCACACCTCCGGATCAGGTTGAAAACGCACCGTCAATTCGCTGCCGCGAAGATGCGCGTCCATTACCGTGCATCGCCGCAGGACGGACGCCAACCGGACTCTGCGTCGCATGCCACCGGCACCGACGATCAGGTCGTCGCCGACCCTGCCCAGGCTGAGCGCCCCGGAATCGATCTGCGGCAACTCTAGCCGCAATCGGTACACCGAGTGCAGTCCGGATCCTGATTCAAGATCGACGACGGGACGCAACGGGCCGGGCGGCGCCGACCCGTCGCGGCGGCGTGCGCTGTCCAGCAGCTCGGCCAGTGCTTTGGCGCCGATTGGCTCGCCGGCCAGATGCGGGGTGAGAACCAGCGCCACGGCGCCGATCGCGGAATCGAGTTCGTCCAGCACGGTCCGTTGTTCGCTGATCCGCTCCGAGTACCAGTCGAAGGCCGGATGCGCCGGCAGGTTGCGGTATTCGTACGAATCGTCCTGCATCAGAATCTGGTTGACGATTAACTCCTCGACGCGCACGCCCATCAGCGCCAGCGAGCCGAGCGTCCGGATCGCCTCGGCGGCCACCACGCGCTCCGCGGTGAGCACCAGGTGCGCACCGACGCGCGCGCCATCGGTCAGCAACGCGCTGAGTTTCTCGACGCTGGCACTGATGCGTTCCAGCAGTTCCACCACCGCGGTGGACCGCACGTCGTCGGCGCCGGTGCAAAGCCGGCGATGGCGGGGCCACGCGCGCTCGACGTACAGCGCGAAGGTCGCCGGCAAGGTCAGCATCCGCAGTGCGTCGGCGGTCGATGCGCAGTCGACCACGATGTGGTCCCACTCCCCGCACTTTGCCAGCTCACCGACCTCATGCAGGCCGAGCACTTCCTGAACCCCCGGGAATGCCGAAAGTTCTTCGGGCGCAATGTCGCCCAGCTCCGATTCGCGGAAGCGGCGACCCAGCGTGTCGACCACCGTGCGCCAGCGCGCTTCCAGCAGTGCCAGCGTGTCCACCGCCAACGCGTCGAGCGAACCGCCACCGGCCTCAGTCGACCCGGTTTCAAGATCGGCCATCACCCGCACGGCATCGCGCTGACCGGTCGGCGAGACCGTGACACCGAGCACGTCGCCCAGCGAGTGCGCTTGGTCGGTGGACACCAGGAGTACCCGCGCACCGGCGCGCGCTTCATGCACGGCCGTCGCGGCCGCCAACGTGGACTTGCCTACCCCACCCTTGCCGACGAAAAGACTGATCCGGGCCGGGGCGGGCGCTGCGGACTCACTCAGCCTCGACTCGTTTCTTCAGATCCTTCAATGCGGTGTCGGTCAACCTGCGCTCGGCTTTCCGTTTGAGCAGACCAATCATCGGAATCGCCAGGTCGACTGTGAGCTCGTAGGTCACGTCAGTGCCAGATCCCTTGGGCGCCAACCGATATACGCCATCAAGAGCCTTGAGCAGCGAACTGGAGACCAGCGACCAACTCACCGACTTACGGTCCTTCGGCCACTTGTAGGACAGCACCAGGGTGTCTTTGAGGACGCTGGTGTCGAGCACCAGTCGCGCCACCTTCGGGTTGCCGGCGGAGTCGGCTTCCAGCACCTCGGCCTCGGTATATTCCGACACCCAGTCGGGATACGAACCGATATCGGCGATCACGTCCATCACCGTGCTGGGCTTCGCGTCGATGTAGATCGTTTGGGCCGTCTTCTCCGCCACCTGGTCGCTTCCTTCTCCGCGCTGCGCGGGGTTGGGCTCCCCCGCCCGCCGCTGTGCCTGCGTCATATGGGCCCCAACCTCGGCCCACGGCAGAAACGGTACTCCCCGGCGAAGCTCAGCCCTGGTCAAGCATCGGAGAAACTCCGACTTGGCGGGAGCGTTCCAGCGTCATCTTTACTTCGAACGCCATTTTCTTGCCCGCAACCCGACGCCGATGCGTCATTTTCGCAAGATTGAGCTTGGCCTGTTGCGAGGCCGACACCCCGGACGGCTCGGCGTGCAGAAAGTAATGCAGCAGCACGCCGTCCAGCATTGGTTCCAGCCAGATCTCCATGGTGCCGGTCAGCGGCCCGGTCGCTGCCCACCGAACGCCGAGCGGTCCGCGCTGTTCGGTGACTTCCAACCGCAAATCGGGCC
>NZ_DASXHW010000370.1:0-8477 GCF_036488105.1 Mycobacterium sp. | reverse complement strand
CCCGCCTCCTCGACCGCGTCGACCGCCCGCCCTGCGTCCCCGGCGAGGATCAGGTGATCAACGGCCTGGCTGAGCATCTGGTGTTCGGTAAACCACCGCGCGGCTCTGCGGTGCAGCTCGGGTATGCGATCTTGTGCGTCGCGCTCGAGGCGGTGCCGCAGGTAGTCGGCGAAAAGGTGATGGTATTGGAACCACGATCCCTCGGTATCGGTTCTGCGCAGAAAGAGATCACGATTTTCGATCTCTTCCAGGACGTTTTGGCTGTGCCGGTTGTCGGTGAGCGCGGCCGCCAATCCACTGCAGATCTGTTTGGGGATGCAGGTCGACAACAGGAAATCGAGGAGATCCGACTCAAGGCTGTCTAGGACGTTGGACGCCAAATAGTCACCTATTGCTTTATGTCGCCCGGACAGTTTCTCGATGAGTGCGGCTGGGTCGGGACGGCCACGAAGGGATAGTGACGCCAGCTGCAAGGCGGCGGCCCATCCGTCTGTGGAGTCCTCGAGTTGGGCCACATTGGCTGGCGTGAGGGCGAGACCGCATTGATCGACCAGCAGCGCTTGAGATTCGGCCGTATCGAATTTGAGAAGCGATGAGTCGATTTCTACCAGCTCCCCCTGGACCGCCAACGTAGAGAGCGGAAGCCCCGAACGCGTACGACTTGTGACAATGAGATGCAAGTGATGGCAACTATTCTCAAGCAGGTAGGCGAGAGCGTTTGTGGTTTCAACGTTGTTTACGCGATGCCAGTCTTCCATCACCAGCGCGAGGGTTTGTTTGTCGGAATGTAGGCTATTGATCAACGCGTTAAAGACATATTCCGGGGTATTTTCCAAATGGCCTTCGAATTCTTGTTGTAATGTGTCGGCGAGGTCTGGCATGGTGCGCCGAATCGCCTCGATCAGGTGGGCGAGAAACCAGACCGTGTTGTTGTCGTCGCTATCTATCGCCAACCATGCGGTCTTCAGTCCTTGCCCGGTGAGCGTTTGAGTCCACTGCGCGGCCAGCGTGCTCTTGCCGTAGCCGGCGGGCGCGTGAATCAGGGCCAGCTTTGGCCTTGGCCCCGACCCGAGGCGGTCGAGGATTCGTTGCCTCGGTACTGTCGGGCGAGTGAATGTCGGCGGGCGAAATCGTGTCGGGGCGCTCGGCGGCTTCTGCATTCGCGGCATCGAGCCTGACCCGTCCGAGCGTAATCCAATTGCGGCGTAATGCCCCGCTGATACGGGAGTTTCGGTGCCAGAACCCGATTCGTCGGCGTCGATCGCCGGTGCCGGTAACTCCAGCGGAACCTCGGCGATGTTGAGCCCCACACGGGCGCCGGCTGCTCGCAGGATCTCACCGAACGCCGCGGCAGAGCTTGGACGGCGTGCCGGATCGATATGCAACCCGAGCTCTACTGCCGAGCAGACCGGGTCCGGAACGCCTTTGGCGCGCAGATCAGGGATCGGACCCGCCATCACCCGACGAACAAACGCAATGGGATGCTCGCCCGATCTCACAGCAAATGGCGGGTCGCCGGTAAGCACGGTGAAGACGGTGGCCGCCAGGCCATAGACATCCGCAGCGACCGAGACAGCGGCACCCTCGAAGAGCTCCGGCGCGATGTAGGCCAGGGAGCCGACCACCTGCTGCGAGGAGGTCTCACGGC
This sequence comes from Mycobacterium sp., assembly GCF_036488105.1. Taxonomy (GTDB): domain Bacteria; phylum Actinomycetota; class Actinomycetes; order Mycobacteriales; family Mycobacteriaceae; genus Mycobacterium. The sequence continues at coordinate 6,829 of NZ_DASXHW010000370.1, read as the reverse complement.
CACCCGCCATGCGCGCGACGCCGAAGTCGCCAAGTTGCGGTTCCCCATAAGCAGTGAGCAAGACATTAGCGGGCTTGATATCGCGATGAAGTACGCCCGCCCGGTGAGCGGTTTCCAGAGCGCCCGCCAGGCGCACCCCTATCTCCAACGCCTCGCGGACCCCGAGTGGTCCGTGACCGCGGATCCAGGCACCGAGCGTGTCTCGACGGTGATACTGCATCACGATGTATGGACGCCCGGCGAAGGTTAGGCCGCTGTGCAGTACGGGCACGATGTTCGGGTGGCCGGAGACCCGTCCCATCGCCCGCTGCTCACGGTTGAAATGTTCGATGTCGACATCGTCCGGATCGGAACTGAGCACCTTCACCGCGACGACGCGGTCGAGCGACGGTTCGTTACAGCGATATACCACTCCGAACCCGCCGCGTCCTACCGCCTCAGCATCGCGGTAGCCCTCTGCCTCAAGCTCGGCGACGATTCCCGAGTTCGGGCTGCGTTGAGTCGCGTCGGGATTGGCCACCGCTAGTCCGCCCGCATCCGAGCTGCACTGGCGGGGCGGATTTGATCCGGCCGGTAGAGCAAACGGTCCGTACGACTCGGTGCCAGAGTTCCCATCGCAGATTCCTTCGTTGCAGCTTTTACCCTAGCTCTCGCCGGCCAGTCACCAATGCGGTTCGCTCGATTCGACTCCGCTGCGCAGGGACGACGCCGGCTTTGCCTCCGTCGGGGAGACGACAACCACCCGATGAGGTGACGCGCACCGGGCCACGCCCAGAGACACTGGGAGCACAGCAGGACCACAGGGGCGTATGCAACGCGCTACGGACGTGCTTCGGCCATGTCCATGTCTGGTCCGCCACGAAATTGAGTCTCTACCCAATGAGAGTGAAACAATGACCACCTATCTGACCCTTGTCGGGATGCTGCTGCTAGTCGTATCTCCTGTGTTGATCCCACTAACCGTCACTGTGATCCATTTCTGCTCTGAGAGATTCGGTCGTATGGCCAACTGGCGTAAGACGATGGCGGCCCGACCGCTTCCCGGACCCGTCCCGGTGTTCAGCGACCGGCCGGGAGTTCAGGTGGCACCATCCCCGGCATAGGAGGCCGCAGTGTTTATCGATCGATCTGCCGCGGCGATCTGACGACCACGATGAATCGAGGGTGCACCTGCTGATCACGCGGGCGATGAATCCGGCAGCCTCGCAATAAATTCCACGCTGCATCAGGCCGGGTTGACGCGGCAGGTCGCACTGGCTGGTTTGTGCCATCCTCGCTTCTTCCGGCTCGATGCCTCTATCTTCGTGGATGATGAGATCCCACCAAAAGTGTTGACCTGGCAACGATTACAAAGCTCGCGCGACGTTGACGCGTAAGTCGGATGCCGACGGCGCTCTTACGCTCGCCTATTGCGGCGGAATACCCGGCGGCGGATACACACCTCGCAAGATCCACGCCCACCAGTTGTTACCGGTTTCGAGCTCGTCGCTGGCGTCGTAGTCGGGGCTGGGATCGAGCGGGATGTTGTTCGCCTGGGAGCCCGGAGGAAGTTCCGCGACGACTTTTTGGTTGGGATTGGCTGATGGCGGCGGCTGCCCGTACACGGCCACCACGACGGTGCGATCCAGACTGTTTTCCGACCACACTCCCATTTGGCTGTTAGCGCAATTGGACATGATGGCTTTGTAGGCGGGATTGTAGTACCACCGATTTAGCAAATCGTTGCCGCTGATAGCTATGGACTGGTTGATCGCCACGGTTTCCGCCACCTGACCATGGAAGCCTGCCGCGTTGGCGCGATCTTGTGGTGTGGACCCGTCTGAGCCGATATCACCGTCAAGGCTGCGGTTGTTCAGCACATCTCTGGTGTGCCACTGGGCGGCGAGTTGCAATTGTGGGCTGATCCTCACGTCGTTGGTGCAGCCTGCCTGATGCTCAATGGTGAAGACATTGGAAACCACACTGTCGTTGAGCCGCTTGTTGTTCGGTATGAGCGTGTTGTTGTCGCCATCCGCGTGCGCGCCAGGCGCGCCCAGCACGACGCCGACGGCAACCAAGCCAGGCAGAGTAAGTGGCCAGAACCGCATGTCGGTCTCCTTCCTTTTCTCAGCCGCCAGGAGGTGGCTGGTAGTGGCCTGCCGAGTTGCGCAGTTGCCAAATCTGTGCGGGGCATAACAAGTTAACCGCATACGAGACAAGGTAATTGGCTGCGAACTCGTCATTGGGCCTGATGTCGTTCTTCACGTCACCCATGACTTGGGCATAGCCCTCGCCGCGGCCGATCTTGTCGCAGATCCCGTAGCCGTAGTTGACGGCGTCGGCAGGGTTCGCAAAGTTGTCGTAGTGCCGCCGCACCATCACGTCATACACGTACTCGACTTCAGGTGCCGGCGCGGCGTACGCCCGCGGTACTGACCCAAGCGGGAGCGAGCCGACGACACCCGCAGCTGCTGTGATCGCCAGAGTCCAAATCTTCACCGGTTCACCGCGTCTCGGTTTATACGGGGTCGAATTGGGAAATCAGCCACCGGCCGCCGACCTTGTCGAGGGTTACTCGAACGCTAGATGCCGTGCTGGTCGGCGCATCCTGACCGATGATGACGGACTGATTCACGAAAAGTAATACCACAGCATGGTTTTCGGTGGCCGAAGTCGACGCGGCGGCCGGAACGGTTGCGATGGCCGAGATCTGCTTCTGCTTTGCTCCCGGGATGACCATGTCGTGGATCAGCGATGTGTAAGCGTTCAGGAACGAACCGGTCAGCCGGCCCCGCGCAGCGTCAAGGTCCTTCTCGACCGTGTCGGGCTTATAGGAAAGCAGCGCGATGGTGCTGTCGGTAGCGGCCCGCACGGATTCGGTGCGAGCCACGCCTGCTTCGCGAGCCGAGCCGTCCTGCCACTTCAAAAAGCCCGCGGCGGAAGCCAGCAACAACGCCAGCGCGGGCAGCACCACAAACACGATCGCCCGCGACCAGCGGACGTGACGTGCCGTGGGCTGCTCATCATGGTCTGGTCCATCGACCTCCGTGGCAGCTTCGCTCGCCTCGGCATCGTCGGCAATGGTCACTGTCTGCACCGACTCGGCCGGTGTTTCCTCCACCGACTCGGCCGCACTTAGATCGCCTGCGCCGAGCGACGCGAACCACCTCATGGCACGAACCCGACATTAGAAACCTTCACCTGGTCACCTACCTTCTGCACGTCGATACGCATCCGCCATGCCCGCGGAACCTGCTCTGCCTCACCGGCATTCGAGGTCTGCACCGACACGGCCACCAACGCCTGGGCCGAGTCGGCCGTCTGCGACTCCAAGCCGGCCTCGGTGATCGTGCCGACCGTCTTCGCCTGAGCTTTTTTGAGCACCTCGATGAACGGCTGTGACCGCTTGGCGAAGTCGTCGTAGAACTCCCCAGTGGCCCCGTCCAGAATGCGATGCACATCGGCTTCGGCACGCTGCCAGTCGATCGTCGTCAAATTGAGCGCGCCCTGCCTGGCCACCTGCAGAAACTGACTCCGCTGGGTCTGCGCCTGCTGAGACTGATGAGCGCGAAAGCCCAACCATCCGACCAGTCCTGCCAACACAACAACTACGACCACACCGAACAGCGTTACGCGCAACGACGGCGCTATCGGCTTTTTCGACGGCGGCGTCGGCTCACCATCGGCATCCTCGGCAGCGGACTCCGGCTCGAAGTCCTCGATGTCGATGTCTATGTCGGCGTTGTCGTCCTGGGCCACTTCAGAATCCATCGCTACTTGCATACCGTCCTCCGTCTGTCGGGGTCGTTAGAGCCGCGCGCCATTGCGGTCAGTTGCCCGGCGGCAGCAACATCGTTTGCCATGATTTGTCCTTCGGCGCGGTTTGGGCCAGATCGGTTTTGGTGTACTGACGCCCGTCCGGCCCGATATAGGTGCCGGTGGCCGGGTTGTACTCGGCGGCGGCCACCGGCGTTGGCGCGGGAGCCGGTGGGGCCGGTGCTGCCTGCGGCGGCGACCCGGGCGGCAGTTGCGGGATGTCTTGGCCGGTGTAGGTGCCGTTGGGGTCGCCTTTCCAGTTCCAGCCGTCGTTGAGCGGCACATACTGTTCGTTGCTTTCGCACAGCTTCACCGTTGGTGCGCGTTTGCCGGGCCTGGTTTCGCACGGGATATTGCGGACGCCGCGCACGCCGGTAATGGGCGAGTCCTGCGGGATCCTGCAGTACAGGTCGCCAGCGGGCCGCTCCGGAGCGTCTTCGAAAACGGGGTTCCGCTGCTGCTGGGCCGGCAGAAACCCAGTGGTGCACGGCGGCGGCACGTTGATGTTGAGGTTGAAGCTGAGGTATTGGCCCCTATAGGCCTGCTTGGTGTTCAGGTTTCCCAAGATGCCGGCCTGTTCGGCTTGGATGGATTCGGGGAATATCACCAGCAGCGATTCGATGTCGTTTTGGTAGGTGAGCGCGACCTGGCTAGCGCTGACCAGGTTGGCCAGCAGAACCGGCAGGGTCGGTTGCAGCCGCTCTAGAAGTTGGCGTGTCTCCGCGAACCCGGAGCCGCCGTTGTCGATGACGGCGGCGACGGCCTTGTCGTGGGTCTGCAATTCGGTGGTCACGGTGGCCAAATGCGATGCCCACGCCGCTATCGCATCGGACGTCTGGATTTGGGAATTGGCTACCGGCTGCCACTGTTCGATCAGCGCAACCAGCGGGTCGAGATTCTTGCGCGCGTCGATCGAAAGGTTCGACCCGCCCTTGACAATGCGGGAAAGTTCGGGCCCGAGCCCGCCCACGGCCGTGTACGACTCGTCAATGACGGTCTTCAGGTTGTCGTGAGGTATCGCTTGCAGAGCCGTGTTGGCGGCACTGAGCAGGGCATTGATGTCGCGCGGTACGGAGGTGTCGCTCAGCGGAATCACGTCGCCGTCCTTGAGCGGTGGCGAGGTGCCGTTGCGGGGCAGCAACTCGACGTACGATTCGCCGACCGCCGACTGACTGTGCACCTCGGCTTTGAGGTCTCTCGGAATGTGGATGCCGGATTTCAGTGACAGCACAGCTTCGACGCCGCCATTGGTCAGGTGCACCGACTGCACCCGGCCTACTTCGGTGCCGCGATAGGTGACGTTGCCGGTCTGATACAGCCCTCCGGATTGCGGCAGTTCCATCTTCACCGTGTACCGGCCGACGCCGAACAGCATGGCCGGCAGTTTCACGAAGTGCAGCGACATCACTGTCAACGCGACAAGCGCGATCACGGTAAGGACCACTAGCTGGATCTTGACTCGTCTGTGTAGATGCATCTAGCGCCCCTGGTCCCAGTGGTAGGGAATCGTGAGCGGATTGCCCGGGTTGAACGGGCCGCCAGCCAGGCACGGGCTGGGGTACTGGCCGACGGTGCGGCCCCACTGCAGCTCTAGCTCGGTCAGATCGCACGTCCACTTCGTGCCGGTGAATAGTCCGGCGTCGATGCGGCTGAGCGTGAGGTCGATGATCCCCGTCAGGTTGACGTAGTCACCGCGCATGAAGTTTTCGAAGGTTTCGTTCGGAAATGGGAAGGTGGGAATCAGGCTCAGCGATCGTGTCAGGCTGGGGCCAGCGTTGGCGAGCGACTCCAACACCGGTCCGACTTCCTTTAACTCCTTGACCAGGTTTTCTTTGGTTTTGATGACCGTGTCGGCGGTCAGGGCGCTGAATTTGCCCAGCTGGTCGGCCGCCTCGACCAGGCTGTCTCGCTCTTTGTTGAGCACCGCCAGGGCGTCGGGGATGGTCTTAATGGCCCGGTCGAGGACGGGTTGCTGAGCGGCGAACTTGCCGACGAGGTGGTTGAGCTTCTCGGCGGCTGCGATGATGTCACCCTTCTGCTCGTTGAGGTACGCCGTGAATTTGTCCAGCTGCCCGATCAGGCTTCGCAGATCTTGCTCGCGGCCGCGGAACGCGGTGCTCAGCGCCTCGGTGATGTCCTGTACTTGGCTGATTCCGCCGCCGTTGAGCACCAGCGACAGCGCCGCCAGCGTCTGATCGGTGGTCGGGTAGGCACCGCCATGTGACAGCGGAATGAGTGAGCCGTTGCGCAGCTTGCCTTGCGCCGGTTGGTTTGTCGGTGGTGCCAGCTCGATGTGGTAGGAACCCAGCAGGCTGGTCGTGCCGATCTTGGCGGTCGCGTTGGCCGGCAGGTCGACGTCGCCATTAAGGCTCATGGTCAGCAACGCATGCCAGCCCTGGCGCTCGATTTTCGTCACGTGGCCGACCGTCACGTCTGCGACCCGCACCCGCGAGTTCGGTTGGATGTTGTTGACATCGGGCATCTGCGCCTGGATCACGAGGGACCCCGGGCCGTTGCCCTGGGTGCCTGGTAGCGGCAGCGAATTCAGCCCGCGCCAGCCGCAGCCGGATATCCCAGCCAGGGCCATGATCATTACCAGGTTCGCTGCCGCGCAGCGCCAGCGGCGATGTCTCATCTGCCACCTCCGGGGGGCATCATCATGCCGGGCAGACCTGCCGCTGGGTTGGTGGCGACCGTCGCAGCGGCCGTCGCAGCGGGGGCGGGTGCTTCGGCGGGCAGCGGCGCACCCGGGGGCCCGGCGGCAGGCGGCGGCCCAGTTGCAACCGCTTGGGCCGGCGGCGTCGTATTGGCCGGCGGAACGTAGTCGGGCCGCATCCAGTCCTCGCTGTAGGTGACCTCGTTAGGCCTGGCCTGCGGTCCGACGAAGAGGTTCTCTCCAAGCATCGGGAAGTTGTACTGGCGGTTTTTGAAAATCGGCGCCAGGTACTGCGCGCACAGTTTCGACGCTTGCTCGGCCCCGAGCCGGGAGGCGGATTGCACCGCTCCGCAGAGGAAGGCGATCGGGTTGGCGAAG
>NZ_DASXHW010000463.1:0-20029 GCF_036488105.1 Mycobacterium sp. | reverse complement strand
GCTGCGCACCACGGCGATCCGCCATGGCGACGAGTACATCGTCAACGGCCAGAAGGTCTTCACCACCGGTGCGCACGACGCCGACTACATCTGGCTGGCCTGCCGTACCGATCCGGAAGCGGTTAAGCACAAAGGTATTTCGATCCTGATTGTCGACACCAAGGATCCCGGCTACTCGTGGACGCCGATCATCCTGTCCGACGGCGCGCACCACACCAACGCCACCTACTACAACGACGTCCGGGTTCCTGCCGACATGCTGGTCGGCGAGGAGAACGGCGGTTGGCGGCTGATCACCACTCAGCTCAACAACGAGCGGGTGATGCTCGGGCCGGCCGGCCGGACTGCGGGTATCTACGACCGGCTGCACGACTGGGCGTCCAAGCCGGGTGGCGACGGGGTCACCCCCATCGACCACCAAGACGTCAAGCGCGCGCTCGGTGAGATCTACTCGATGTGGCGGGTCAACGAACTGCTCAACTGGCAGGTGGCCGCCGCCGGTGAAGAGATCAACGTGGCCGACGCCGCGTCGACGAAAGTCTTTGGTACCGAGAGCATTCAGTACATCGGTCGTCTTGCCGAGGAGATCGTCGGCAAGTACGGCAACCCCGCTGAGTCGGCTACTGCCGAGCTGCTGGACTGGCTCGACTCGCAGACCAAGCGCAACCTGGTGATCACCTTCGGTGGAGGCGTGAACGAAGTGATGCGAGAGATGATCGCGGCGTCCGGCCTCAAAGTGCCGAGGGTGCCCAGATGACGGATATCCACGAGGCCCTCGCGGATATCAAAGCCACCGTCGTCGCCAAGCCGCGTGTCGGCCGCGATCCGGTGAACCAGCCGATGGTCAATAGCTGGGTCGAAGCCATCGGCGACACCAACCCGATCTACCGGGATGATGACGCGGCTCGCGCGGTCGGCCACCCCGGAATTGTCGCTCCACCGGCCATGATTCAGGTGTGGACGATGTTCGGCCTGGCTGGCGAACGTCCGACCGACGATCCCATGGGCCCGATCATGAAGCTGATGGACGACAACGGCTACATCGGCGTGGTCGCGACGAACTGCGAGCAGACGTATCACCGGTACCTGCGACCCGGCGAGGAAGTCAGCATCTCCTCGGAGATGGGCGACGTGGTCGGACCCAAGCAAACCGGCCTCGGCGAGGGTTGGTTCATCAACCAGCACATCGTGTGGCGAGTCGGCGACGAAGACGTCGCCGAAATGAACTGGCGGATACTTAAATTCAAGCCCAGCGAATCGCAGGACGCGACCGGTGTGGTGCCCGACGACTTGGACGCCGACTCGATGATGCGGCCCTCGGAATCCAAGGACACCAAGTTCTTCTGGGATGGCGTCAATGCGCATGAGCTGCGGATCCAGAAGCGGTCCGACGGCAGCCTGCAGCACCCTCCGGTACCGGCCATCTGGCAGGACAAGGAAGTCCCGACTGACTACGTGGTGGCCAGCGGCAAAGGCACCGTGTTCAGCTTCGTGGTGCATCACGCTCCGAAGGTGCCCGGCCGCACGCTGCCGTTCGTCATCGCGCTCGTGCAGTTGGAAGAGGGCGTGCGGATGCTGGGCGAGCTACGCAACATCGACCCCGCCACCGTGGAGGTTGGAATGCCGGTCAGGGCAACGTATATCGACTTCCCCGCCAATGACATCGGCCCGGCGTGGACGCTGTACGCGTGGGAGCCCGACGTATGAGCGCCCCGACCATAGAGGTCGGCACGAAGCTGCCGGAGCTGGCCTTCTACGGCGACCCGACGTTCGTCATCTCGACGGCGATCGCCACCCGCGACTACCAGGACGTCCACCACGACCGGGACAAGGCACAGGCCAAGGGTTCCAAGGACATCTTCGTCAACATCCTCACCGACACCGGCCTGGTCCAGCGCTACATCACCGACTGGGCCGGCCCTTCAGCGTTCATCAAGTCGATCGGTCTGCGGCTGGGCGTGCCGTGGTACGCCTACGACACCGTGACGTTCAAAGGCGAAGTCACCGCGGTCGACGACGGGTTGATCACGTTGAAAATCGTTGGCAGCAACAGCCTTGGCGATCACGTCGTCGCGAACGCGACGTTGACCATCGGAGGTTCTGATGGTTGGTGAACTTTCCGGCAAGGCCGCGATCGTCGGCATCGGCGCCACCGACTTCTCGAAAAACTCCGGCCGCAGCGAGCTTCGGCTCGCCGCCGAGGCCGTGCTGGACGCGCTCGACGACGCCGGCCTGAATCCCGGCGATGTCGACGGCATGGTCACCTTCACGATGGACTCCAACACCGAGGTCGCCATCGCGCGCGCCACCGGCATCGGGGATCTGAAGTTCTTCTCCAAGATCCACCACGGCGGCGGCGCCGCCTGCGCGACCGTCCAACAGGCGGCCATCGCGGTGGCGACCGGCGTCGCGGATTGCGTTGTGGCGTACCGCGCTTTCAACGAGCGGTCTGGTCAGAGGTTCGGCCAGGTACAGCTTCGGTTGGTGGAGAACGCCGATTCCACCGGCGTGGACAACTCGTTCTCGTACCCGCACGGGCTGTCGACACCCGCTGCGCAGGTAGCCATGATCGCCAAACGCTACATGCATCTATCGGGGGCGACCAGTCGCGACTTCGGGGCGATCTCGGTGGCCGATCGCAAGCACGCTGCTAACAATCCGAAAGCGTATTTCTACGAGAAGCCGATAACGATTGACGACCACCAGAATTCACGGTGGATCGCCGAGCCGTTGCGGCTGCTGGACTGCTGCCAGGAGACCGACGGTGCGGTCGCGATCATCGTGACCTCGGCCGAGCGGGCGAAGGATCTGAAGAATCGCCCGGCGATTATCGAGGGAGCGGCCCAAGGCTCGAGCCCGAACCAGTATTCGATGGTCAGCTACTACCGGCCGGAGCTCGACGGTCTGCCGGAGATGGGCCTGGTGGGTAAGCAGTTGTGGTCGCAGTCCGGTCTGAAGCCGACGGACATCCAGACCGCGATCCTCTACGACCACTTCACGCCGTTCACCCTCATTCAGTTGGAAGAGTTAGGATTCTGCGGTTGGGGAGAGGCCAAGGAGTTCATCGCCGACGGCGCCATCGAAATCGGTGGGCGACTGCCGATCAACACCCACGGCGGGCAACTCGGTGAGGCCTACATCCACGGCATGAACGGCATCGCCGAGGGAGTGCGGCAACTGCGGGGCACATCGGTCAACCCGGTGCCCGATGTCGAGCATGTGCTCGTCACGGCCGGCACCGGAGTGCCGACCTCCGGCCTGATCCTGGGCTAAGACGCCGGCGTCAACTGGTGAACGGGTCGCGTGCGCCGAATGTGCGGCCAGCCGCACAGCCGAGCCCGAGTGTGCGGCGAGCCGCCCTACGGCGACATGTGGACGGCTGAAGTGACGATGGCGGTACCCCGTGCAAAGGTGCGGCGATGTTGGAGCCGTTCATCGGAAGCGAGGCCGTCGCCGCGGGAGCGCTGACGAAAACGCAACTGACTACACGGTGTCGACGATTGTTTTCGGACGTCTATGTCATGCGAGACATCGATGTTGATGCGGGGGTTCGCGCGAAGGCCGGTTGGCTCTGGAGCCGACGTCGCGGTGTCATCGCGGGCTTTTCCGCCGCCGCCTTGCTCGGCAGCAGGTGGGTCGACGATCGCCGGGTCGTTGAGCTAATACACGACAATCGGCGGAATCCACCTGGTATCCAGACACACCGCGACCGTATTGAAGGCGATGAGATCGTCCTGTTAGCTGGCATGGCAGTCACCTCGCCGGCGCGGACGGCATTGGACTTCGGTTGCTGGTACCCAACCATGACCGCGGTCGCTGGAATGGATGCGCTCGCAAGAGCAGTCGAAGTCAAGGCAGTCGATGTCGAGCTGCTGGCTCGCAGATACCCGGGGCGCAGAGGCGTGGGACGTGCGCGCAAAGCTATCGAGCTCTTCGACCCGGGCGCCCAATCACCCAAAGAGTCGTGGCTGCGCGTCGTCTTGATCCAGGCGGGGCTGCCTCGACCGCAAACGCAAATCCCCGTCCGCGACGAGTTCGGTAATCCATTCGCCTACCTGGACATGGGCTGGGAGGACGTCAAAGTAGCGGTTGAGTACGACGGCGAACAACATCGCAGCGATCGCCGGCAATACAGTTGGGACGTTCGGAGGTTGGAAACGCTTGAGCGCCTGGGCTGGATCGTCATACGAGTGTTGGCAGGAGACCGCCCCGCCGAAATTATAAGCCGTGTTCGTGGGACATTGGCTCGTCGAATGTGCTGCTAGCGGAGCGCTCGAAGCCGAGTGTGCGGCCAGCGGAGCGCTCGGCGCACGCAGCATCACAGACGGCGCAGAGAGGCTAAGCCGGGACAAGCTCCACCCCGGTGAGCACGACGGCGTTCTCGCGAGCCGGCGCGGTGACGGTGGCCAGCAGCCGCCCATCCTCTTTCCACACGGCGGCCTTCAGCGTCTCGCCCGGGTACGCGACGCCGGTGAACCGTGCGCCGTAGGAGCCGACAGCGCCTGCATCGCCGTCGAGTACCGCGTCGGTAAGTGCCTTACAGGTCATGCCGTAAGTGCACAAGCCGTGCAGGATTGGCCGTGGAAACCCTGCCGCAGAGGCGAATTCGGGATCCGAGTGCAGCGGATTGCGATCGCCGCAGAGCCGGTAGAGCAGCGCCTGCTGGGGCAGCACCGGGATGTCGAGTTCGAGGTCCGGCGCTCGGTCCGGTGCGGCCGTCGAGGTCGACGACCCACGGTCGCCACCGAACCCGCCTTCGCCGCGAGCGAAGATCGAACGCCGTTGCGTCCACAGCAGCGTCCCGTCCGGTGCGGTCACACGGGTCTCGGACCAGATCACCGCGGCCTTGCCCTTGTCCCAGATGTCGGTGAAGCGGGTGACGGCCTTCGCCGAACCCGACGGCGGCAGCGGCGCTGGCGCGGTGACCTGCTCGCTGGCATGCAGAACCTTGCTCAGCTCGATGTCGATACCGGGGAACTGCACTGTCGGCGGCTTGGTGGCGTGGAAGGTCGCTGCCACGTTGCCGAACGTCGGCAGCACTTGCGGTGTGTCGTCGATGAGGTAGCGCAACTCGCGGGCGTCCATCGGATCGGCGCCGGCACCCAGTCCGAGGTGATAGAGCTGCACATCGCTACTGCTCCAAGCAAATTCGATCGGCTCGAGCTCGGCGGCCAGTGCGACGTCGGGATCGATCGGCATGTCAGCGTTCTCCGGCGATGTGCAGGGCGGCAATGTAGCCGAAGGTCATGGCGGGGCCGATGGTTCCGCCCGGCCCGGGGTAGGTGTGCCCCATCACCGGCGCGCTCACATTGCCCGCCGCGTACAAGCCGTCGATCACACTGCCGTCGTCACGCAACGCGCGCCCGTGCACATCGGTGCGAATGCCGCCCTTTGTGCCCAGGTCGCCCGGAACCATCTTGGCGGCGTAGTACGGCGGGTGGCTGATCTCGCCGAGATTCGGGTTCGGCTTGTTCGTCGGGTCGCCGTAGTACCTGTCGTAGGCGCTCTCGCCGCGGTGATAGTCGGTATCGACACCCGAGCGCGCGAAGGCGTTGAAACGCTGGACCGTCGCGTTGAATTCCTCGGCCGGCAGGCCGACTTTGGCGGCCAGCTCGTCGAGCGTATCCGCCTGAACGATCACACCGGACTCCATCCACTTACGCGGAATGCGCTGTCCTGGTTGCAATCCAGCAAAAATATAGCGGTCGCGGTACTGCTGGTCGAACACCAGCCACGCCGGGATGTTCTCCCCCGGGCCCGGGCCCTGGCCGTACTCGCCGCCATACATGTGGTGACACGCTTCGACGTACGGCATGGATTCGTTCATGAATCGCTGGCCGGACGTGTTGACGATGATCGAGCCGGGAGAGTTGCGCTCCGACAACGCGAACCACGGTGCACCGACCAGTGGGACGGTCGGCCCCCACCAGGCGTCCTCCATGATGTCGAGTGCGGCGCCGAGCTTTTCGGCGGCGAGAATTCCGTCGCCGGTGTTGGCCTTCGCGCCGACTGTCCACTCGGTGGTGATCGGTGCACGCTGGTATTTGACCCGCATCTGTTCGTTGTGCTCGAACCCGCCGCTGCCGAGGATCACTGCCTTTCGGGCTCGAATGAGTTGTGGTTCAGCAGCTTCCGACTGTTCGGTATCGCGAACGTAGACACCGCGGACTGCCCCGTCCTCGACGTAGAGGTCGGTCAGCGCGGTGTTGAGTTGTACGGGTACACCGGCCTTTTGGAGACCGATCCGAAGCGGCCCGATCAGAGCGCGTCCCATACCGACCAGGGCCTGACCGGTCGCCTTCGCCCACATGGTGCGTGCGCCGACCTTGATGCTGCGCAGCACGCCGCGTGGATGACGCTTGAGCTGGTTCAGTCGCACGTAGTCCTGTTGCATCACAACGACGTTGAGCGGGACCTTGCCGTATGGCGGTTCCAGCCCGTGTAGATCGGCCCCGAGCTTTTTGGCGTTGAACGGCTTCGGCTCGATGGAACGGCCGCCGGCCCGACCACCCGGGGCTTCGGGGTAGTAGTCGGCGTATTGCGGCACCCAGCACATCTTCAGCGGCGAGTGCTTCAGCACGAACGACAGCATCTCGGGGCTGCGTTCGAGGTAGGTGTCGATCCGCTCCGCTTCGACGACGTCACCGATGATTCCGTGCAGATATGTGCGGGCCGCTTGCGCGGTGTCCTTGACGCCGTCGCGCTGCAGGATTTCGTTGTTGGGAATCCACACGCCACCGCCGGAGCGCGCGGTGGAGCCGCCGTAATGGGCGGCCTTCTCGATGACTATTGTCGAGAGACCCCGGTGGGCGGCAGCAAGGGCAGCCACCATGCCGGCGCCGCCGCTCCCGACCACGACGACGTCGTACTCCTGAGCTGTCATGTAGAACACGTTATAGAATTGCCAGGGCCGGGCGCTACTGCCCCGGTCAAACGAGTGAGGGGACTTCGGCGAAATGATCTCGGTAGCCGCCCGCGATGAGTTGGCCGCCGACCTCGCACAGGCCGAGCGGAGCCGCCAACCGGTCGCGCCGCTGACGGCCGGGCATCCCGAGATCGACGTCGTCGACGCCTACGAAATCCAGCTGATCAACATCCGCCAGCGGGTCGCCGAGGGCGCCCGGGTGGTGGGCCACAAAGTGGGCCTGTCGTCGCTGGCGATGCAGCAGATGATGGGTGTCGACGAGCCGGACTACGGGCACTTGCTCGACGAGATGCAGGTCTTCGAGGACGTCCCGGTCAAGGCGAACAAGTACCTCTACCCGCGGGTGGAAGTCGAGGTGGGCTTCATCCTGGCTCACGATCTGCCCGGCGCGAACTGCACCGAAGACGATGTCCTGGCCGCGACCGAAGCGTTCGTGCCCTCCATCGAGCTGATCGACACCAGGATCACCGACTGGAAGATCGCACTCTGCGACACCATCGCCGACAACGCGTCGTCTGCCGGTTTCGTGCTGGGCGCGGCGCGGGTCGCGCCTGCCGACGTCGATATCAAGTCGATCGACGCGGTGCTCACGTCGAACGGCGACGTGGTGGCCGAGGGTCGCAGCGACGCGGTGCTGGGAAATCCGGTGACGGCGGTGGCGTGGCTGGCCCGCAAGGTGGAAAGCTTTGGGGTGCGGCTTCGGGCCGGCGACATCGTGTTGCCCGGCTCGTGTACCCGAGCCATCGACGCCCGCCCCGGCGACAACTTCGTCGCAGATTTCGACGGCCTTGGGTCCGTCCGGTTGTCTTTCGAGTAAAGGAGCGTCCATGCCGTCGAAGATGAGTGTGGCCATCGTCGGATCGGGCAACATCAGCACCGATCTGCTCTACAAGCTGCTGCGCTCGGAGTGGCTGGAACCGCGCTGGATGGTGGGCATCGATCCGGAGAGCGAAGGCTTGGCTCGGGCTCGCAAGCTGGGACTGGAGACCACCCACGAAGGTGTCGACTGGCTGCTGGCGCAGTCCGAGAAGCCCGACATGGTGTTCGAGGCGACCAGCGCCTACGTCCACCGGGACGCGGCGCCGAAGTATGAAGCCGCCGGCATCCGGGCCATCGACCTGACTCCCGCCGCGGTCGGCCCGGCAGTGATCCCGCCGGCCAACCTGCGCGAGCACCTCGACGCGCCGAACGTCAACATGATCACCTGTGGGGGACAGGCGACCATCCCCATCGTCTACGCGGTGTCGCGCGTCGTCGACGTGCCCTACGCGGAGATTGTCGCCTCGGTGTCGTCGGTCTCGGCCGGGCCTGGCACGCGCGCCAACATCGACGAGTTCACCAAGACCACGTCGCGTGGTGTTGCGACCATCGGCGGCGCCAAGCGCGGCAAGGCGATCATCATCCTGAACCCGGCTGACCCGCCAATGATCATGCGCGACACCATTTTCTGCGCGATCCCCGAAGACGCTGATCGGGATGCGATCGCCCAGTCGATTCGCGATGTCGTCGCCGAGGTGCAGACCTATGTGCCCGGCTACCGGATGCTCAACGACCCGCAATTCGACGACCCGTCGATGCACTCGGGAGGCCAGGCGCTGGTCACCACGTTCGTCGAGGTCGAAGGCGCCGGCGATTACCTGCCGCCCTACGCGGGCAACCTCGACATCATGACCGCGGCGGCTACCAAGGTCGGCGAGGAAATCGCCAAAGAATCCCTGTCCGCGGCAGCGGGAGGAGCAAAGGCATGAGCGACATCTTCTTCAACCCGATCTGGGACGTCAGGATGACCGACACGTCCCTGCGCGACGGCTCTCACCACAAGCGTCACCAGTTCACCAGGGACGAGGTCGGCGCCATCGTGGCCGCGCTCGACAACGCGGGCGTGCCGGTCATCGAGGTGACACACGGCGACGGGCTGGGTGGCTCGAGCTTCAACTACGGGTTCTCCAAGACGCCCGAGCAGGAGCTGATCAAGCTCGCCGCCGAGACCGCCAAAGAGGCCAAGATCGCCTTCCTGATGCTGCCCGGCGTCGGCACCAAGGAGGACATCAAAGAGGCGCAGAACAATGGCGGCTCGATCTGCCGGATCGCCACCCACTGCACCGAGGCCGACGTCTCGATCCAGCACTTCGGGCTGGCCCGCGAGTTGGGCCTGGAAACCGTCGGGTTCCTGATGATGTCCCACACCATCCCACCGGAGAAACTGGCAGCACAGGCCCGCATCATGGCCGACGCCGGCTGCCAGTGCGTCTACGTCGTCGACTCGGCCGGGGCGCTGGTTTTGGACGGCGTGAGCGACCGGGTCGCGGCGTTGGTCGCCGAACTCGGCGACGACGCCCAGGTCGGTTTCCACGGGCACGAGAACCTCGGGCTGGGTGTGGCCAACTCGGTGGAGGCCGTTCGGGCCGGCGCCAAGCAGATCGACGGATCCTGCCGCCGGTTCGGTGCGGGTGCAGGCAACGCGCCGGTCGAGGCGCTGATCGGCGTCTTCGACAAGATCGGCGTCAAGACTGGGATCGACTTCTTCGACATCGCCGACGCTGCCGAGGATGTGGTGCGCCCTGCCATGCCGGCCGAATGCCTACTCGACCGCAACGCGCTGATCATGGGGTATTCCGGGGTGTACTCCAGTTTCCTCAAGCACGCCGTTCGCCAGGCTGAGCGCTACGGCGTTCCGGCCCACCAGTTGCTGCACCGGGCCGGCCAGCGCAAGCTGATCGGCGGCCAGGAAGACCAGCTCATCGACATTGCGCTGGAGATCAAGCGCGAACAAGCCGCGAGCGGGCGGGACGCCGTCACACACTAGTTTCACAGCTCCAGCACGGGTGGCGCTAACGCTGCCGCGAGTACTCTCGACTTCTACATCGAAGCAACAGCCGGTGCCCAAAGGAGCAATCCGATGACCATGTCTTCCGCAACCCCACGGTCCGTTCGCCGCGGACTGTTCGGTCTGCTCGCTGGTGGCCTGTTGAGTGCCTCGGCCGCGGCGCTCATTGCGTTGCCCGTGGCGAACGCTCAGTGCGATCAGACCGTGGGTAATTCCATCGACTCGTACCTAAAGCAGCATCCCGACCTCCACCAGCAGCTGCAGGCCAAGTCCAAGGCTGAGGGAGGCAACGGCAGCGTCATCGACTACCTCAATCGGCACCCCGATGTGCGGCAGCATCTGATCGACCTATCGCAGCAGTGCGCGCCGTAGCCCAGCAGTGAATCGGCGTCGTCGCTGAACTCCGCGGCAACACGCGGAGATGTTCGCCCATTGACGAAAACTAGAACACGTTCTAGCGTCGAGTCGTGTTTTCCCAGCCGCTAACCGACGCCATCGCCGAGGCCGAAGAACTGGTCGCCGCCGCACCGCATATCGAGACCGAAGCCGACCTGCTGGAGGGGCTGCAATACCTCGCCGGTTGTATAGCGGCCTGCGAGCACATGGTGTTCGACTACGACCGCGATCACCCGATGCTGCTCTCGGGCACCGGGCCGTTCACCAAGATGGGCCTGGACAACCCGGACACCCTCTATTTCGGCTGCCGCGTGCAACCAAACCACGACTACCTGGTCACCGGGGTCCGCGGAAGCACAACGGATCTGAGTTTCCAGCTGCTCGGCGGCGAATACACCGACGACAACGTGCCCGCCAGCCAGGCCGCGTTCGACGACCGCGAGCTCGAGATCGCCGCCGACGGCACCTTCCAATGGCAGGTCCGGCCCACCAGTCCCGGCCAGTTGGTGATCCGAGAGGTCTACGGCGACTGGGCGGCGCGGCGTGGGACGGTGTCCATCTCGCGAGCGGATACCGCCGGCACCGCGCCGCCGCCGCTGACCCGCGCAGCTATCGAAAAGCGTTACGCGACAACGGGAAAGCAGCTCGTCAACCGAATCAAGACCTGGCTGCAATTCCCACAGTGGTTCTATCTGGACATCCCGATCAACACCATGGTGGCACCGCGGTTGACGCCCGGCGGTTTGGCCACCCAGTACTCCTCGGTCGGACACTTCGACCTGCAGCCCGATCAGGCTCTGATCATCACGCTGCCGGTGACCGATGCGCCCTACCTCGGGTTCCAGCTGGGCAGCATGTGGTACATCTCGCTGGACTACATCAACCACCAGACGTCGCTGAACAACACTCAGGCGCAAGCGGATCCGGACGGCAAGGTCCGCATCGTGGTCGCCGATCAGAATCCCGGGGTCACCAACTGGGTCGAAACGCTCGGGCACCGCCGTGGTTTCCTGCAGTTCCGCTGGCAGCGGGTGTCGCGTCAACTCACCGAGGCCGACGGCCCGACCGTCGAGTTGGTGGACCTCGACGCACTACCGGCTTCCTTGCCGCACTTTGAGCACAATAAGATCTCTGACGATGACTGGCGTACACGAATAGCGTTGCGCCAACAGCAAATTGCAGCCAGGATGTTGGGGTAGCCATGACCGGAATGCTCGAGAACAAAGTTATCGTGATCAGCGGCGTCGGGCCCGGCCTCGGCACCACACTGGCGCATCGGTGTGCCCGCGACGGCGCCGAGTTGGTGTTGGCGGCACGAACTGTCGAACGCTTGGAAGATCTCGCCGCAAAGCTCAACGACGGCGGGCACAAGACGTTGGCGGTGCGCACCGACATCACCGATGATGACGACGTTGCCGCCCTCGTCGAGTCCGCCACCGCGCACTTCGGCAAAGTTGATGTGTTGATCAACAACGCATTCCGGGTGCCGTCGATGAAACCGTTGGCCGGCACCAGTTTCCAGCACATCCGCGACGCGATAGAACTCAGCGCGCTCGGTGCGTTGCGTCTGATCCAGGCCTTCACGCCGGCGCTGGAACAGTCGAATGGTGCTATCGTCAATGTCAACTCGATGGTGTTGCGGCACTCACAGGCGAAATACGGCGCGTACAAGATGGCCAAGTCGGCGCTGCTGTCGATGTCGCAGTCGTTGGCCACCGAACTCGGCGAGAAGGGTATCCGGGTCAATTCCGTTGCACCCGGCTATATCTGGGGCGAGACGCTGCAGGCCTACTTCGAGCACCAAGCGGGCAAGTACGGCACCAGTGCAGACCAGATCTATCAGGCCACCGCGGCCAACTCCGACCTCAAGCGGCTGCCGACCGAAGACGAGGTGGCGTCGGCGATCATGTTCATGGCCAGCGACCTGTCCAGTGGCATCAGCGGGCAGACGCTCGACGTGAACTGCGGCGAGTACCACACCTGATGGCCGAACGCACCGACATTGCGACCGTCGACGAGTTGCATGCCTCGGCCACCAAGCTGACCGGGCTCGACGACTTCGGCGTTGACAACGACAACTATCGCGAAGCGCTGGGCGTGCTGCTGGACTCCTACCGGCAAGATGCCGGCCTTACGGTGTTGGGCAGCAAAATGAATCGGTTCTTCTTGCGCGGCGCCCTGGTGGCCCGGCTGTTGTCGGAATCCGCGTGGAAGCAGTACCCGCAGCATGCAGAAGTCGCCGTCAAGCGGCCCTTCTTCGTCACCGGGCTGGTGCGGACCGGCACCACGGCGCTGCATCGGCTGCTCGGCGCCGACCCGGCGGCGCAGGGTCTGCACATGTGGCTGGCCGAATTCCCGCAGCCGCGCCCGCCGCGCGACACCTGGGAATCCCATCCGCTGTATCGCCAGCTCGACGCCCAGTTCACCCAGCACCATGAAGACAACCCCGGCTATACCGGCCTGCACTTCATGGCCGCCTACGAGCTCGAGGAATGCTGGCAGCTGCTGCGCCAGTCGCTGCATTCGGTGTCCTACGAGACACTGGCGCATCTGCCGACTTACTCAAAGTGGTTGGCGCAACAGGATTGGACGCCGGCGTATCAGCGGCATCGCAAGAACCTTCAGCTGATCGGGCTCAACGATGCCGACAAGCGGTGGGTGCTGAAGAACCCGAGCCACCTGTTCGCACTCGACGCGTTGATGACGACGTATCCCGACGCCCTCGTGATCCAGACGCATCGGCCGGTCGACACGATCATGGCCTCGATGTGCTCGCTGGCGCAGCACACCACCGACGGCTGGTCGACGAAGTTCGTCGGCGCCCAAATCGGCACTGACGCAATGGAGACCTGGTCGCGTGGTCTGGAACAATTCACCACCGCACGGGCGAAATACAACCCGGCCCAGTTCTACGATGTCGACTACCGGGAGCTGATCGCTGATCCGATCGGCACGGTGGCCGACATCTACCGCAAATTCGATATCCCGCTCACCAACGAGGCCCGGCAGGCCATGGAAGACATTCACGCCGAAAGCCAAACCGGTGCAAGGGCTCCCAAGCACAGCTATTCGCTGGCCGACTACGGGCTGACCGCCGAAGCCGTCAAGGAGCGCTTCGCCGGGCTGTGATGCTCAGCCGTCGCCGGCGGGCGGCGCGGTGGACACCGCTTCCAGACATCCTTCGGCGACCGCGTGTTCGATGCTGTCGCCCAATTTCGGGCAGGAGCGAGTCCGCGCGCTGTGCGCCCCGGTCGCGCGTAGCTCGGCGAAATAGGCGCAGCGCTGCGATGCGTCGGTATTCCATTGCACCGCAGTGTGTCCCGGGCCCAGCCGCTTGACGTCCACCGTCGCGTGGCAGAACCGGCAGTCGATCGGCTGCAGGCCCGATGTCAGATAGCGGGCGCGGTCAGCCTGAGTAGCCGCGGCGACCGCCGCGGCGCGCTCCGGATCGTCGGGGAAAGCCGTTGCCTTGGACCAGGATCCGCCACGCCTACCGCTGACGGCCGGATCCGGCTCGTCGTGGCTGTCGTGATCGCCATGGAGCATCAGCATCGACCGAGCTAACCGGTCGACGTCGGGCGGCTGGTCGCGCGGGCTCATGTGGCCGGCTGCTCCGCCTTCTCTTCAGCCTGCTTTTGCAGGTTCTTGTCGACCTCGACATGCCACTTCTCGTTCGCGATGGTGGTGTCGACCTCGATTTCGAAGCGGTCCGTCATATCCGGCGTGACATCGGCGATGTCGACGTAGAACTGCTGGTACCACCGCCGCATCTGATACACGGCTCCGTCTTCTTCGACCAGCAGTGGGTTATCGATGCGAGTCTTGTGCTTCCAGATTTCGACGTCCTGCAGGAAGCCCTTGCTGACGCCCTCGGTGAAGACCGTGGCCAGCTTGTTGGTCATCTTCTCGTCCATGCCCTTGGGCTTTTCGACGATGACGCCCCACTGCAGCACGAACGAATCCTGGGTCACCGGGTAGTGGCAGTTGATCAGAATCGACTCGGCCTTGTAGTCGCCGTACTTGTTGTGCAGCCAGTTGATCATGAACGACGGGCCGAAGTATGACGCCTCGGAATCCAGGTGGGCCTCACCGTAGGAGGTGCCCAGATCGTTGACGTCGGGCCGGCCGACGTTGTGCAGGTACTGCGAGGCGACGTGGCCTTCGAAGACGTTCTTGAAGTATGTCGGCAGACCGAAGTGGATGTAGAAGAAGTGCGCCATGTCGGTGACGTTGTCGATGATCTCGCGGCAATTCGAGCCCTCGATGAGCATCGAATTCCAACGCCAGTCGGTCCACTCGTCGCTGGCGAACTCGGGGAGTTCGGGGATGCGCAACTCCGGCGGCGGCGGGTTGCCCTCGTGGTCGTGCCAGACGTACAGCAGCCCACTGCGAACGTCGGTCGTCCAGGATCGGGTACGGGCCAGTCGAGGGGTCCGCTTCGCATAGGGCACCAGCTTGCATTTGCCGTCGCCGCCCCAGCGCCAGTCGTGGAACGGGCAGGCGACCTCGTCACCCTTAATGGTGCCCTGTGCCAGGTTGCCGCCCATGTGCCGGCAGTAACCATCCAGCACGTGCAGATCGCCGTGCGAGTCGGCGAACACCACGAGGTGAGTGCCGAACGCCTCGATCCCGTGCGGCTCGCCGTCCCGGTAATCCTTGACCGGGCCAAGGCAGTGCCAGCCGCGGGCATACCGGTCGGGCAGGGTGCCGGCGTCGATCTCGCGAACACCGGCAGTGTCGGTCGCCATGACGCCTCCAGGTTTCTTGGCTTCTAACTAGAACACGTTACAGTTTTTCCCTGTGATAGCGCAATGACGCGGACATTTACGGCCCGGCAATCGGCGTATCGCTGCCGGTTACCCGCCCTGCGGTATATCTGAACGATGCCTCTGTTCGCCTTCGAAGGCCGATCGCCGCGGGTTGATCCCACCGCTTTCGTCGCCCCAACCGCCACCCTGATCGGCGATGTGACGGTCGAGGCCGGCGCGTCGGTGTGGTTCAACACCGTGCTGCGCGCCGACTACGGACCCGTGATCGTCCGTGAGGGCGCCAACGTGCAGGACGGGTCGGTACTGCACTCACCGCCCGGCATCCCGGTCGACGTCGGTCCCGGAGCGACCGTGGCGCACATGTGCATCATCCACGGTGCCCATATCGGCGCCGAGGCGCTGATCGCCAACCACGCCACCGTCCTCGACGGCGCGGTGATCGGCGCACGCAGCCTGATTGCGGCGGGCGCATTGGTGACCGGCGGCACCAAGATCCCCGACGAGGTACTGGTGGTCGGAGCTCCGGCCACCATCAAGGGCCCGATCGCGGGGACCGGCGCCGAGATGTGGGTGAGGGTGAACCCGAAGGCATACCAAGATCTGGCCCAGCGTTATCTGGCTGGGCTGGAACCGATTTAGGCTTATCGCATCCAGTCCGGCGTCACCGAGAGCCCATTGTGGTGACGGTATTCGGCGATGGCTTTGAGATTTTTCATCTCCAGCAAATGACCGGCACCGAACATGTCCCAGAAGTCTCCCACCCATACCGGGCGCTCCGGCGGGCTGGCATCTGGATACGGGTTGCGGTCGTAGAACGGATGATGACAGTTCGTCCACAGCACCACCGAGCCCGGCTTGTCCAGCACGGTTTGCGCGTCGATGATGCGCATCAGGTAAATCATCCAAAGATGCTTGCCCTGGTCCCACGCGCAGTGATAGTCGACCGTACGTCCCTGCTCACTAGCCTCTGTGCGGACGTAGATTTCGGTCTCCGATCCCAACCGGTCGTAGGCGTGCCATAGGCCCGGCTCATCGGTTTCGGTGAACCCGCGCAGGCTATAGGTCCACTCTTCTAGGCAACGGGTATCGGCCATGTACGAGAACAGTTCGTCCGGCGGGCAGTCAATGTAGTCGTTGACGGTGCAGTATTGGCCGAACACTTCGTCGTGCGGGTACACCGAATGCATCATTTCCATGATCATCGGGGTCGCCTTCTCCCGCGGGCTGGTCTCGATTCGAGTTATCCCATCGACCGGCTGGGTGCTCCCGGTGTGGGCGAAGATATCTTCAAGCGCGGGCAGCGGCATCGGGTCGGCTCCTTCGTGGGCGTACGACGGTGACGGGAAGGTATCTCCTATCAAAAGCGTTGCAAACACGCGGATTTCGCGGGTAATGGGCTGAGCCGATTATACACAAAAGTTAATCTTCGGACCCCGCCTTTGTGTACGCTATTTATTGCGGATTACCGACTGGGACAAAGATTGCACACGGTTGAACCGATTGGGGTTCGGGCTCGTTGTATTGGTACCAGTGCCTTTGCGACACGGTCGCATGGGAGTGGCGGTCGGTCGCGCACAAATCGTCGCGGCCGACTCAATGCTGCGCTCTTGCGGGAGGACCATGAACATGCGACCCGACACCCGTGATGAGCCAAGTCGTTCGCTGACGATCGAGCTGCGCGATGTCGTTCGCGAGTACACGGTCGGCGGTCAGACAGTGCGTGCACTCGATGAGATAAGCCTGCGATTCGGGGGCGGCACGTTTGTCTCGATAGTGGGCCCGTCCGGCGCGGGCAAGAGCACGTTGCTGCACCTGCTCGGAGCCCTGGACTCGCCGGATTCCGGGTCAATCACATTCGATGGCGATGAGATTGGCCAACTCAGCGACGAAGAAAAGTCGAAATTCCGCCACCATCGCGTCGGGTTCGTCTTTCAGTTCTTCAACCTGCTGCCGACCCTGTCGGCATGGGAGAACGTGGCGGTCCCGAGAATGCTTGACGGCGTCCGGCTGGGCAAGGTCGAGTCGGATGCGGTTCGGCTGCTGGACCGGGTCGGGCTCGGCAACCGGACCCAGCATCGGCCGGCGGAATTGTCGGGAGGCCAAATGCAGCGGGTGGCGGTGGCCCGGGCGTTGATGATGGATCCTTCGCTGATCCTCGCCGACGAGCCGACCGGCAATCTCGACTCCGCCACAGGTGCTTCAATTTTGACGCTTCTTGCCGAGGTGGCGCGGGAAGACGGCGACCGTCGGCTGGTGGTGATGGTGACCCACAATTCCGATGCCGCGGCGATGACGGATCGGGTCATCACCCTGCAAGACGGACGTGTCGGCTCCGACGAGCTCTCAGCGGTCTCAGGATGAGACCCGGCTCGGCGATCGCTGCCTCGGCGAGCCGCCTACGGGTATTCAGTCTGCGTGAACTCGTCGTGCATCGTCGGCGTACGACGGCCTCGATCGCTGTAATGGCAGTTTCTGCAATGTATCTCGTCGCCGTCATCGGCATCTTCGGTTCGATCACCGGATCGGTGAACCGGATGGCCGATGGGATCGCCGGCGTCGCTGCACTCGAGGTATCGGGAATCACCGACGCGGGGTTTCCCGACACCATCACGGCCGATGTCGGCGCGGTTCCCGGCGTCGCGACTGCGGCACCGATGATTCGGACTTCTACCTCCACGACATCGGGTCCGGTGCTGATATTCGGCGCGGACGCGAGCAGTGCCGCGTTGGGCGGTGCCTTGAAAGACGCCGTGCAGAAGCCGTTGAAAAATCTGTCCGAGAATCCCAACGGTGTTCAGGTCGGCCCGCGGGTCGGTCATGCCAAAGGGCAGACGTTCCAGCTGGGCTCCGCTTCGGTCACGGTCACGGAGGTGCTCACCGGCAAGCAGCTCGCAGACCTCAACGGTGGCCACTACGTCCTGGCTCCACTTGCTCTGGCGCAGAACATAACTGGGCAAAAGGGCCAGCTCGACTCGATACTCATCACGACAAAGCCCGGTGCCGATCTCGGTGCAGTGCGGGCGGGGGTCACCGCAGCCGTCAAGGATCGGGCGATCGTCGCGGCTCCGAGCATGCGGGCAGTCCGGGCCGGTGATGGCGTCAAGCTGATGAACTACATGGCATTGATGGGCGCCGGGGTGGCGTTGGTGGTTGGCGCGTTCCTGGTGTACACGACGATGACGATGGCCATCACCCAGCGCCGGCCGGTGATCTCGATGCTCCGGGCGATCGGCGGCCGACGCACCACGATCGTTCGCGACCTACTTGCTGAGGCTGTCATTCTCGGGCTGATCGGCGGAGCGATCGGCTCAGGCATCGGAATAGTGATGGGCCGCGCGGCGATTGGTCGATTGCCACCGGCAATCACCCAGGGTTTGGAAGCTCGGGTCGAGTACTGGTTGCCTGGTTATGCGATACCGGTGGCTTTGGCAGCGACGGTCCTCACCGCTGTGGCGGCATCGGCGATGGCGGCCCGGCAGGTCTACAAGGTTTCACCGATCGAGGCCCTCGCGCCGGTTGGGGTTTCGGCCGCTGATTTCGTGCCGCGGTGGCTGCGGATGACATTCGGGATAGCAGCCGTCGCGGTGTTCGCGGCATCGATCGTCATCGTCGTCGACCGCCGCGGCAGCTTGGCCTTCGTTGCCGTCTTCGCGCTATTCAGCGCGGAGATCGCGCTCGGCTTCGCGCTGACCGCGGTCATGGTCAAGGCCGCATCCGCGACGGCCCGGGTTTTCGGCTCGGTTGGACCGCTGGCCGCGGCGACGATAGAGCGGGCGCCGCGGCGGGTCTGGGCCACGGTGATGACGGTGCTTATCGCCGTGGTCACCACTGTCGTGATAACTGGTACGAACGCCGACATGATCCGTTCGGCACGAGCCATTTTCGCGCCGGTCGCGGGCGTCGACGTGTGGGTGAGTGCCGATCCGCCCGACAGCTATCCGGTCAACGCGCTCCCGCAAGATCTCGCCGACAAGGTGGCGGTGGTGCCGGGGGTACGACAGGTCGTCAAGGGTGCATCCGGGTTCGCCGAGGTCGGCGGGACGCGCGTGATGCTCGACGGGTTTTCCGCCGGCACCGCCGACCCGCTCTACCGGGCGCTCGATGATCAGGTGCGCACTGCGGTGCTCGCGGGTCGGGGAGTGGTGCTGTCCCAAAACCTCGGCAAGACTCTGCACGTTCGAGCCGGCGACAAGCTCCCGCTGCAAACGCCGCACGGCCCACGGAGTACGACGGTGCTGGCCCTGGTCCCATCCTTCTCAACCGTCATCGGCACCGTCGGGATCACCCTCGACCTAATGCGGGAGTGGTTCGATCGTCCGGCAGCGACAGCACTTCAGGTCAACGCGGCCGCGGGTGTAGATCCGAATCGCCTGCTGGCCGACGTCCGCCACGCGGTGGCTGAGCCGAACTACGTATACAGCGGTCGCACCGCGCTGGCGGGCCTCGAGGCGCCACTGCATCAGAGCATGTTCATCGCCAACGCCGTGTGGATCATTGTTGTATTCGTCGCGGCGGTAGCACTTTTCAACACGTTGACGCTCTCGGTCCTCGAGCGGCGTCGCGAAATTGGTGTGCTACGGGCAATGGGAACCAGCAGGCGGTTCACCCTGCGGATGATCCTGGCGGAGGCGGCGGCCATCGGCATCGTCGGCGGTGTCTGCGGGCTGGTGTTCGGCCTGGCAGACCAGTGGCTCTACAGCCTCGTCAGCGGCGACATGATGAACTTCACTGTCGACTTCCGGCCGAGCCCGATGGCGCTCGTGTTCACCGTGGGCGCGCTGGCGATCAGCCTGCTCGGCTCGCTGCCGCCAGCGCGCCGCGCGGCGCGACTGAACATCATCGAAGCGGTCGGCGTGGACTAACCCGACCTCAGTTCAGCTTTCCAGCTCAGAGGCCGAAGAAGTTGTTCGCAACAAGGATGTCCCACAGTCCGGCGAGGGGATCCGTGAAAGGAATGGTGAACGAGCTGTCGAGGCTTGGCATCATCGTGTCGACGAACGTGTTGACGGTCACGCCGGCCTCCCCGATTCCCGTGTCGTCGGGCAGCGATATCCCCAACCCAGCCAAGAGATCCGAGGAGTCTTTTCCGGAAGTCAACACATCCGTGATGCC
>NZ_DASXHW010000360.1:0-3316 GCF_036488105.1 Mycobacterium sp. | reverse complement strand
CTGGTATGGGTCCGACGCCTACCAGGCGGCGGCCAAGCTGCGGCAGGCCGCGGCCGATTGCAACGCGGTGATCATCTCCGGATTCGCCTGAGCCCAGACGCTTACGTCTAGTGCACGCCGATCTCGTCGCAGATCGGCGGGATGATGATCAAGCCGCCGCGCGGGGTGCAGAACGGGTGCGGGGGTTGCGGTGACGGCGGAGGCGGCGGAGGCGGGTTGAAAACCGGCGCTGGAACGTCGGCCGCCACGAAGCTGCCGTCGGTGGTTCCTCCGAAGCGCACGTTGCCCTGACCCATCGGAACGATGTACCAGGTGTGGCACACACCCATGTCCCATTCGATGCCGCGGTACGGCAATCCCTGCCCAGGGCACCACGAATGAGGCTGGGGAGAAAACGGTTCGGCCTGGGCGGTACCTGTAACCACACCTGCCCCGATGACTGCGAGGCTGCCGGCCAGCAGGGCTCCAGCGATTGGTTTCTTCATGGCGTCCTTCCACTTTTCTGATCCGAAAAGTAGTTGCGACCGCTTCATGGATTCTTAACGCCGCGGTCCCCATATCAGAACGGTGGCGGATCGTCGTCATTGGCGGGTGGTGCGAGGCCCGATGAGACCGTCTGGCGCGCTAGGTGATTGCGTTGTCGTTCGGTCGCGATGTAACGGGCCCGGTTTTGGGCGCGGGTACGCCGACGCCTCGGCATCATCGCGGCCCGGTCAGCGGAGCGCCTTAGGTCGCCTATCGCGTCGAGCCCGCCGGTCGGCACACCCAGCGTCGGGAACAACACGGCGCTGCCAGGGGTGGTGACGTAGGTCTGCCCGCTGGGGGATGTCCAGATGACGGTGCCGTCGGGGAGTTGTTGGTCGCGCCAGCCCCAGAACGTTTTGAGAAGGTGATGGTGGCGGCATAGGGCTTTGAGGTTGGACGCGTGGGTGGGCCCGCCGTCGGCGTAGGGGACGGTGTGGTCGAGGTCGCAGCGCGTAGCGGATTGGTCGCAGCCGGGGAATCGGCAGGTCAGGTCGCGGCAGCGAACGAAGTCGGCCAGCCTCCGCGAGGGGGTGTAGCCGGATTCCGGTGGCAAGTCGGCGGGGTGGGTCAGGGGCCGTAACTTGGCCGACCGCGCCAGCTCAGCGATCAACTCGGCGGGAACGAGCGAGTCGCTGCCGATCATCGATCCTGGCACGTGCCCCGTGCCGTTAAGCGTCGCCTCGTTGGCGATGACATGGACTACTACGGGCGAGGGCGCGGGCGATGCCGCGGCGGCGCAATCTCTTTGACCGCAGCGACAACTCAGCCGATCCGCTCCCACCGCTAGCGCGCCCAGGGCATCGGCGCGGCGCTGGCTGCGGGTGCGCGGGTCGTCGACACACACGGTGGCGGCCAACGCATTGAGGCGGGCATCGATGGCGTGGGCGTCGGTAGTAATCAGGCGTCCGAATATCTCGGTCAACCCATCGGCATCGCCCCAGAACGAGACTTCGCGATCGCCGCGGCGCTCCCGGCGACGGCGCACTGCATCTTGATCGGCCCGCGTCACGATCCGGTCGACCTGTCCGCCAAGCCGCCCCTGGGTGATACCCGTCCACCGCGCAACCTTGAGTGCCAGTTCGGCGTCCACGGCGGCCAGCACCTGCGTGTCGGTGATCAAGTCGGTGCGATAGACGATCGTCTGAAACGTTCGGTAATCGATATCGCCAGCCACCAGCAGCGCGCCTACCCCCGGCAGCCGCAACCGCATCGCCCGCGCGTAGTCCAGATAACTGTCCGCCAAGCCGCGCGTGATGCCCAGCGCTGCCGCTATCTCGGCGGTGATCGCGTCATGGGTGTCGGTGCCCCAGGTCTCGCGCTCACCAAAACGTCTCAGCCACAACAGGTCCAACTCGCCGATCACCGCCAACCGCTGCCCCGCTGCCCGGTTCTCGGCCCTCGCCACCTCGCGCAGCTGCCGCATCGTTGACTCGAACATACATTCGATTATGACAAGCGGGTCCGACAGGAAATCGCCTATGCCGACGTAACTCTCGGGCCGGCTACGATTCGCTGATCGAGATCGCCTGCCGCGGGCATTGACGAACCGCCTCGAGCACCAGCTCTTCGTTTTCTGGCGTCACTTCGTCCTGCAACACCGTCAATGTGTCGTCATCCTCGAGCCGGAAAACCTCCGGGATCACGCCCATACAGACCCCGTTACTTTCGCACAGGCCCCAGTCGACTTCTATCTTCTTTGTCACTCAGCCCACCTCATCGCAACACCTTCACCGGCACGTTCAGCCAGCCGGCGACATTCTGCATAGTGACTCGCTTGCAGTCATCCCATTGCACTTCGTAGTTGGGCATGAAGTCGAGCAACTTCTCCAGCGCGATCCTGCTTTCCATCCGGGCCAGTGCCGCACCGAGGCAACTGTGAATCCCGTATCCGAGACCGAGGTGCTGCGCCTCCGTCTGGTCGCGGTCGATGTTGAAGGTTTCAGCGTCGGTAAAGGCATCCGGGTCGCGGTTCGCCGCGGCGTTCATCACGAACACCGGCTTGCCCGGTGGAATCGTGCCGCCACTGACGTGGGCCTCTTTCAGCGTGTAGCGGACGTTGTACTGCACCGGCCCCTCGTAGCGCAGCAGTTCCTCGACGGCGGCAGGGACCTTGCTGCGGTCTGCTTTCAGCTTCTCCCACTCGTCCGGGTTGCGGGCGAAGAGCACCGCCGCGCTGCCGACCAGCTTGGTGACCGTCTCAGCCCCCGCGCCGCCGAGCAACGTGGAGAAGCTGGTGATCTCGATGTCGTCGAGGCGACGAAATGTGCCGTCCTCGCCGGGGATTTCGGCTGCGATCAGCCTGCTGATCATGTCGTCCTGCGGGTCCTCGCGGCGCTCCTGGATCAAGCCGTAGTAGTACATCGCGGTGTCGACGTTGGCTTGCATGCCGGCTTCGCTGGCTTCGATTTGGCCCGGCTCCCGACTCAGGCTGATGTCGATCCAGTGCCGCAACTGCTGGCGGTATTCCTCCGGCACTCCGGCCATCCGGGTGATGACTTCGACCGGGAACGGACCGGAGAAGTCCTGCACGACGTCGAAGTTGTCGGGATCAACCGCGCGGAGGTATTTGTCGGTCACCTCGTGCACGTCATCCATCTGCGATTGAATGGCCCGCGGAGTGAAGGCCTTGTTGAGCAGGCTGCGCATGTGACGGTGGTCCGGCGGGTCCATGAAGATGATGGATCTCATCTCCTCGGAGATGCCCTTGCGCACCATCGCCAGGTCGCAGCCACGGCTTGACGAGTAGGTCTCGTAATCCTTGAGCGCCGCGGCCACGTCCTCGTGGCGGGTC
>NZ_DASXHW010000337.1:0-76054 GCF_036488105.1 Mycobacterium sp. | reverse complement strand
GGTCACGTTCGCGGACAGCAGCATTGACGTCGTCGACGATGGCCGCCCGCTGCTGGAGCAGGCCGAATCGGCCGGACTGAACCCGGCCAGCGGATGCCGGATGGGCATCTGCCACACCTGCACACGCCGCAAGACCAGCGGTGTCGTGCGCAACCTGACCACCGGTGCGGTGTCGACAGCACCCGACGAGGACGTGCAGATCTGTGTGTCCGTTCCCGTCGGTGACGTCGGCCTTGCCCTTTAGGCCCTTCGGGCACATCACAGACCAGGAGGCTCCAACATGACTCAGATAGTCAAGCCCAAGATCACCCTCACTCCCGAGCAAGCCGACGCGTTCGGCGCTGAACTCGACGCCATCAAAGAACGCGTGATGGCCGACCTCGGCCAGCGCGACGCCGACCACATCCGTCGCGTCATCAAGACACAGCGCGCACTCGAAGTGGGCGGCCGCGCCCTGCTGTTCGCTGGGATCTTTCCGCCGGCCTGGCTGGCGGGCACCGCGATGCTCGGGATCTCAAAGATCCTGGACAACATGGAGATCGGCCACAACATCATGCACGGCCAGTACGACTGGATGCGTGACCCGTCGATCCGCGGCCAGGAATTCGAGTGGGACACCGCGTGCCCGGCTGACCAATGGCGGCACTCGCACAACTACATGCACCACACCCACACCAATATCGTGGGCATGGACCGCGACATCGGCTACGGCATCCTGCGGATGAGCGAGGACCAGAAGTGGAAGCCGTACTTCTTGGGCAACCCGGTCTACGCCTTCCTGCTGATGGTGTTATTCCAGTACGGGGTCGCACTGCACGAGCTGGAAACCGAGCGCATCCGCTCCGGCGAGATCCGGTTGGCTGACAAACGGGAGATCCTGCAAGAGATTTGGCGCAAGACCCGCAAGCAGGTGCTCAAGGACTACGTCGCCTTCCCGCTGCTGGCCGGGACGTTCGCCCCGTTCGTCTTCACCGGCAACCTGACCGCCAACCTGATGCGCAACGTGTGGTCCTACATGATCATCTTCTGCGGCCACTTCCCGGACGGCACACAGGTATTCACCGTCGAAGAGACTCAGGGCGAGTCGCGCGGCATGTGGTATTTCCGCCAGGTTCTCGGTTCGGCAAACCTGACCGGTGGCACGCTCTTTCACGTGCTGTCGGGTCACCTGTCACACCAGATCGAGCACCACCTCTTCCCGGACATGCCGGCGCAGCGGTACTCGGAGATCGCGTCCGAAATTCAGGAGATCTGCCGGCGCTACGGCATCCCGTACAACTCGGGCTCGCTGCCCAAGCAGTTCGGCACGGTCGTGCGCAAGATCATCCGGCTGGCCATGCCGCCGAAAAACCGCAGCGACGTCAAGCCGAAAGAACGCGACTTGGTCGCCGCCTGAGCGCGGTCACCCCAGTGGTCCGCTGGCTGAGTGGCACCGCAGACCCGGTGCTCACGCCAGACCTGATCGACGGATATGCCGAGCACATCGGCGATTTCGAGGTCGAACTGGTTGACGGCGTCGGCCACTGGATCGTCGAGCAGCGCCCGGTTCTGGTGCTGAACCGGCTGCGCACCTTCCTCAAAATCTGATCAGTGGCGATAGCCGAGCATCGCGACCGAGGCCTCCACCGCGGGTTCGAGAATCTCGCGCATAGTGTGCCCGTCTTCGACTGCCAGAGCGGTCAGTTCGCGTAGTCCGCCCACCAGGATCACGGCTTTCGGCTGGGTCAACGGCGGCAGGCCGGCGTTCTGAAAGCCGGCGCTCTCGGTGAGGTTCATCAGCAGGCTGGTCAGCAGTTGCATACCGCGGCGTTGGAACGGGCGCGCCGCGGCGTCCAACGACGGCAGCTCGCGAATCCAGCTCAGCGTGAGCGCCGGACGCGACTCGATGTGGCCGACGTAGGCCTCGACGGCCTGCCGGATCTGGGTCTGCCATTCGGCGTCGGGATCGACGGCGTCGCGAATGTCCTCGCCCAATTTTCCGACGTCGGCGTGCAGCAACTCGAGAAAGCACTGCTCCTTGCTGGGGAATTGGTCGTAGAACGTGCGCTTGGACGTGCGGGCATGCCGGACGATATCGGCGACGGTGCTGGCGCGATACCCGCGCTCGGTGATCGAGGCCGCGAGGCCGTCGAGAAGTCGTTGTCGAAACGGGTCGACATCGGTGGCCTCGGCGAAGGATGCATCGTTCGCGACGGTCGTCGCCACGGCGCCTCCTTCTGCCAAACCAGCGTCGTCTCAACCCTTGCCTGCACCTGGTACCACACGGTACCGTACCGGAATGAGTAGTGGTACGGCGCAGTACCACACCGATGTTGGGAGTGCACCGCCATGAGCACCATCGACACCCACGCGGCTTCGACGACGGCCGCCGGCACGTTGCCCCCTGGGCCCCGGATTCCAAAAGTGCTGCAGGGGTTGGCCTTCGCGTTTGCTCGGCGACGTCTCATGCACAAGATGGCGCACCGCTACGGCGACGTGTTCTCGCTGCACGTGCCGGTGTACGGGCCGATGGTGGTGGCGGCGAGTCCGCAGTTGGCCAAACAGGTCTTTACCGCCAGCCCGGAAGTGCTGGGCAACATTCAGCCCAACTTGAGCCGGCTGCTCGGATCTGGATCGGTGTTCGCGCTGGACAGAGACGATCACCGGCAGCGCCGCCGGCTGCTTGCGCCACCCTTCCACGGCAAGAGCATCAAGAACTACGAGACGATCATCGAAGAGGAGACGCTGCGCGAGATCGCCGGCTGGCCGGAGGGGACGGCGTTCCCGACTCTGCCGTCCACGATGCGCATCACGCTCAACGCGATTCTGCGGGCGGTGTTCGGCGCCGAGGGCGCCGAGCTCGACGAGCTTCGGGGGATCCTGCCGCCGTGGGTGACGTTGGGTTCTAGGCTGGCGACGTTTCCCAAACCCTCCCGAACCCACGGTCGCTACACACCGTGGGGCCGGCTGGCGGAATACCGGCGCCGCTACGACGCCGTTCTCGACAAGCTCATCGCCGCCGAGCGGTCGGACCCGAACTTCGAGCATCGCACCGATGTGCTGGCAATGATGCTGCGCAGCACCTACGAGGATGGTTCGGCCATGTCGCGCAAGGACATTGGCGATGAGCTGCTCACCCTGCTCGCGGCTGGACACGAGACCACCGCGTCTACGCTCGGCTTCGCATTCGAACAGCTCAGCCGACACCCTGAAGTGCTCACTGCGCTGGTCGCCGAGGCCGAGACCGACGGCAACGAGCTACGCCAGGCGACGATCCTCGAGGTGCAGCGAATCCGAACGGTCATCGATGCCACCGGCCGGCATGTCCACGCGCCGGCCTTCGAACTCGGCGAATGGTCCATCCCGCGCGGGCACACCATCGTCGTCAGCATTTCGAAGCTGCACGCCGACCCCGAGTTGTTCCCCGATCCGGACCGCTTCGACCCGCAGCGTTACCTCGGAACCAAGCCGCCCAGCTTCGCCTGGCTTGCGTACGGTGGCGGGTCCCGACGCTGTGTGGGGGCCACGTTCGCCAACATGGAGATGGACGTGGTGCTGCGAACAGTGTTGCGTCACTTCACCATCGAAACCACGAATGCCCCGGGGGAGAAGCTGCATTCCCGCGGTGTGGCCTACACCCCGAAGGACGGCGGAAAGATCGTGGTCCGCCGTCGTTAAGATCTGCGGCTATGACCGATGACAGCCAGCTCGTCGAGCTGATGAACGGCGCCCTGGGTTCTACCATCCCGACCGCCCGCAACATGGGTGTGCGCGTTGTGGAGGCGCGTCGCGGTTTTGCCGCAGCCACGGTTCCGGTGGAGGGTAATGGCAACCACTTCGGCGTCATCTACGCCGGTGTTCAGTTCACGGTGGCCGAAATCCTCGGCGGCATCATCGCTTTGAGCACTTTTGACAGCTCCAAGTACTTTCCGCTGGTCAAAAACGTCGACATCTCCTTCGTCGGCATGGCACGGTCCGAACTGCGGGCGCAGGCCAGCCTCAATGACGAGACGATCGCGCGAATCGAAGCCGAAGCGGCCGAACGGGGTAAGTCCGATTTCACTCTCGAGGCGGTGGTGACCGACGCCGACGGCAAGACGGTCGCCACCACCCGCGGCCTGTATCAGCTCCGCGCGATCGGCAAGTAGCCGTCCGGTCCCCGCGAAACGGCAGTCATGGTTACGATCTCACGAAAATCACAGCCTTGGAGGCGATTTCGAGGCGTGGCCCGCGTCACACGGCCAGCGCGACAGCCTGGATGAGCCGCAAGCGGTCTTCGCGGGCGTTTTTCAGCAGGTTCATGACCTTGGTCTCGATATCGGGAACGACGAGTTGGAGTCCGAGCGGGTCGGTGGGTGACTCAAATATCGCCGTCATGGCCGCGACGGCGAACTCGGTCAGGTCGTTCCACACCTCGAGCTCGAACCCGGCATCCCGGAGCGTCGTGGCGAGCTCATCGGGTGTGATGAGGTGGCTGCGTCCGGGGATGTCGGCCCACGGCACCGGGAAAATCAGAGGCTTTCGGCGTCCTGCCGTGGCGTCCCAGAGGGCGAGACGGCCGCCGGGGCGCAGAACGCGGCGCGCTTCGCTATACATCGCCGGCTTGTCGGCGACATTCATCTGGACGTGTTGACTGACAACGACATCGACGCTGGCGTCCGGCAACGGCAGGTCGGTGACGTCCCCCTCGATCACCTCGATCTGGTTTTCGAGATGCACCAGGCCGTTCAGCCACCGGGCGGTATCGCAGTATTCGGCGGTGAGATCGATCGCGGTCACCCGACAGCCGTATTCGGCGGCAAGCAGGCGGGCAGTGCCGCCGATGCTGCTGCCGGCGTCGAGGACGTGGTCGGCTGCGGTGACGTGAGCGGCCTCGAGTAACGACGTGGTGCCCGTGCGGCCCAGAGAGTGGAAGTGCTCGAATGAGGCGAGGCCACCGGCTAAGTCAGCGGGGGTCAGCGTATCGAAATCCTTTCCAGCACCGCGCAACGCGGCCTCGATACGCTCACGCACTCCTCCGACGGCGTACTGTGCCGCCGCGCTGACGGCGTGCCGCCCGGTCATCGTGCAACCGCCGAAGTCGCGCTGATCTGCACGTCGCGCATCCGGTCGGTCGCCGGTCGGCGTGCCCGCGCGGGCAGCAGAACCGCGACGACGACCGCCGCGGCCAGTGCGATGCCCGCACAGACCAGGGAGCCAATCTGCATGCCGCCCAGGAACGCATGGTTGACGGCATCGCGCACGCCGGCGGCTTGCACGGCGGGGAGTTGCCCAATGACCTTATAGGCGGCGGCCGTTGACTGCCTCATCGTGGACCGGACGTCTCCTGGAAGCGCCGCCAGCGCCGGTGCGGATTCGATACGCCCGGAGTAGACGGATGCGAACACGCTGCCAACGATCGCGACACCGAGGGTGCCGCCCAACTCGCGGGTGGTGTCGTTGACGGCCGAACCGATCCCGGCCTTATCGGCGGAGAGCGAGCCCATGATCGCCTCGGTAGCCGGCGCGGTGGTCAGGCCGAGACCGCCGCCAAGCAGCAGCATCTGCCCGGCGATCTGCAGATAGGGCGTAGCCGCATCGGCTGTGGACGCCCACGCGAGCCCTCCCGCGAAAATCGCGAGGCCCGCCGAAACGACCGCCGTGGTGCCGACCCGCTCCACCATCCGCGGACCCAGCACGCTGGCGACGGCGATCGAGACGGCGACGGGCAGCAACCGTACACCCGCCTCGAATGCGCTGTAGCTCTTGATGAATTGGAAGTACTGGGTAATCACGAAGATAAAGCCGAACAGGGTGAGGAAGCCTGCGGTCACCGCCAGACTCCCCCCGGAGAATCGCCGGTTCGCGAACACGGAGACGTCGAGCATCGGGTGCGAACTACGCCACTCCCAGCGTGTGAAGGCGGCGAGAACAATCGTGGCGACACCAAAGCCCGCCACGGTCCGCGCACTACCCCATCCCCACTGCGGGGCCTCGATAACCGTGTAAATCAACGCCGTCACGCCGATGCTGGACAGGACGAGCCCGGGCACATCGACCTTCGGTGCGGCCGGATCACGCGACGTCGGGACGAACAGAATCCCCCCCACGATGGCCACCGCGGCGACCGGCACGTTCACCAAAAAGATTGAACCCCAAAAAAAGTGCTCAAGCAGCCAGCCACCGGCCATCGGCCCGGCGGCGACGCCGACACCGACCATCGCCGCCCAGACGCCGATCGCCTTGGCCCGCCGCACCGGATCGGTGAAGATGTTTGTGATCAGACCGAGGGTGGTCGGAAAGATCACCGCGGCGCCGACCCCCATCGCGGCGCGGGCAGCGATCAAGGCCTCCGCCGAGTTCGCCTGCGCCGCAACGACGGATGTCATCGCAAAGGCGGCAAGCCCGCCACTGAGCCAACCCCGCCGACCGTATCGGTCGCTGAGGCTGCCCACCGACAACAACAGGCCTGCCATGACGAGGGTGTAGGCGTCCACGATCCACTGCAGTTGCGCGGTATCGGCGTTTAGTTCTCGGGACAGTGTCGGCAGAGCGACGTTGACGATGGTGGCATCGACGCTGATGACGAACACACTGAGACAGATGGCGGCCAGTGCGGCGATCGGATGATCGCGGAACACCGGCGGGCGGAGGAAGTTGCGCATGGACAGAACCGTAAACCGGATAGACAAGAAAATCAAGCAGATACTTTATTAACGAGTCAATACGGTAGAGTGGCTGGCGTGGCTGGCCGCAAGAGTTACAACCAGAACTGCCCGATAGCCCGCGGGCTTGACGTCCTCGGCGAGCGGTGGACACTGCTGATCCTGCGCGAGCTCATCGGCGGGGCGCGCCGCTATGGCGATATGCGGGCGGCACTTCCGGGCATCGCCACCAACCTGCTCGCCGGCCGGTTGCGTGAACTCGAAGAGGCCGGCCTGATCTGCCGCAGCGAATTACCGCCGCCCGTTGCCCGAACCGTGTACACGCTCAGCGAAGAGGGCTGGCGCAAAGTACCGCCGGTGATCCAGGCTGTCGCCACCTTCGGATTGGATCTGCTCGAACCCGCCGACAGTGTGCTGACACCACTCAACGGATTTCTCGCCGGTATCCTGCTCGGCTTTGACCCAGCTCGGGCCTCGGACGTGTCAATGTCCTGCAGCGTTGAAATCGACGGTCGCCGTTTCGGATTCGCGGTTACTCGCCAGGGACTGGCCGGCGCTGAGGACCCACCGGCCGCCACAGTGACCGCGACTGCGTCCGACCTGATCACCGCGCGTCTTGGCGGTACCGCGGCCGAGCGGAAGGCCGCGTTGCGGCGGTGGAAGTTCGAGGGCAGCGCCGCCGCGATCGAAGCGATGCACGCGGCATTTCAGCTGGCGGCAGATCCCGGGCTGGGACTGGTCAACCGCACCTAGCCATCACGTCTCGGCGGACGCCCGTCGCGGCAATTTCCATCCCGGCCGGATGAAGTGGCAGGTGTACCCGTTGGGGTAGTGCTGCAGATAATCCTGGTGTTCGGGCTCGGCCTGCCAGAAGTCGCCGGCCGGGCCGACTTCAGTGACCACCTTGCCGGGCCACAAGCCTGAGGCCTCGACGTCGGCGATGGTGTCCAGCGCAATGCGCTTCTGGTCGTCGTCGACGTAGAAGATCGCTGAGCGATAGCTGGCTCCGATGTCGTTGCCCTGCCGGTTCTTGGTGGTCGGGTCGTGGATCTGGAAGAAGAACTCCAGGATTGCGCGGAAGTCGGTGACTGCCGGGTCGTAGGTGATCTCGATGCCTTCGGCATGGGTTCCGTGATTGCGGTACGTCGCGTTACGCACGTCGCCGCCGGTGTAGCCAACTCGGGTCGAAACCACTCCGGGCTGCTTGCGGATCAGGTCCTGCATACCCCAGAAGCAACCGCCGGCCAGTATTGCCTTGCTGTAGTCCGTCATCTCCCCGATTATCCACTTGCTCGACAAACCGCAATAGAACGTGTTCTAGTTTCTTGCGTGAAGCAGGTATTTACCCGCGACGAGCTCGCCGCCGCGTTCGACACGTTCGAGCAGACCGTGGCCCATGCGGCCGAGATCAAGAATTGGGACCAGTGGGTGCAGCACTACACCCCGGACGTCGACTACATCGAGCACGCCGCCGGCACCATGAAGGGCCGCGACGAGGTGCTCACCTGGATCCGCAAGACCATGACGACTTTCCCGGGCAGCCACATGACGGCCTTCCCGTCACTGTGGTCGGTGATCGACGAGGCAGGCGGCCGGATCATCTGCGAGCTTGACAATCCGATGGTCGACCCGGGCGACGGCACGATCATCAGCGCGACGAACATCTCGATCATCACGTACGCGGGCGACGGCCAATGGTGCCGACAAGAAGACATCTACAACCCGCTGCGCTTTCTGCAGGCCGGAATCAAGTGGTGCAAAAAAGCCGAGGCACTGGGCACGCTCGACGATGACGCCGCCCGCTGGCTGCAGACCTACGGCGGGACTTTCGGAGGGTCACAGTGAGCGCCCCCAAGCTGGTCATCGGCGCCAACGGCTTCCTCGGCTCGCATGTCACCCGCCAACTCATTGCCGCCGACGCCGACGTGCGCGCGATGGTCCGCGGAGGCGCCAACACCCGCAGCATCGACGACCTGGACGTCACCCGTTTCCACGGCGACGTCTTCGATACGGCCACCGTGCGTGAGGCGATGGAGGGCTGCGACGAGGTCTACTACTGCGTCGTCGACACCCGGGCTTGGCTGCAAGACCCGTCACCGCTGTTCCACACCAACGTCGAAGGTCTGCGCAGCGTCATGGATGTGGCCGTGGCAGAACCGATTTCGTCCACGCTGAAGCGGTTCGTGTTCACCAGCACATATGCGACGGTGCGTCGTCGGCATGGCCACGTAGCCACCGAGGACGACCCGATCGACCGCCGCCACCTCACCCCCTACGTCGAATCGCGAGTCCAGGCCGAGGATCTGGTGCTGCAGTATGCGGCCGAGGCCGGGCTGCCCGCCGTTGCCATGTGCGTTTCGACGACCTACGGCGCCGGCGACTGGGGCCGCACCCCGCACGGCGCATTCATCGCGGGGGCCGTCTTCGGCAAGCTGCCGTTCTCCATGAACGGCATCCAGCTCGAGGTCGTCGGTGTCGACGACGCGGCGCGCGCCATGCTGCTGGCGGCCGAGCGTGGCCGCGTCGGCGAGCGCTATCTGATTTCCGAGCGCATGATCCCGCTGAAAGAGGTGGTCGAGATCGCGGCCGACGAGGCAGGCGTGCCCCCGCCACGGCGTTCGATCTCGGTGCCGGTGCTCTATGCAATGGGAGCGATGGGAACCCTGCGAGCCCGGTTGACGGGTAAAGACGCCGAACTCAGCATGAAGTCGGTGCGGATGATGCGTGCCGAAGCCCCCGTCGATCACAGCAAGGCCACTCGCGAATTGGGCTGGGAGCCAAGGCCGGTCGAGGAATCCATTCGGGAGGCCGCGCGTTTCTGGGCCAACATGAAGAATGCCAAGCGGAACAGCAAAGCTGCATCGTCCGAGTAAGCCGGAATCGCGCTTAACTTCCGAGGTCCGATCCCCCGCGTGTCTCAGGTAACCGAAGTGACTTTTGTTACATAGTGTGACGCATGGTGGATGTGTGGTGGCACCGCGCTGAAACACGTCACCCCGCGCCGTTCGATGACTGTCGCATTTCGGCGGTAGCGCAGCGGTGACCGCAACGACGCCCGCCGGGCTCGCCGGCTACGTGCGTGACCAACTCACGCCGCCGCTGGCGACCGTCGGTGGATTCGCGCGGATGTGCACACTGGCCGGAAAAGCCTTGTTCCGCCGGCCTTTTCACTGGAACGAGTTCATCGTCCAAACCTGGTTCATCACCAGGGTCGCGTTGCTGCCCACGATTGCGGTCTCGATCCCGCTGACGGTGCTGATCGTCTTCACACTCAACACCTTGCTGGCCGCGTTCGGCGCTGCCGACATCTCCGGCGCGGGCGCAGCCCTGGGCGCCGTCACCCAGCTCGGCCCGCTGACCACCGTGCTGGTGGTGGCCGGCGCCGGCTCGACAGCCATCTGCGCCGACCTGGGCGCACGCACCATCCGCGAAGAGATCGATGCGATGGAGGTCCTCGGTATCGATCCGATCCACCGCCTGGTCGTACCGCGGGTGGTGGCCGCGACGGTCGTCGCCACGCTGCTCAACGGAACCGTCATCACGATCGGTTTGGTCGGCGGCTTCCTCTTCGGCGTCAAACTCCAAAATGTCTCGGGCGGGGCCTATCTCGCAACGCTGACGTTGGTCACCGGCTTACCCGAAGTTCTCATCGCGACGATCAAGGCCGCGATCTTCGGGACGATCGCAGGACTGGTCGGTTGCTATCGCGGCCTGACCACCAAGGGCGGTCCGAAAGGTGTCGGCGTCGCCGTCAACGAAACGCTGGTGCTCTGCGTGATCGCGCTGTTCGCGGTCAACGTCGTGCTGACCACCATCGGCGTCCGGTTCGGGACAGGTCGCTGACATGACGACCGCAGCGGTGGTTCGTGCGCGCTTTCCGCGCACGGCCGCCGGCGTCGACCATTACGGCGGCGGGGCGATCCGCGGGCTCAACAGGGCCGGGCATCTCACCCGGTTCTCCATCATCGGCGCGTGGTCGGTCGGATGGGCGTTGCGCCGCTACCGCAGGGAGACGCTGCGGCTGATCGCTCAGATCGGGATGGGCACCGGCGCGATGGCCGTCGTCGGCGGCACCGCCGCGATCGTGGGCTTCGTGACGCTGTCCGGTGGCTCGTTGATCGCCATCCAGGGTTTCGCGTCGCTGGGCAACATCGGGGTCGAGGCGTTCACCGGCTTCTTCGCGGCGCTGGCCAACGTGCGTGTCGTCACCGCGGTGGTGACCGGTGTCGCGCTGGCCGCCACGGTCGGAGCGGGTGCGACGGCGGAGCTGGGCGCGATGCGGATCAGCGAAGAGATCGACGCCCTCGAGGTGATGGGCATCAAGTCGGTCGCGTTCCTGGTGTCCACCCGACTGATGGCGGGCCTGGTGGTGGTCGTCCCGCTCTACGCGATGGCGCTGGTCATGTCGTTTCTGTCCGGGCAGGTCGTCACCACGCTGTTCTACGGACAATCGGTAGGCACCTACGAGCACTACTTCCGGACGTTCCTGCGCACCGAGGACGTGTTCTGGTCGGGTGGCGAGGTCATTGTGATGGCGGTGATCGTGATGATCACCCACTGCTATTACGGCTACAACGCCAGCGGCGGACCGGTCGGAGTGGGCGAGGCCGTCGGTCGGTCGATGCGTTTCTCGTTGGTTTCCACGGTGATCGTCGTCCTGCTGACTTCACTTGCGCTCTACGGCGTCGATCCGAACTTCAACCTGACGGTGTAGCCGGGATGACGACCCCGACGAAGGAGCGAAGAACCCGCACCTGGCCGGACAACGCGGCGGGTGTCGGGCTGTTTGTCGTGTGTGCGCTGCTACTTGCGTTGATATACGGGCAGTTTCGCGGCGACTTTACCCGCAAGACCAAGCTGACGATGCTGGCCGCCCGCGCCGGGTTGGTGATGGACCAAGGCTCGAAGGTCACCTACAACGGCGTGAGCATTGGTCGGGTGGCCGGCATCTCCGAGGTCGAGCATCGCGGCAAGCCGGCGGCCCGATTCACCCTCGACGTCGACCCGCAGTACGTCGACCTCATCCCGCTCAACGTCATCGCGAAAATCCAGGCGACCACCGTGTTCGGCAACAAATACGTGTCGCTCACGTCCCCTAAAAGCCCGGCACAGCAGAGGATTACAGCGTCATCCGTCATCGATGCGACGTCGATCACGACGGAGTTCAACACGGTGTTCGAGACCCTGGTCGAGCTTGCCGACAACGTCGATCCGGTGAAGGTCAACCTCACGCTGGGCGCTGCGGCGCAGGCGTTGACCGGATTGGGTGACAAGTTCGGGAAGTCGATCGTCAACGGCAACAAGATCCTCGGCGACCTGAACCCCCGGATGCCGGCGATTCGCCACGACCTCCAGCAGCTCGCCGCGCTCGGCGATGTCTACGCCAAAGCCGCACCGGATCTGTTTGACGCGCTGGAGAATGCCGTGACCACGGCGCGCACCCTCAACCGGCATCAGGCCGATCTCGACGCCGCCCTGCTGGCCGCAATTGGCTTCGCCAACACCGGAAATGACGTCTTCACTCGCAGCAAGCCGTACCTGGAACGTCTTACCGCCGACCTGCGGCCGACCGCCCATCTGCTGGACACCTACAGCCCGCAGGCGTTCTGCACCATTCGCAACTTCGCCGACGTCGCACCGAAAGTCGCCGCGCTGGAGAGCGGCAACCACTATGCGGCGCAACTCGGCGTGGCTATCGCGGGCACCGAAAACCCCTATGTGTATCCGGACAACCTGCCGAGGGTCAACGGTCGCGGTGGCCCCGGCGGCAAGGCCGGCTGCTGGTCGCCGATCACCCGCGACCTGTGGCCGGCGCCGTATCTGGTGATGGACTCCGGCAACAGCATTGCGCCCTACAACCACTTCGAGTTGGGCCAGCCGCTGGCCAACGAATACGTCTGGGGGCGTCAGTACGGGGAGAACACGATCAACCCATGAGGATCACCGGTACTGTCGTTCGGCTCGCGGCCGTCGTGTCCGTGCAGTTGTTGTTCACCGCGGTCATCGTCGTGGTTTTCGGCCAAGTGCGCTTCGACCGCACCAACAGCTATTCCGCAGAGTTCAGCAATGCCAGTGGCTTACGTGCCGGTCAGTTCGTCCGCGCCTCGGGGGTAGAGGTCGGCAAGGTCAAGAAGATCGAGTTGGTAGAGGGAGACAAACGGATTCGCGTCGACTTCGCCGTCGACCGCTCGGTGCAGCTCTACCAGTCGACGACCGCGCAGATCCGCTACCAGGACCTCATCGGCAACCGCTATCTGGAAATTAGCCGGGGAACCGGAGAGAACGCTGAAAGGACGTTGCCGCCAGGCGGATTCATTCCCCTGTCGCGGACCCAGCCCGCGCTCGACCTCGATGCGCTCATAGGCGGCTTCAAGCCGCTGTTCCGCGCCCTGGATCCGCAGAAGGTCAACAGCATCGCCTCATCGATCATCACCGTCTTCCAAGGCGAGGGCGGCACGATCAACGACATCCTCGACCAGACCGCGCAGCTGACCGATCGGCTGGCAGAAAGCGACCAGGCGATTGGAGACGTGATCCACAACCTGAACACCGTGCTGGACACCACGGTTCGGCACCGCGACCAATTCGACGCGACCATCGACAGATTCGAGGTGCTCATCAACGGCCTGAAGGACCGGGCCACCCCGCTGGCGGACGGGACCGCGCACATCAGCAGCGCCGCGGGAACGGTGGCCGACTTGTTGGCCGACAACCGGGCCCTGGTGCAGGCCACGGTCAACCACTTGGAAACCCTTGCCGGACCGCTTGTCGATCAGCGCGGCCGAATCGCGGACCTGGTCGGAAAAGTGCCCGCCGCATTCAATATCATCGGCCGCGCCAGCGGAATCTACGGCGACTTCTTCAACTTCTACCTGTGTGACCTGTCGCTCAAGGTCAACGGACTGCAGCCGGGCGGACCTGTTCGATCGGTGAAGCTCTTCCAACAGCCGTCGGGCAGGTGCACGCTGAGATGAGATCTCTTCAGCCGGCCAACCGGGTCCGTGTCGGGGTGCTGGCCATCGCGCTCGTGATCCTCATTGTCGGTGTGGGACAAAGCTTCAGTAGCCTGCCGGTGTTGTTCGCGTCCGCGAGTTACTACGCACAGTTCAGCGACTCCGGCGGAATGAGCAAAGGCGACAAAGTGCGCATCGTCGGCATGGATGTCGGCACGGTGCAGGACCTTTCGATCGACGGCGATCACGTCGTCATGAAGTTCACCACCGGAACGCACACCATCGGCACCGAGAGCCGGGTGGCGATCCGGACCGACACGCTGCTCGGCAAGAAGGTGCTGGAGATCGAACCGCGCGGCGCCCAACCGATGCGACCGAATGATGTGCTGCCGCTCGGGCAAAGCACCACCCCATACCAGGTGTACGACGCGTTCTTCGACGTCACCAAGGCCGCAGCCGGCTGGAACATCGACACCGTCAAGCAGTCGCTGAATGTGCTGTCACACACCATCAACCAGACATACCCGCATTTGAGCGCGGCGCTGGACGGGGTCTCGAAGTTCTCCGACATCATCGGCAAACGCGATGACGAGCTCAAACACCTGCTGACCGAGGCCCGGAAAGTGGCCAGTGTGCTCGGTGATCGCAGTAAGCAGATCAACGCGCTGCTGCGAAACACTCAGTCGCTGCTTGCCGCGTTCAACGAACGTGGCAAGGCCATTGCGGTGTTGCTGGCCAACGTGTCGGCGTTTTCT
This sequence comes from Mycobacterium sp., assembly GCF_036488105.1. Lineage (GTDB taxonomy): Bacteria > Actinomycetota > Actinomycetes > Mycobacteriales > Mycobacteriaceae > Mycobacterium. The sequence goes on along the minus strand of NZ_DASXHW010000337.1, from coordinate 61,723 downwards.
TCACAGGTGCAGGGCCTGATCCACGACAACCCGAATCTGCACCATCTGCTCGACCAGTTGCACAGCGTCACCGATGTTCTGGTCGAGCACAAGAACGACCTTGTCTCCGTGCTGAATACGCTGCGCAACTACACCGCGGCGCTGAGTGAGGCAGTCGGCTCCGGGCCATACTTCAAGGTGATGATCGGCAACTTGCTGCCCTACCAGATCCTGCAGCCGTGGGTGGACGCGGCGTTCAAGAAGCGCGGCATCGATCCGGAGAACTTCTGGCGCAGTGCGGGATTGCCCGCTTTCAAGTGGCCCGACCCGAACGGAACCCGTTTCTCCAACGGTGCCCCGCCACCGGCGCCGCCGGTACTGGAGGGCACCCCGGATCACCCGGGACCGGCCGTGGCGCCGGGCTCACCATGCTCGTATGCGCCGCCACCGGAGATGTCCCCGCGACCGGGCAACCCGCTGCCGTGCGCGGGCGTCGATCAAGGACAGGGTCCGTTCGGGCCCAACGGGCCGTATCCGGCGGTCCCCGATGTGCTCTCGTCCCCGCCGAATCCCAACGGTCTGCCACCGGCACCCGGGATTCCGGATGCCGCCTTGCCCGGAGCGCCGGCGCCGAGCATGCCGGGCACCCCGGTGCCGCTACCGCCGAACGCACCGCCGGGGGCCCGACGGGAAAGCCTGCTGCCGGCCGACCCGCCCCCTCCGCCGTCTGCCTTCGCGCCCGTTTTGCCGCCCGGACCGCCTGCGCCTCCGGGCCCGGGTCCGCAGCTACCGGTTCCACTCGTCACGCCCGGCGGGGACGGGGGGTAGTAGCCAGTGAGCACGATCTTCGACATCCGCAAGCTGCGGTTGCCGCAGTTGTCCAAGGCGGCGGTGATCATCGGGTCGCTCGTCGTGGCGCTCGGTCTCGTTGCCGCGCTCGCGGGTTGGCAGCTTTACGACCGGCTGATCTACAACACGGTGGTCGCTTACTTCCCGGCGGCGAACGCCCTCTACGCGGGGGACAAGGTCCAGATCATGGGTATCCGCGTCGGCTCAATCGACAAGATCGAACCCATCGGTGACCAGATGAGGGTGACGTTCCACTACCGGAACAAGTACAAGGTGCCGGCCGATGCGTCCGCGGTGGTGCTCAACCCGACGCTGGTGGCCTCCCGCAGCATTCAACTGGAGCCCCCCTACAAGGGCGGTCCGCACTTGGCCGACAACGCGGTGATCCCGATCGAGCGCACACAAGTGCCGGTCGAGTGGGATGACCTGCGTAACAGCATCACTCACATCATCGGCCAACTCGGCCCGACGAAGGAGCAGCCCAAGGGGCCCTTCGGTGACGTCATCGAATCCTTCGCCGACGGCCTGGCCGGCAAGGGCCAGCAGATCAACACCACGCTGAACAACCTGTCGAACGCGCTGAGCACGCTGGACGAGGGTCGCGGTGACTTCTTCTCGGTGCTGCGCAGCCTGGCGATGTTCGTCAACGCGCTACATCAGGACGACCAGCAGTTCGTCGCACTGAACAAGGACCTCTTCCAGCTCACCGACAACCTCACCAGCTCGGATCAGTCCGCCGCCAACGCAATTGAGCAAACCGACAGCCTGCTGTCCACCGCTCAGAAATTCTTGACCGACAACCGCGACGCGCTGACCCACGATGTCAACAACCTGGGCGACGTAACCAACGCGATCATGCAGCCGACTCCGCGCGACGGACTGGAGACCGCGCTACACATCCTGCCGAACATGGCCGCCAACGTGCTGGCGATCTACGAGCCCGCTCACGGCAGTCTGAGCGGTGTGGCCGCATTCACGAACTTCGCCAACCCAATGCAGTTCATTTGTAGCGCCATTCAAGCCGGCAGTCGGCTGGGCTATCAGGACTCTGCGGAACTGTGCGCGCAGTACCTGGCGCCCGTCCTGGATGCGATCAAGTTCAACTACTTCCCGTATGGCATCAACCTGTTCAGCAGCGCTGACACGTTGCCGAAGAACATCGCGTACTCCGAGCCGCGTTTGCAGCCGCCACCCGGCTTCAAGGACACCACCGTCCCGGGAATCTTCTCACCGGATACCCAGTGGTCCCATCGCAATTCGGAGCCGGGCTGGATCGCCGCGCCTGGCATGCAGGGAACGAAGGTCCAGCCGGCTACGGCTGGCCTGTTGACGCCGGCGTCGTTGGCCGAGTTGATCGGTGGGCCGGACATTCCGCCGCCGCCAGTGGCGCGCAATATGACCGGGCCGCCCAACGCCTACGACGAGAACAATCCGCTGCCACCGCCGTGGTATCCGCAGCCCTTGCCGTCTCCGACGGCGGGACCACCACCGCCTGACCTTCCGCTCGGTGCAGCCGAGGCACCGCCGGGACCGGGCCAATGAGAGCCGTGCGGCTGATGAGCCGCAGGGCCTGGCAGGCCTTGACGTTGCTGACCGCGACGGTCGTACTGACCTCCTGCGGGAGCTGGCGCGGCATCGCCAACGTCCCACTGCCGGGCGGGCCCGGCAGTGGCCCAGGCTCCTACAAGATCTTTGTTCAGATGCCAAACACCATGGCGCTGAACGATAATAGCCGAGTCTTGGTGGCCGAGGTCTTCGTCGGCACGGTCCGTTCGATCGACCTGAAGAACTGGGTCGCAACCCTGATCGTCGACCTGGACAAGGGCGTCAAGCTTCCGAAGAACGCCACCGCCAAGATCGGCCAGACCAGCTTGTTGGGTTCTCAGCACATCGAATTGGCCGCACCGCCAGATCCGTCGGCGCAGCAACTCAAGGCCGGCGACACCATCCAGTTGAATAATTCGTCGGCCTTTCCCTCCACCGAGCAGACGCTCGCCAGCCTGGCCATGGTGTTGCGTGGCGGCGGTATTCCCAACCTCGAGGTCATCCAGAACGAGGTCTACAAGATCCTGACCGGGCGGGCCCGGCAGATCCGGGATTTCCTCGGCAAGCTGGACACCTTCGCCGGTGAACTGAACGCGCAGCGCGACGACATCGTCCACGCCATCGACTCCACCGACCGGTTGCTGTCGTACTCGGGCACCAGAACCGACACCCTCGATCGGGTGCTCACCGAATTCCCGCCGTTGGTCGATCATTTCGCCCGGCAACGTGATCTGTTCGCCAACACCGTCGAAGCGGTTGGGCGGATCAGCAACGTCACCGGCCAGACGCTGTCGGCCGCGCGTGGCGATCTGCATGAGGACCTGCAAGATCTGCAGCGGCCGCTCAAGCAACTCGGCCGCGCCGCACCCTATTTGGTCGACGCCCTGATGCTGCTGTTGTCACCGCCGTTCGCCGTCGACAGCGTGCCGAAGATCGTTCGCGGCGATTACATCAACGTCTCTGGAGCTCTGGACTTGACGCTGAGCACCGTCGACAACGCGATCTTTACCGGCACCGGATTCTCCGGAGCCTTGCGTGCCCTCGAGCAGTCCTGGGGCCGCGACCCGTCGACGATGATTCCGGACATCCGGTACACGCCCAACCCGGCCGATGCGCCGGTGGAGCGAGGCGAGTAGCCCATGCTGACCCGCTTCATTCGCAATCAGTTGATTGTGTTCGCCGCGTTGACATTAGCCGCACTGGTGGCACTGGGCTGGTACTACCTTCGGATCCCCAGCCAGCTCGGTGTCGGTCAGTACCGACTGGTCGCGGAGCTGCCGGCGTCAGGCGGTCTGTATCGCACATCCAACGTGACGTATCGAGGGATCCAGATCGGCCGGGTCACCAAGGTCGAGCCGACCGCACACGGTGTCAGGGCCACACTCAGCATCGACAGCCGGTACAAGATCCCCGTCGACGCCTCAGCCGATGTGCACTCGGTGTCGGCGATCGGTGAACAGTATCTGGATCTGGTGTCCACCGGTGGTCCGGGCAAGTTCTTCTCGCCCGGACAGACGATCACCAAGGGCACCGTGCCCAGCGAGATAGGCCCGGCCCTCGACGCGGCCAACCGTGGTCTGTCCGTCCTGCCCAAGAAGAAGATCGCATCGCTGCTCGACGAAACAGCCTTGGCAGTAGGCGGATTGGGGCCGTCGCTGCAACGACTCGTCGACTCGACACAGTCCATCGTCGGGGACTTCGAAGCGAACATGTCCGACGTCGACGACATCATCGCGAACGCGGCACCGATCCTGGACAGCCAGGTCGACTCCGGCGATTCGATCGCGCAGTGGTCGCACAACCTCAAGGTCCTCACCGCTCAGACGGCGCAGACCGATCAGCACGTGCAAAGCATCCTGTCGAAAGCTGCGCCGACCGCGGATCAGGTCAACGACGTCTTCAATGACGTCCGCGAGTCGCTGCCGCAGACGTTGGCGAACCTGGAAGTGGTCGCCGACATGCTCAAACGCTATAACAAAGGTCTCGAGCAGTTGTTGGTCTTCCTGCCCGAGATCGGTTCGGTCGCACAGACTTTGATCGCGTCCGCTCCGGGTTCGGTGCTGATGAACCTCAACCTGTCACTCAACAATCCTCCGCCGTGCCTGACCGGATTCCTGCCGGCTTCGGAGTGGCGCTCACCCGCGGATGTCAGCACGGCACCGTTGCCGGAAGGGACGTACTGCAAGATCCCACAGGACACTCCGGCCAACGCGGTACGCGGCGCCCGCAACTATCCCTGTGTCGACGTCCCCGGCAAACGCGCGGCGACCCCGCGGGATTGCCGCGACAACAAGCCGTACGTCCCGCTGGGCACCAACCCGTGGTACGGCGATCCGAACCAGATTCGAAACTGCCCGGCCCCGGGTGCTCGCTGCGACCAGCCGGTCGACCCCGGGAAGGTGATACCGGCGCCCTCGGTCAACAACGGCGTCAACCCCGCGCCGGCCGATCGGCTGCCCCCGCCGGCCGCACCGGTCAACGATCCGCTGCAGCGGCCCGGATCGGGCACCGTGCGGTGCAATGGCCAACAGCCCAACCCGTGTACCTATACGCCGGCCGGCCCGGCCGCGATCTACCTTCCGTCCAGCGGCGAAGTCGTGGGACCCGACGGCGCGAAGTACTCGCTCGAGGACTCGCGCCACACCGGCGACTCCGGGTGGAAGGACATGCTCGCGCCGGCCGGCTGAATCAAAAGCACCCGACGGGAATCTTGCGCGCCAGATGGTGTTGAACCTGCTATTCGCACGTGAGGAGACGTCATCATGACCAGTCGGCCCGTCCTGGAACCCACCGCCAAGCACCCGATCACGATCAACCCCACCGGAGCGCGGGTGGTGGTGCGCGTCAACGGCGAAGTGGTCGCTGACAGCAACGAGGCATTACAGCTTCACGAGTCCACCTACCCTGCGGTGCAATATATTCCGTTCAAGGATGTGCTGCAGGACCGGCTCACCCGCACCGACACCAGCACCTACTGCCCGTACAAGGGGGAGGCCGGCTATTACAGCGTCACCACCGCCGCGGGCACTGTCGAGGACGTGATTTGGACGTACGAGCAGCCGTATCCGGCGGTGGCGGAGATCGCCGGCCACGTGGCGTTCTACCCCGAGAAGGCGGAGATCAGCGTCGAAACCGCCTAGGGGGTTGCCGGGCCGAATACGTGCGAGGTCAGCTGGGTGTCGCTGTATTCGCGCAACGACGCGATAAGCCCGTCGCGGGTTTCGAAGATGAAGACCGCGGGGCTGTGGTAGTGAAGCCCGTCGGCGGTTTCACCGTCGGCTTCGGCCTCGATCACCACGCTTTCGCCGTCGTTGAAGCACTGGATGAAGTCCAGGTTCAGCTCACCGGTGCGTTTGCGGCGCTCGACCTCGTCACGCAATGTCGCCTTGTCGACCGCGTTGCGGGTCAGCAGGTTCCAGTAGGTGAAGTCGTCGCTCAGCAGCCCGAAGCACTCGTCGACGTCGCCCCCGTCGGACAGGCACTGCAGGAACATCCACGCCAGCTCGGCCTGCGGGTCGTCGAAGGGGGTGGTCACCTCGCCATCCTGACGCGGAACAGAGTGCCGGTCAATGACGCACCGGACAAGGATGGCGGGCGGATTCGGACCTATGATCGTCGGAATCGAGCAGTTGCGGTCTCCGGCGGGAGCAGATGGTGAGTAGCGCTCGCACGGTGACGTTTCCCGGTGTGGTGAGCCCGGGCATGACCCTTGCCCCGCTGCGCCGAGGACCTGGCGATCCGACTTTCCAGGTCGACGCCGACGGCGCCATCTGGCGCACCAGCCTATTGCCCAGTGGGTCCGTCACGGCGCGCATCAGCCGCGCCGCCGCTAATGCAGTCGATTGCACGGCGTGGGGCAGCGGCGCTGAGGAATTCCTCGACGCCCTTCCGGCAATGCTTGGCGCCCTGGACGATTCGTCGAATTTCGTACCGGCCCACCCCATCGTCGCCGCGGGGCACCAGCGGGTGCCGCACCTGCGACTCGGCCGCACCGATCAGGTGTTGGAGGCGGTGATCCCGGCCGTCCTCGAGCAGCGGGTGCCGGGTGCGGACGCGTTCCGCGCCTGGCGGTTACTGGTCACCAAATTCGGGACGCCGGCACCGGGACCCGCCCCAGAGCGGATGCGCGTACTGCCGCCGGCCGAGGTGTGGCGGCGCATCCCGTCGTGGGAATTTCACCGCGCCAACGTTGATCCCGGACGGGCCCGCACCATCGTCGGTTGCGCGCAACGTGCGTCGTCGCTGGAGCGGCTGGCGTCATGGCCGGCCGGCAAGGCCCGCGAGGCGCTGAGGTCGCTGCCCGGAGTCGGGATATGGACGGCGGCCGAGACGGCGCAACGTGCCTTCGGCGACGCCGACGCGCTGTCGGTGGGCGATTACCACATCTCCAAAATGATCGGTTGGACGTTGCTGGGACACCCGATCGACGACGACGCCATGGTCGAACTTCTCGAACCGATGCGCCCGCACCGCCACCGGGTGGTCCGGTTGCTGGAGGTCAGTCGGCTGGCCTACGAGCCACGCCGGGGCGCGCGGCTGCCGGTGCAAGACATCCGCGCGCTGTGATCTGCCAGGTTACGTCCCACGGTCATCGGGTACCCGTCGCCTGACCGAGGGGACGACCTTCAGGGAGGAAGCCATGACCCAATTCACCGTTCCGGGCTTGACCGACAAGCAGGGAACCAAGGTCGCTGACCTGCTGCAGAAGCAATTGAGCACCTACAACGACCTTCATCTGACACTCAAGCATGTCCACTGGAATGTGGTCGGCCCCAACTTCATTGGGGTGCACGAGATGATCGATCCGCAAGTGGAGTTGGTCCGCGGTTATGCCGACGAAGTGGCCGAGCGGATCGCGACTCTGGGTGGATCGCCGCAGGGCACCCCGGGCTCGATTCTCAAAGACCGCACCTGGGACGACTACTCGGTCGGCCGCGACACCGTGCAGGCGCACCTGGCCGCACTCGACCTGGTCTACAACGGCGTCATCGAGGACACCCGCAAGGGGATCGACGAAACCGAGAAGCTGGATCCGGTAACCCAGGACATCCTGATCGGCCACTGCGCCGAGCTGGAGAAGTTCCAGTGGTTCGTGCGTGCGCACTTGGAGAACGCCGGCGGGGGGTTAGCTCACAAGGGCACGTCGACCGAGAAGTCGGCGGCGAAGTCTGCCCGCAGCAAGGGCTGAGTGGAATAATCGGACCGCGGTCCGGTTATAGCGGGTATCGGAAGCATAAGGAGGCTGCAGATGCCCGCGATCACCGCAGACACACTGGCCTTGCCGCGAGTGTCCGCGGCCGGCCCCATCGATACCGAACGTCCGGTCCGCTCGATCACGACCGGACCCCGCGGCCACGAGGGCGAAGGATTCCCGGTGGTCCGGGCCTTCGCCGGCGTCAGCAGCGCTGCCCTCGATCCGTTCGTCCACATGGACCAGATGGGCGAGGTGGAATACCAGCCCGGCGAACCCCGCGGCACGGACTGGCACCCGCACCGCGGCTTCGAGACGGTCACCTACATGATCGACGGTCGGTTCGCGCACCAGGATTCACACGGTGGCGGCGGGCTGATCGCCGACGGAGCTACCCAGTGGATGACGGCGGGTTCCGGCATCCTGCACATCGAAACGCCGCCGGCAGAACTCGTCGAGAGCGGTGGGATGTTTCACGGCATCCAGCTCTGGGTGAACCTGCCGAAGAAGGACAAGTTCGCCACGCCGCGATACCAGGCCATCGAAGGCCCCGACGTCGCCCTGCTGTCCTCCGACGACGGCGGCGCACTGATCCGCGTCATCGCGGGCCAGATCGACGGTCACAGCGGGCCCGGTGTGACGCACACTCCAATCACTATGGCGCACGCCACGATTCAACCAGGGGCTCGGCTGAGCATCCCGTGGAACCGGGACTACAACGCACTGGTCTACGTTCTCGCCGGGCATGGCTCCGTTGGGCCGATCGCGCATCCGTTGCAGCACGGTCAGCTGGCGGTCCTGGGTCCTGGTGACCGGATCACCGTCAACGCCGCCGCCTCGCAGGAGTCGCGGGTCCCCGCTCTGGAGGTACTTATCCTCGGCGGCAGGCCGATCCGTGAGCCGGTGTTCCATTACGGCCCGTTCGTGATGAACACCAAGGCGGAGGTCGTCCAGGCCGTCGAGGACTTCCAGGCCGGCAAGTTCGGCAGCGTCCCGCCCAACGGATTGATGCCGCACCGCGCGACGTAGCGCCCGCTGGCTAACTACCGGTTCTCTCGACTCGGCGGGCAGCAGTGTGAGCTGTGGCACAATTCATGCTGTGGTGCAGCCCGCGAGCCGGGGGCCGGGTCGCCCCCCCGCAGCAAAGGCGGCCGAAACGCGTAAGCGCATTCTGCGTGCTGCTCGCGAGGTGTTCAGCGAACGCGGTTATGACGCCGCCACCTTTCAGGCCATCGCGATCCGGGCCGACCTGACCCGGCCGGCGATCAATCACTACTTCGCAAATAAACGCGTCTTGTATTGGCAGGTGTTGGAGGAGACCAACAGTGCCATGGTCGCCGCCAGCGTGCAGCGGGCGCGAGGTGAGACGACGCTGACCGGCCAGGTGTCCGCGTTCATCGAAGGCGCGATCGATTCAGACATCGAAAACCCAACGGCTGCCGCGTTCTTGATCACGGCGACGCTGGAGTCGCAACGCCACCCCGAGCTGAGCCGGCCCGGAACCGACTCGGTCAGCACCACCCGGGCGTTTCTGTTGTGGGCGATCAACGACGGAATCCAGCGAGGCGAGTTGGATGCGGACACCGACGCCTCGGCGCTCACCGAGATGCTGCTGGCGGTGCTGTTGGGCGTGGGCTTCTATGCCGGTTTCATCGGCAGCCGCCACGAGCTCGACCCCGTCACCGATCAACTGAAATTGATGCTGGCCCGCAGCCTCACCCGGCGGACCGACCAAGTGCAGTGATGTAGCGCACACAACCATATAGATTGCCTAAGTTATTAGGTAACATCGACGGCGTTATGACTGGTGTACACAACGCGAGCTCGATCCGGACCGACGGCGACAGCTGGGACATCACCGAAAGCGTGGGCGCCACCGCCTTGAGCGTGGCCGCGGCCCGCGCCGTCGAGACAGGGGCGGCTGATCCGCTGATCCGCGACCAGTTCGCCTACCTGCTGGTCGCTACGGCCGGGCAGCCATGGGCGCGGTTGGCCAGCTCGCTGGACTGGATCGGCGACGACGACCACGGGCGACGGGCACACCGACTGGCCATCGATTATCAGGCCGTGCGCACGCACTACTTCGACTCCTACTTCGCCGAGGCCGCCGGCGCCGGAATCCGGCAGGTGGTGATCCTGGCGGCGGGGCTGGACTCGCGGGCCTTCCGGCTGGACTGGCCCGCCGGCACCACCGTCTTCGAGATCGACCAGCCGCAGGTGGTCCACTACAAAACGACCACGCTGGAGTCGGCCGGCGCCGCTCCGACCGCCGCCCGCCGAACCGTTCAGGTCGACCTTCGCGACGACTGGGCGGGTGCGGTGACGGCAGCGGGTTTCGACCCCGGCCAACCGACCGCCTGGCTGGCCGAGGGCCTGCTGCCGTATCTACCGGCCGAAGCGCAGGACCGGTTGTTCGAGATCCTGACGGGGTTGAGCGCGCCCGGTAGCCGGGTGGCCGTCGAAGCGTTCAGCCTGGGCGCCGCCGACAACGAAGCCCGTCGCGTCGCGCGGCGGGCACGCTTCGACCGGATGCGTCAACGTCTCGGCCTGGACATCAACGTCGAAACCCTGACCTACCAGGAGAGCGGCCGGGCCGACGCCGCAGAGTGGCTCACCGAGCACGGTTGGCAGGTGACCGCGGTCAGCAGCGCCGATGAGATGGAGCGGCTGGGCCGGCCGATTCCCGCGGACCTCGCTGACGAAGCCTTCACCACCAAGCTGTTGCGCGCCGAACTCGGCGCGACCCATTGATCACCAACCGCATTCAGCAGGAGGCAGGAGCGCGATGAGCACCTTGCGCAGCCACGACGACACTTGGGACATTGCCACCAGCGTCGGCAGCACCGCGGTCATGGTGGCCGCAGCCCGCGCCGCCGAAACCAACAAGCCCGACCCGCTGATCCGGGACCCCTACGCGAGGGTGCTGGTCAGCGAGGCCGGCACCGGTGTGTGGGAAAGGATGCTGGACGACTCACTGCTCACCAAGGTGCAGGAAATCGACGCGGAGGCGGCGGCGATCTTCGAGCACATGCGCGGCTATCAAGCGGTGCGCACGCACTTCTTCGACGCCCATTTCGCCAGGGCGGTGGCGGCTGGTATCAGGCAGGTGGTGATCCTGGCCTCGGGGCTGGATTCTCGCGCCTATCGGCTGGACTGGCCGGTCGGCACCACGGTGTACGAGATCGACCAGCCCAAGGTGCTGGAGTACAAGTCGGCGACGCTGGCGGCACACGGCGCGACTCCGTCGGCCGACCGCCACGAGGTGGCGATCGACCTGCGTCAGGACTGGCCGGCTGCCCTGATCGCCGAAGGCTTCGACCCGAAGGCGCCGACGGCATGGCTGGCCGAGGGGCTGCTGATGTATCTGCCCGCCGAGGCTCAGGACCGGCTGTTCGCCCAGATCACCGAATTGAGCGCACCGGGCAGTCGGGTCGCCGCCGAGACCGCGGCCAATCACGCCGACGACCGCCGCAAGGAGATGCGGGAGCGCCTCGACCGGGTGGCCGCCAAACTCGGCATCGAGCGGACGGTCGACATTCAGGACCTGATTTATCGGGACGACGATCGGGCCGACGTCGCCGCTTGGCTCAACGACCACGGCTGGCGGGCCAGCGGGCAGAACTCCGGCGACGAGATGCGCCGGCTGGACCGCTGGGTCGAAGGCGTGCCGTTGGGTGACGACCGGGATGCGTTCTCGCAGTTCGTGACCGCCGAACGCGAATGACCCGTGGCGGACGGTGACCGTGTTCGCCGCCGCTGAGACGCCATGATCGCGATCGGCCGCGATCGCTGAGGGCACCTGTTGCCCACCTGGATGGTTGATTAGGATTGGGCTTCCGCCGGTCGAGGAAGGGAATCCCCATGACCACCGAAGCCACCCACGCCACCGAAACCACCGCACCAGCTGCACCCGCGGCCCCGGCTGCCGGCTCCGATGTGGCCAAGACGGTCGCACGGCTTCGCCGGACGTTCGCCACTGGTCGCACCCGCAATCTGGAGTGGCGCAAGGAGCAGTTGCGCGCCCTCGAGCGGCTGATGGTCGAGAACGAAACGGCGATCGCCGATGCTCTCGATAAAGATCTCGGGCGGTCGCCCTTCGAGGCGTGGATGGCCGACATCGCCAGCACCGCCGGCGAAGCCAGGGATGCGGCGAAGAACGTGCGCAAATGGATGCGTCGCAAATATCGCCTGCTGGAACGGTCCCAGTTGCCGGGACTCGGATGGATTGAATACGAGCCCTACGGCACCGTGCTGATCATCGGCGCATGGAATTTCCCGTTCGTGCTGACGCTCGGTCCTGCCGTCGGCGCCATCGCCGCAGGCAACGCTTTGGTGCTAAAGCCGTCCGAGGTCTGCCCGGCATCGTCGGCGCTGATGGCCGAACTAGTTCCCAAGTATCTGGACCCCGATGCGATCGCCGTCATCGAAGGCGATGGCGCCGTGAGCCAGGAGCTCATCGCACAGGGCTTCGACCACCTGCTGTTCACCGGCGGCACCGAGATCGGGCGCAAGGTGTACGAGGGCGCGGCGTCGCATCTGACGCCGGTCACCCTGGAGCTCGGCGGCAAGAGCCCGGTCATCGTGTCGAAGGACGCCGACATCAAGGTGGCCGCGAAGCGGATCGCGTGGACCAAGTTGATCAACTCCGGGCAGATCTGCATCGCACCCGACTACGTCCTGGCCGAGGCGCCCATCCGCGACAAGCTCGTCGACGAAATCAAGAAGGCGGTCACCGGGTTCGAGGCCGAGAACGCCAGCGGTGGTAAGCGGATCGTCAACGAGCGACACTTCAACCGCCTCACCACCGCACTCGCCGCGACCAAGGGCACGGTCGCCATCGGTGGTGGCTCGGACCCGTCCAGCCTGAAAATTCAGCCGACCGTTGTGATTGATCCGGCCGTCGACGAGCCGCTGATGACCGACGAGATCTTCGGCCCGATTTTGCCCGTCGTGACCGTCCAATCCCTCAATGACGCAATTAGTTTCGTCAACTCACGGCCGAAGCCGCTGGCGGCGTATCTGTTCACCAAGACCAAGAGCATCCGTGAGCGAGTGATCAGGGAGGTACCGGCCGGCGGCATGGTGGTCAACCACCTGATGTTCCACTTCGCCACAAACAAGCTGCCGTTCGGCGGCGTCGGAGCGTCGGGCATGGGTGCTTACCACGGCAAGTACGGGTTCGAGGGGTTCAGCCACAAAAAGGCAGTGATGACCAAGCCGACCCGACCCGACGTCATCTCATTCATGTACCCCCCGTATACAGATAAGGCGTGGAAGCTGGCGCGCAAGCTGATCTGACATCGGCGCCGGCCTAACCGAGGAGAGGAACACCAGTGCCAGGAGTGCAGGATCGTGTTGTCGTCGTCACGGGAGCCGGCGGTGGCTTGGGTCGCGAATACGCGCTGACCCTCGCCAAGGAAGGCGCCAGCGTCGTGGTCAACGACCTCGGCGGATCCCGCGACGGCACCGGCGCCGGACACAACATGGCCGACGAGGTCGTCAAAGAAATCAAGGACGCCGGCGGCCGTGCGGTCGCCAACTACGACAGCGTTGCCGAGGCCGAGGGCGCCGAGAACATCATCAAGACCGCTCTCGATGAGTTCGGCAAGATCGACGGCGTGGTGAGCAACGCCGGCATCCTGCGCGACGGCACTTTCCACAAGATGTCGTTCGAAAACTGGGATTCCGTTCTTAAGGTGCACCTCTACGGCGGCTACAACGTCGTCCGCGCCGCCTGGCCGCACTTCCGCGAGCAGAGCTACGGTCGCGTGCTCGTCGCCACCTCCACCAGTGGGCTGTTCGGCAACTTCGGTCAGGCCAACTACGGCGCAGCCAAGCTGGGTTTGGTCGGCTTGATCAACACGCTGGCCCAAGAAGGCGCCAAGTACAACATCAAAGCCAATGCGCTGGCGCCGATTGCGGCCACCCGGATGACCGAGGACATCCTGCCGCCGGAGGTGCTGAAGAACCTCACGCCGGATTTCGTCGCGCCGGTGGTGGCTTATCTGGTCACCGAAGAGGTGCCCGACTCCGGTTCGATCTTCATCGTCGGTGGCGGCAAGGTGCAGCGCACCGCGCTGTTCCAGAACGAGGGCGTCACCTTCAAGACGCCGCCCTCGGTCGACGACATCGCCTCGCACTGGGGCGAGATCGACGACTTGTCCGGGGCTAAGGCGGCCAACTTCTCGATCCGTTGATCGGGACTGCATGAAAGCCTGTGTTGTACAGGAGCTTTCAGGTCCGGACGGTCTTGTCTATACCGATGTGCAGGACGTCGCTGGAAACAACGACGTCCTGGTCATCGGTGTCCGCGCCGCAGGGGTCTGCTTTCCAGACCTGCTGCTGAGCAAGGGCGAGTACCAGCTGAAGCTGCCGCCGCCGTTCATCCCCGGGATGGAGGCGGCCGGCGTTGTCGATTGGGCACCGGAGGACTCCGAATTCAAAGTAGGGGATCGGGTTTCGGCGTTCGGTGTGCTGGGCGGCTTCGCCGAGCAGGTGCTCGCGCCGATGGCCAACGTGACTCGCAGCCCGGCCGAACTCGACGACGCCGAAGCGGTGTCGCTGCTGGTGAACTACAACACCATGTACTTCGCGCTGGCCCGGCGGGCCGCCATGCGGCGCGGCGACAGCGTGCTGGTGTTGGGTTCGGCGGGCGGTGTGGGCACCGCGGCCATCCAGGTGGCCCGGGCGATGGGCGCGAGCAAGGTCATCGCGGTGGTACACCGCACGAGCGCAACGGAATTCGTCGAGTCGCTGGGTGCCGACGTGGTGCTGCCGCTGGCCGACGGCTGGGCTCCGGCGGTCCGCGAACACACCGGCGGACGCGGCGTGGACATCGTGGTCGACCCGGTCGGCGGGCAGGCCTTCGACGATGCGGTCCGGGTACTGGCCATTGACGGCAAGCTACTGGTGATCGGCTTCGCCGCGGGATCGATTCCGACGGTCAAGGTCAACCGGCTGCTGCTGCGCAACGTCGGCGTGCTCGGCGTCGCCTGGGGCGAATATCTGCATCAGGTTCCCGGCTCGGCGGGGCTGTTCGCCTCGGGTCTCAACCAGCTGGTGGCGGCCGGATTGAAACCTCCACCGCCGCAACGGTATCCACTGTCGAAAGGCCGTGACGCGCTGCAGTCCCTGGCCGACGGTGGGGTGTTCGGCAAGGTTGTGCTGGAGCCCTAGGACTTACGGAACACGCCGCCCCGGCAGAACGGTGGCGGCGCGTTCGGTACCCCTCAATGGTTGGCGGCGCCTTTCTTTCTCGGCGTCATAACCCGATAGCCGCGAAGTCGGCCGCTATCTGCGAGGCCGCACTGGAGATGACCTCGGTCGCGAAACCGGCGGCCAGGGTTTCCAGCGCGGTGTTCGCCGCGATCGGCAGCCCAAAGGCGTCCGTATAGTCGCCGGTGGCCAGGTTGGCGGTGAACAGCGAGAGGTCGTAGGCCGGAACGCTGGTCGACAGGGCATTCGAGATATCTTGCAGCGGCAGGAAAACCGAGTAAGCCGTCGACAGCGCACTGGAGAAGGCGTTGGCGATGTCGGTGATCGTTGGTGTGGCCGCTGGGATGGCGGTGGCGGCTTCCGCCCCGGCCGATGCGGGCGCGGTGGCCGCCGCCGCGTACGGGTCTGTGTTGGTCATCAAGTTCTGGATGCCTTGCTCCGTAAGGGTGACTAGAGTGTTGAACTCGGTGGTCGCGCTGACGTCGGGGGCCAGCCCGAACGGGGTGGGCACGTTCGCCGGTGAATCGACCGTCGCGGAGTAACCGAGGGTGCCGTCGCCGTAACCCAGGTTGATCAGATACGTCAGGTCTGGCCCCAGCAATTCTTGCAGCGATTTCGGCAGCAGCGACACCAGCGGTGCGGTCTCGTCGATCATGTAGTAGTTGGTGAGGCTGTCCGTGGTGCCGGATAGTGAGGACCCGGGCAACAGAATCGCGTTGGCAATCTGTTCTGCCGTCGGGCCGCTGCCGGCCACGCCGCCGTTCAGGTACGTTCCGTGCAGCGTCTCGATGCCCAGGAACGCGTTGAGGTCGGACAAGAAGTTCAGCGGGTAGCGCGGGAAGTCGGTGAAGCCGTCGTATTCCAGCGAATACATGTTGGTGACGAAGTCATTGGAGGGGGTGGCGCCGTCGAAGCTCAACCCCAGACTCGGCAGGCTCAATGGGTCGACGGTGGTGTGCCCCATTAAGGTTTCGAAACCATTGAAGCGCTCTAGCAGCCCGCCGTTGGGAGCGCTGGGGTCGGCGATCAGCAGGAATTGCGGCGCGTCAGGGCCCGTCTGGGGCGTGCCCGACGGATCGAGATGCTCCATGGCAATTCCGGACAGCGTCGAACTCTGCGAGTAGCCGAACACGATCGAGGTGTCGTTGGGGTTGCCGAGGATGGTGCTGTCCAGGATGTCGGCACCCTGGCCTACCGAGGTGCTGAGGTCTGGCAACCCAGTGCCAGGATCAAGGGGGTAGTTGAGCAGCAAGGTATGAACGCCGGTCAGTGGATAGAGCCCCTCCGGGGTGAACAGACCGTTTCCGAATGGGGGGGACGCAGCGGCTTGGTAGAAGTCGAGGTTGGGGTAGAGCTTCGTCAACGGGTTGTCGAGGTAGAGCTGGTCGGCTGCTCCGACATACAGGGATCCGGGAATCGGCAAGCCGCTACCGCCCATCACCAACCCGAGGTCATCAGCGTGTGCATAACCCGAGTTCAGCATGGCTGCCATGCTCAGGACGCCGGCACCAGCGGTGGCGACCATTCCCAGACCCGTGAGACAAAGTGTGCGTCCTGACATTGTGCGACCTTCCGGACTGTTAGTCGTCAGGGCACGATGCGGCCCCAGCGGCGCGGGTATTCGACATATGTTCTACTCCGGTTGGGGACATATGTCTGAGAAACACACAGGTTTTCGTTGGTGAAAATTAAGTTTCTGTTTCAACAGTTTGGAGGGCCTCATACACCTCAAAAGTCCTGTAGTCACTGGCTTTGGGGTCGTGTTGTCTTCTAAAACGAGAGCACGGGCGATATCAGCCCTTGCGGTGCTATCGCATGCGCCGACCCTTGAAAAGCACGCCATACCCAAGCTTTGGCTCGTGTTGCGAGAGTGACGCTGTGAGCGGTGTACCTGGTGTACTCAGCCCAGCAGCGCGTCGCGCAACTGCGTCACATCGGCTGCAGTGATGCCCGCGCTGCGGAAGTAGCCGTTGAGAGAGCCGAAGTTGTCGTCGATAGTGCGCCGTGCAGCGTCGAGGTATTCCGCGCGCACACCGAGAACCTCTTCGGACAGCCGCGCCTCGGTGACCGAGATCAGTTCCGGTGTCATGGCGACGTCGGACCGCTCGCGGATCGCGTTCAGGATCCGCTCCCGTAAATGCGGGACGGCCCGATTGCTTTGCAGGAAGTCGGCCACGATCGCGTCGCGGTCGACACCGGCGGCCTCAAGCACCAGGGCAACCGTGAAACCGGTGCGGTCCTTGCCGGCGAAACAGTGCGCGAGCACCGTGCGCCCCTCTGCCAAAAGGCTCACGACGCGGTGCAGTGCCTGCTGTGCTCCGGGGTAGGTCGGGAACCTGCTGTACTCGTCGACCATGTAGCGAGTGGCGGCGTCGCTGACCGGCTCGTCGTCGGGCTTGTCTTCCAGTAGCCGCTTGAATGCGTGCTCGTGGGGTGCCTCACCATCCGGGTTGACCTCGTCGGGCGCGAGGTCCGGGATGGGCAAGAGATGAACGTCGACACCGTCCGGGACCAGGCCGGGACCGTGTCGCAATACCTCACTACGCGAACGCAAATCGGCGACATCGGTGACGCCCAAACGGCGTAGCTCGTGACGGCCTTCGTCACCCAACTCGCTCAGTTCGCCGGACCGGAAGAGCCGACCGGGCCGCAGTACGCCGGTGGTGTCGGCGACGTCGCGAAAGTTCCAGGCCCCCTGTAGATCTCGCACGTCGGTTGCCACCTTAGGTGACCGCCGCAGCGAAAGCGCTTCTATCCCGGCCGATCTCAGCGCGGGCGATCGACCGCATGTGCACCTCGTCGGGTCCGTCGAAGATGCGCATCGCGCGCTGCCAGGCGTACATCCGGGCCAGTACCGTGTCCTCGCTGACCCCGGCCGCCCCGTGCACCTGGATGGCGCGGTCGATGACATTGCAGGCCATCTGGGGCGCCACCGCCTTGATCTGGGAAACCAGCAGATGGGCCGCGCGGTTGCCATGCTGGTCTATGGTCCATGCCGCCTTCTCGCACAGCAGCCTGGCCTGGTCGATCTCGTTGCGTGACTGGGCAATTGCCTGCTGCACCAGACCCTGGTCGGCCAGCGGCCGGCCGAATGCGATCCGGGTGTTCGCCCGGTTCACCATCAGCGCCAGCGCACGTTCCGCGCCACCCAGCGCGCGCATGCAGTGGTGGATGCGACCCGGCCCGAGTCGGGCCTGGGCGATCGCGAATCCGGAGCCCTCTTCACCGAGCAGGTTGGTGGCCGGCACCCGGACGTTGTCGTAGATGATCTCGCAGTGCCCGGGCTGGTCCTGGTACCCGAATACCGTGGTGGAACGCACCACGGTCACGCCCGGGGTGTCGATCGGCACCAGGACCATCGACTGCTGCTGGTGGCTGGCCGCCTCAGGGTTGGTCCGGCCCATCACGATCAGGATCTTGCAGCGCGGATCCGCCGCTCCCGACGTCCACCACTTACGGCCGTTGATGACGTAGTCGGCGCCGTCGCGCACGATCGAGGTTTCGATGTTGCGGGCGTCGCTGCTGGCGACGGCGGGCTCGGTCATGGAGAAGCCGCTGCGGATCTCGCCGTTCAGCAACGGCTCCAGCCACTGCTTGCGCTGCTCTTCGGTGGCGAACAGGTGCAGGGTCTCCATGTTGCCGGTGTCCGGCGCCGCGCAGTTGATCGCCTCGGGCGCGATCTCCAGAGACCATCCGGTCAGCTCGGCCAACGGCGCGTACTCCAGGTTGGTCAGCCCGGATTCCGACGGTAGGAACAGGTTCCACAGGCCGGCGGCCTTCGCCTTGACCTTCAGTTCCTCGATGATCGGCGGAACGGTGTGATCGTGCGGGCCGACTTCCTCGCGGTACTTGTCGTACTCCGCTTCGGCGGGGAAGACGTAATCGGTGATGAACTCGCTCAGCCGCTTGTGGTAGTCGTTGCCTTTGGCTGACATTGCGAAGTCCATGACGGCCACGATAAGCCACCCGCGGCGGGGGCACACCGGGGGCAGGATGAACGTTATGACTGACACCCGCCCACCGTTGCCGCCGTTCACTTATGAGACGGCGATCCAGAAGGTTCAAGCCGCCGAGGACGCCTGGAACAGCCGCGATCCGGAGCGGGTGAGCCTCGGCTACACCGTCGACTCGCAGTGGCGGAACCGGGGCGAGCACCTCGTCGGCCGCGTGGCGATCGTGGCGTTCTTGACCAGCAAATGGCAGCGCGAACTCGACTACGCGCTGCGCAAGAGCCTGTGGAGTTTTCACGACAACCGCGTCGCGGTCCGGTTCCAGTACGAGTGCCGCGACGCCTCCGGTCAGTGGTGGCGCAGCTACGGCAATGAGCTGTGGGAGTTCGACGACGCCGGCCTGATGGGCCGACGAGAGGCCAGCATCAACGACGTCGCGATCGACGAGTCCCAGCGGCGATACTTTGGCCCTCGGGTGCCGGCGGAGCACGGCCGGGACTTTCCACTTTGGTGACCGGTTAGGGTTGTTGCCGATCTACCGGGGTAGGGAGTACAGGAAGTAGATGCGGACGCCATGACACAAACGCAGACGACGGTCGGGGTGGTCGCCGAGTCGGGGGCCGACGAGCGACGGGTCGCGCTGGTCCCGAAGGCAATCGCGCCGCTGGTGAAGAGCGGGGTCGCAGTCGTAGTGCAGGCGGGTGCCGGCGAGCGAGCGTTGCTTCCCGACTCGCTGTACACCGAGGCCGGAGCCACCATCGGCGACGCCTGGGCCGCCGATGTGGTCGTCAAGGTGGCACCGCCCACCGCCGATGAGGTCGGCAAGCTGCACAGCGGCCAGACGCTGATCGGCTTTTTGGCGCCCCGTAACGCCGAGAACTCGATCGGTGCGCTCAAGGCGGCCGGTGTGCAGGCGTTCGCGCTGGAGGCCATTCCGCGGATATCGCGGGCGCAGGCGATGGACGCGTTGTCGTCGCAGGGCAACGTCGCCGGATACAAGGCTGTGCTGCTGGCGGCCTCGGAGTCGACCCGGTTCTTCCCGATGTTGACCACCGCCGCCGGAACCGTGAAGCCGGCCACCGTGCTGGTGCTCGGCGTCGGCGTGGCCGGGCTGCAGGCCCTGGCGACGGCCAAACGACTCGGCGGACGCACCACCGGCTACGACGTGCGACCCGAAGTGGCCGACCAGGTCCGCTCGGTCGGCGCGCAATGGCTGGACATCGGCATCGACGCCGCCGGCGAAGGCGGCTACGCCCGCGAACTCACCGAGGAGGAACGGGCGCGGCAGCAGAAGGCGCTGGAGGACGCGATCAGCGGCTTCGACGTCGTGATCACCACGGCCCTGGTCCCGGGCCGGCCCGCGCCCAAGCTGGTGACCGCGGCCGCGGTCGAGGCGATGAAGCCCGGCAGCGTGGTCGTCGATCTGGCCGGCGAAACCGGCGGCAACTGCGAGCTCACCGAGCCGGGGCAGGTCGTCGTCAAGCACGACGTCACGATCGCCTCACCGCTGAACCTGCCGGCGACCATGCCCGAGCACGCCAGCGAGCTCTACAGCAAGAACATCACCGCGCTGCTGGACCTGCTGATCACCGACGGCACGCTGGCCCCGGACTTCGACGACCAAGTCATCGCGGATTCATGTGTGACCCGCGAGACAGCCGCTGGCGACGATGCAGAGCGCAGCGATGCGCAGCAGCGGCGCAATGAGGCGAGGGAGGACTCCTAATGCACGGGATGTATGACGAACTGCTGTCCAACCTGGCGATCCTGGTGTTGTCGGGATTCGTCGGGTTCGCGGTGATCTCGAAAGTGCCCAACACGCTGCACACCCCGCTGATGTCGGGCACCAACGCCATCCACGGCATCGTCGTGCTCGGCGCCCTGGTGGTGTTCGGCGAGGTTGAGCACCCGTCGCTGGCGGTGAAGATCATCCTGTTCGTGGCCGTCGTGTTCGGCACGCTGAACGTCATCGGCGGTTTCATCGTCACCGACCGTATGCTGGGCATGTTCAAGGGCAAAAAGAAGCCTGTGCCGGCGAAAACGGAAGACGCGGTCGCCAAATGAACTACCTGGTGATCAGCCTCTACGTCATCTCGTTCGCGCTTTTCATCTACGGCTTGATGGGTCTGACCGGCCCCAAGACGGCGGTGCGCGGCAACCTGATCGCCGCGGTCGGTATGGCGCTGGCCGTGACGGCCACGCTGATCAAGATCCGGCACACCGACCAGTGGATATGGATCATCGCGGGTCTGGTGGTGGGCGTGGTGCTGGGTGTTCCGCCGGCTCGCTTCACCAAGATGACCGCCATGCCGCAGCTGGTGGCGTTCTTCAATGGCGTCGGCGGTGGCACGGTTGCGCTGATCGCGCTGGCGGATTTCATGGAGACGAAGGGCTTTTCGGCCTTCGAGCACGGCGAGTCACCGACCGCGCACATCGTGGTGGCGTCGCTGTTCGCCGCGATCATCGGGTCGATCTCGTTCTGGGGATCGATCATCGCGTTCGGCAAGTTGCAGGAGATCATCTCCGGCTCGCCGATCGGGTTCGGCAAGTTGCAGCAACCGATCAACCTACTGCTGCTGGCCGCGGCGATCGCTGCCGCGATCGTGATCGGCCTGGGCGCGCATCCCGACACCGGCGGGGTACCGCTGTGGTGGATGATCGGCCTGCTGGCCGCCGCGGGTGCACTGGGTCTGATGGTGGTGCTGCCCATCGGCGGCGCCGACATGCCCGTGGTGATCTCGCTGCTCAACGCGATGACCGGGTTGTCGGCCGCCGCGGCGGGTCTGGCGCTGAACAACACCGCGATGATCGTCGCGGGCATGATCGTCGGCGCGTCCGGCTCGATCCTGACCAACCTGATGGCCAAGGCGATGAACCGTTCCATCCCGGCGATCGTCGCCGGCGGGTTCGGCGGCGGCGGTGTGGCACCGAGTGGCGGCGACACCGGCGACAAGACCGTCAGGGCGACCTCGGCTGCCGACGCCGCGATCCAGATGGCCTACGCCAACCAGGTGATCGTCGTCCCGGGCTACGGGCTGGCCGTCGCGCAGGCCCAGCACGCCGTCAAGGACATGGCGTCGCTGCTGGAGGACAAGGGTGTCGCGGTGAAGTACGCGATCCACCCGGTCGCCGGGCGGATGCCCGGACACATGAATGTGCTGCTGGCCGAGGCCGAGGTCGATTACGACGCGATGAAGGACATGGACGACATCAACGACGAGTTCGGCCGCACCGACGTCGCGATCGTCATCGGCGCCAACGACGTGACCAACCCGGCGGCCCGCAACGACGCGTCCAGCCCGATCTACGGCATGCCGATCCTCAACGTGGACAAGGCGAAATCGGTGATCGTGCTCAAGCGGTCGATGAACTCCGGATTCGCCGGCATCGACAACCCGCTGTTCTACGGCGAGGGCACCACGATGCTGTTCGGGGACGCGAAGAAATCGGTGAGCGAAGTCGCTGAGGAGCTGAAGGCGCTGTAGCCGCGGGGGCCGTAACGGCCCTTACCTGTTCTCGACGAAGGCTGCGTTTAGACGGGCGGATACGCCGGCGGCGGGTAGCCCTGGCCGTCGGTGACGCCCCGCAGGCCCCACGGCAGGTACTTGAAGTAGAACTCGAGTTCGTCGGAAAAGTCGTAGCTGGGATCAGGATCCGGTTGCATCTGACTACCTCTCGAGTCGGGACGTGTTCCACGCCGAAGTCTAGTCCTGGCGGGTAACGCGCAACAGTGAACTGCCGTGTTGCCTAGACTACCCAACTAGTTGATTGACTCCGGGCAGCCCCGGACTGCTGATAGCGAGTAAACATGCCATCCGAGAACGGGCGCACCCGCCGCGAGGAGCTGCTGGTTGTTGCCACCAAGTTGTTCGCCGCACGCGGCTACCACGGCACCCGGATGGACGACGTGGCCGACGTGGTCGGGCTGAACAAGGCCACCGTCTACCACTACTACGCCAGCAAGTCGCTGATTCTCTACGACATCTATCAGCAGGCCGCCGAACGCACCCTGACCGCCGTGCACGACGATCCTTCGATGTCGGCCCGCGAGGCGCTCTACCAGTACACCGTGCGGCTGCTGACCGGGATCGCCGGCAACCCAGAAGGCGCGGCGGTGTATTTCCAGGAACAGCCGTACATCACCGAATGGTTCACCGAGGAACAGGTTGCCGCGGTCCGCGAGAAGGAAACCCAGGTCTACGAACACGTGCACGGTCTGATCGACCGGGGCGTCGCCAGCGGCGAGTTCTATGAATGCGACTCGCACGTCCTGGCGCTCGGCTACATCGGGATGACGCTCGGCGCGTACCGATGGCTTCGGCCGAGCGGACGACGCAGCGCCAAGGAGATCGCCGCCGAGTTCAGCACCGCACTGCTGCGGGGTCTGATCCGCGACGAGGCGGTCCGGGTGGAGTCACCGTTGGGCGTCGGAACCGAAATCGGTACAGCCGCCCGTCGTTCCTGAGCCGTCGAAGAGACTGATCACCATGACTGACATGTTTCGCCTGGACGGAAAGGTCGCCGTGGTCACCGGCGGCGGCCGCGGCATCGGCGTGATGATGGCGCGCGGACTGCTGCAAGCCGGAGCGACGGTATACCTGTCCAGCCGTAAAAAGGCCGAGCTGGACGCCGCCGTCGCCGAATTGTCGGCACATGGTCCGGTGCAGGCCATTCCCGCCGATCTGGGCACTGTCGACGGAGTGCAGGCGCTGGTTGCCGACCTCGCCGAGCGGACGGACGCGGTGCACGCGCTGTACAACAACGCCGGCGCGGCGTGGGGTGCGCCGTTGGGCGAGTTTCCCGAATCCGGCTTCGACAAGGTCTTCGACGTCAACGTCAAAGGTGTCTTCCTGCTGACCCGCGCGCTGGTGCCGATGCTCACTGCCGGCGCAACCGAGGGCGACCCGGCCCGCGTCATCAACACCGGCAGCATCGACGGCATCGTTCCGCCCGGGCGCGGCCGGGACAACTTCTCCTACAGCGCCAGCAAGGCCGCGGTCCACATGCTGACCCAGCACCTCGCCGGGGAGCTGGCGCCGCGGATTCTGGTCAACGCGATCGCGCCTGGGCTCTTCGAATCCCGGATGACCAAAGAGCTGTTGCGGGCGGGTTCGGACGCCGTCGGTTCAGGCTTTCCGCTCGGCCGCATCGGCCAGCCCGACGATATGGCCGGTATCGCGGTCTTCCTCGCCAGCCGGGCCAGCAGCTACATCACCGGCGCGGTGATTCCGGTGGACGGTGGCGTCAGCGTCATCCGCTAGGCCTTCAGCAGATTCCGCTCGAGGAACTCGAGTTGGTCGGCGAGGACACGCTCGAAAGCGTCGCCGACATAGATCTCGAAATGCCCTTCCGGGTAGAGCTTGATCTCGCCGCGGGGTGCCGTCGCCGCGTAGCGGCGGGTCGGACCTGACGGCGCGACCGTGTCGGTTTCACAGACGCAGAACAAGATTGGGCAGGGCACCTTCGCCGCGAGCCGACCCGGCCGGTAGGGCAACAGCTTCAAGCCGATCCGCGCGGCGACCTCGTTGCGCAGCTCGACGCCGTCGGGCACCAGGCCCAGAAAGCCGGGGTAGGCGTCCGGGGCGGTCATCAGCGCGACTTCGCCCGGAAGCCCGGCGGTCTGCACCATCACCGGTGTCCCGCCGAAGCGGGCGGTGATCAGGTCGCGCGCCGCCAGGGCCGTGAGGCGAGCGCTGATCAGCGGGTCCACCGCGCCCAGCGAGGCGACGCTGTCGGTGAACGGGCATTGCGCGACGACCACCGCGATTCCCGGAAGCCTTGCCGCGGTGGCGATTACGTGGCCGCCGCTGAACGAGGTACCCCACAGCCCAATTCGATTCGGATCGATCCCGGGCAGCGTGCGCGCATAGGCCACCGCAACCATCCAGTCCTGCAACTGCATTCGGATATCGAGCAGTTGACGTGGTGCTCCTTCGCTGTCGCCGAAGTTGCGGTAGTCGAACACCAGGCAGGCATAACCGGCCTCGCGAAAGCGCTCGGCGTAGGCATCCAGTCGCATCGTGCGTACCGCGCCCAGCCCGTGAGCCATCACCAAAAGCGGTGCGTCACCGTCGCTGGCCGGCCGATACAACCACGCGCTGATCCGGTCGCTGCCGGAGTTGAACCAGACATCCTCACGCTGCATGACACTCATCCTGCACGGCGACTCGGCGATGTGATAGACCCACGGGATGGCCGGGCGCGTGCTGCAGCAGGTGTCGTCGCTGGTGGGGACGAAGTATCTCAGCACCGATCCCGACGTGCTGGCCGGCCGCAGCGTCGATTACACCGGCCGCTACCGTGGCCACGCGAGCGCCCTGGTGCGGCCGGGTTCGGCCGACGAAGTGGCCGGCGTTCTGCAGCTGTGCCGCGACGCCGGGGTGCACGTGACGATCCAGGGCGGCCGGACGTCGTTGGTGGCCGGCACCGTGCCCGAACACGACGACGTGTTGCTGTCGACCGAAAGGCTCAGCGCCGTAGGCGATGTCGATGCCACCGAACGTCGGGTGGAGGCCGGGGCAGGGGCCACCCTGGCCACGGTGCAGCGCGCGGCCGACGCGGCCGGCCTGGTGTTCGGCGTCGACCTGGCTGCCCGCGACACCGCGACCGTCGGCGGCATGGCATCGACCAACGCCGGCGGTCTGCGCACGGTGCGTTACGGCAACATGGGCAACCAGGTCATAGGGTTGGACGTGGCACTGCCAGACGGGTCGGTGGTGCGACGGCACTCGCGGGTGCGGGCCGATAACACCGGCTACGATCTGCCGGCACTGTTCGTCGGCGCCGAGGGAACACTGGGCGTGATCACCGCGCTCGACCTGCGGCTGCACCCGGATCCGCCGCATCGGGTGACCGCCGTCTGCGGCTTCGACGATCTGGCCGCGCTGGTCGACGCCGGCCGGTTGTTTCGCGACATGGACGGCATCGCGGCGCTGGAACTGATCGACGGGCGGGCCAGCGCACTGGCCGGGGAACATCTCGGCGCGCCGCCGCCGGTGCGCGGAGAGTGGCTGCTGCTGGTGGAACTGGCGTCCGACATCGATCAGAGCGAGCGACTGGCCGACGCGCTGGAGGGCGTGCAGACCTCTGGTGAACCTGCGGTTGGCGTTGATCTCGCTGCGCAACAACGGCTTTGGCGGTCTCGTGAATCGTTGACCGAGGTGGTCGGATTGTTCGGACCACCACTGAAGTTCGACGTGTCGCTGCCATTGTCCGTGATACCCGCGTTCGCCCGCGACGCCACGGCGCTGGTCGAACGGCACGCCGCCGATGCCATCGGCGTGTTGTTCGGGCACATCGGTGAGGGCAACCTGCATCTGAATGTGCTGCGCTGCAGCGACGAGCAGGAGCGCGATCTGTACGCCGCGATGATGGAGCTGATCGCGGAATGCGGCGGCAACGTCAGTTCCGAACACGGGGTCGGTAGCCGCAAACGCGGCTACGTCGGCATGTCACGTGAGGCCGCCGACATCGCGGCGATGCGAGCCCTGAAAACGGCGTTCGACCCCACCGGCTACCTCAACGCCGCGGTGCTGTTCGACTAGTCGGCGCCCTTGATACCGACCGCGTGGCGCAGCTGAGCCAGAAACTCGTCTGCGTCGTCGCTGCGAATCATGTAGTGCGAGAACGCGACTCGGATTGCGGTAGCAGCCTTGACCGCGGCGTTGGGACCGGGTATCAGGCGCTGCAGAC
This sequence comes from Mycobacterium sp., assembly GCF_036488105.1. GTDB lineage: Bacteria > Actinomycetota > Actinomycetes > Mycobacteriales > Mycobacteriaceae > Mycobacterium. Next base: position 35,302 of record NZ_DASXHW010000337.1, on the reverse strand, counting down.
CATCGCGCATCTGCGGGATTACGTTCGAGAACTGGTTGATGACATGCTCGGGCTCGATGTCGACCATCCGCACACCGGTGTACGAGTGCTGGTAGTCGACGATGAACCGCAGCGCCGCATCGAGCTTTTCGGCACCTTTGAGGCCGGCTGTCGCCCGGCCCATGCCGCTTTCGAAAGTCAGCCGTTCGTACTGGGAGAATGCCGAGAGCAAATCCTCTTTGGACGCGAACCAGCGGTAGAGCGTCGGCCTGGACACCCCGGCCTGAACAGCGACATCGGACAGGCTGAGCTTGCGCTTGCCGTTGCGGCCGAGCACCTCGGCCGTGGCGGCAAGGATCCGCTGCTGAGTCGAGATGTCACCCTCGAGGGTGGGCGTCTGCTCCATGCACCAAACTTTACAAAATAAACCCGAAGTGTCACGCTGTTTTCGTGTCACTGCCATGTTCCCCGGCCAGGGCGTTTTCGTCCCCACCTGAGGTAGTTGACCACCAGAGTTTAGCCGGGCAGGCCGAGATTGATCGGGGTCCGTCGTGAGCGAGTCCAGGACGGTCGTCATCACCGAGGCCTCGTCGCCCGTCGGTTTGGCGACGGCGGCCCGGTTGGCCGCCGGTGGGCACCTGGTGTTGATGGGCGGCCGCCGTACCCACATCTGCGAGGAGTTCGCTGCCGGTCTTCGGTCCGGTGGCGCTGCCGTGTTCGCCGCTCACCTGGATCTCAGGGAGCCGCTTTCCATCGATCGTTTCATGCGGTCCGCCGACTACCTGGTAGGCGCCGTCGATGCCCTGGTCAGCAGCGCCGGTATTGCCGATAGATCTTGGGTAGGCGCGCAACACCTTGTGACACAACTTGTTACGCCGATGATCGACATAGGCCGTGGTGACGTGGTGCTGCTCAGCCCAGAGCTGATCGGGGCATCGCCGGCCGGCGCGCATCGGATGCTCGACGCGTGGGTCAGTGGTCTGGACGCCGAGTTCGTCGGGACTGGGGTGCGAGCCTCGGTCGTGCGGTCCACCGGGCACGTACCGCCCGACGACGTGGGCCGCGTGATCGCCGCGGCGATATGTGCACCGGACCGAAGGCATCTGCGGGTCGTCGACCTGATTCCGCCTGTTCCGGCGTCCTCCCTGGCGCGCCGAGATCGACGCCAGAGCACACAATTACGAAAGAAGTTGCTCTAACGTCGATCTCGGCGCAGAACTAGGACCCGGGACGTCGGCGCACGAGCACCGACTGCTGAATGCTGCCCACGGCTCCGGTCTCGTCGAACAGCGTGCCCACGGTCGTGCCGATCCCGTCGGGTCCGTAGTTGGTCTCGGCCCGGATGCCGACCCATTCGCCGTCGGGAATCCGGTGCACGTGCACGACGAGGTCGTTGTTCAAGAACGTCCACTTATTGATGTCGATTTTGGAGCCGATGCCGTTGGCGCAGTCGGCGACCGCGAACAGTCGCTCCAACTGCGTCATCGTCTCACCGGCGACGAGGTTCGTGGTCGGCTTGATCCACGACTCGCCCGGACCCTCGTTGAGCGGGTTGGTCAGCCAGCGCCAGTCCAGGCTGTGCACATAGTTGCGGTCGAAGTTCTTGGCGAGATCGCGGCTGCGCGCCTCGCTCAGCGGGGCCGGCAGCGGTGCGGAGGCGTGCAACAGGTCGGCGGTGTCGAGCTGCTGCAGCCGCCAACCGGTGGCCCGCGCCGTCGGCCGGGGCTGGCCGTCGGGCCCCAGGGCCAGCGTTTCGGCGCTGATCAACTCGATCTGCTTGCCGGGACGTTCGACCTTCGAGCGAACCCACATGTCACCGTCGGCCGGTACCGGTCCCAACAGGTCGATGGCGATCCGGCTCAGCCGGGTGTCGTCACGGGCGGCGCAGCGTTCCAGGGCGCGGACCAGAAGCGCCGACACCGGCCCGGCATGCTGGATGTCCGCTGTCCAGGTGCTGCGCACAAGGTCTGTGGCACAGAACTTTTCGCCCAACGGGTCCGCATCGTCGATCAGCTCGTAATAGGAATCGGTCATCGTTCACCGTTCACACCGGCGGCAGGAGTATCCACGATCACCGTGTCGACCCGGGACAGCCGGGTACCGATCAGGCGCTTGGGGTAGGCGTCGCTGCTCGACAACATGAACAGCGTGCGGCCGGCGGATCCGCCGAGCACGCAGGCGATCGCCGCGCGATCGCCGATGTCGATCCGATGCGTCACCTCACCGCCGTCGACGATGCGCTCGAACTGGTGCGCCAGCGTCATCGCCGTCCACACCCCACCCTCTGCGTCGAGGCAGATCCCGTCGGGCGGCCCGTCCAGGCCATCGGCGAAGACTCGTCGATCGGACAATGCGCCGTCGGCGCCGATGCTGAACGCGGTGAGACGCCGGCCGATCGACTCGGCGACGATCAGGGTCCGGTGGTCGGTGGTGATGGCCATGCCGTTGGGGAAATCCAGGTCGCGCGCCACCACGCTGACCGTGTCGTCGGGATCGACCCGCAGGATGACGCCACCACTGAAGGCCTGCGACCCGATGTAGGCACGGCCGTGGCCGTCGACGACCAGGTCGCCGAGGTCGGCCGGCGCCACAGCGCTCAAATCGGCCACGGTGTCGACGGTTTCGCCGTCATAGCGCAGCAGCCGCCGGTCTTCGGTGGACGCGATCAGCAGCGTGCCGTCCGGCCGGAACCCCAGACCCGACGGCGCATGCCCGGGCAGCGGCAGCGTGGTCATCGATCCGCTCAGGGTGACGGTATGCACGGCTTCGCCGAGCATGTCGGAGAACCACAACAGGCCCTCGAACCAGCGCGGGCCTTCGCCGAAGCAGAACCCCGTCGCCAGCGGGGTCAGCCCCTCAACCATCGCCGTCATACTGCGTCGCTCCTTTGCGGCGGTAAAACTGAGCAGCCGGTTGCCCAGCTGGCTTTACAGATTATCGTATAAATGTCACGCGGTAGTTTGCAGGGACGTCGTCGGCGCTCAGCTAAGGAAAGCGGCAGATGCATTTCAACATCACCCACCCGATGCACAGCCACCCCTACAACCCGGAGTTGGTCACGGGCGAGGGCATCGCGAAAGTGGCCGCTGCCGCCGAGGCCGCCGGTATCCACGGCTTCGGGTTCACCGACCACCCGGCGCCCACTCAGCGCTGGCTCGAAGCCGGCGGACACGACGCGCTGGACCCGTTCGTCGCGATGGGATACGCCGCGGCCCGCACCACCACGCTGCGGCTGATCCCGAACATCGTGGTGCTGCCGTATCGAAACCCGTTCGTAGTGGCCAAGTCTGGCGCAACGCTGGACCTGCTCTCCGGTGGCAGGTTCACTCTGGCCGTCGGCGTCGGCTATCTCAAGCGCGAGTTCACCGCGCTCGGGGTGGACTTCGAGGAGCGCGCTGCATTGTTCGACGAGGCGCTCGATGCGATCCGGGCCATCTGGACCTCCGACGACGTCACCTTCGAGGGCACCCACTTCAGCGCTCACGGCATCACCGCGCATCCCCGACCGGTCAGCGATCCGCATCCGCCGATCTGGATCGGTGGCAACTCCGGGGCCGCCCGCCGCCGGGTCGCCGAGAAGGGTGACGGTTGGTGCCCGTTCGCCGCGCCCCCACAGCTGGCGCAGACCGCGCGCACCGCGGCGATGGATTCGGTGGAGGCGCTCGCTGCCGGCATCGATGATCTGCGCCGCCGACTCGACGAGGCAGACCGGGACCCCTCGACGATCGATATCGTCTTCGGCAATTTCGAAGGGGGCAGCCCGGCCGACGACGACTTCAACGCCGATGCGTACCTGGGCGGCCTGGAACGGCTGGCCAAGCTAGGCGTGAATTGGCTGCAGGTGGGTCTGCCGGGCGACAGTCTGGCGCACGCCCTCGAAGTCCTCGACCGTTTCAAGACCCAGGTGATAGAGGCTTTGTGACGAGCGGGAGGCTTTACAAGTTTTAGCGAGAATGTCATTCTCGCTAGGTGACAACAGACTCTGAGCAGACGCACTGGTCGGTCGCCGGCCTCCTGGACTTGCTCGACGCGCGCCCCGCCGACGACGGCCGTTTTAAAGCCGACACCGGGATCGCCGCCGAGGACGAACGTCAGGTCGTCGAGGGCACCCAGGTGCTCGCGCAGGTGATCGTCGCGGTGGCCAAACGGTTTCCGGAGAAGTCGGTCCGCTCGGTGCACGCCGTGTTCGCCCGTGCGGTGGTGGTCGGGCCACCGGTGGAGTTCGACATCGACGTCGTCGCCGAGGGCCGTTCGACGGCGACCGCGGTGGTCAGCGTGGCGCAGGGCGGGCGTCGCGCCATCACGGTGACGACGCTGCTCGACGTGCCGTGCGACGACGTGATCCGCCACCACCTGCCGCGACCAGAGGTGGCCGCGCCCGCCGACGCCAATGACGGGGCGATGCCGATGGCCGGCAGGGAATTGCGACTGGTCGACGTGGTCGACGTGAACAGCCCCGACGAGGTCGGGCCGCCGGAGCTGTATGCCTGGCTGCACTACGACCAGATCCCCGCCCGCGATGATCTGGCCAAGGCGCTGATCGCGTATTTCACCGGCCACCTTGGCATTTCGACCACAATGCGCGCCCACGAGGGCATCGGTACCGCCCAGTCGCACCTAACCGTTTCGACCGCGCCGATGACGATCTCGGTGAGCTTCCACGAGCCGGTGTCGTGGACCGGATGGCTGCTGTACACACACGAAAGCACTCAGGTCGGAGCGGGGATGTCCTATGTCCGCGGCGCGGTGCACACCGAAGAGGGTGAGCTGATCGCCTCGTTCGCCCAGGACGCGCTGATCCGCCCGCTGCGCACCACCGATACCGCGATCAAAACCGAAGCGCGGCTGTAGTAGTCATGGATTTCTCGACCGTCGAGCTTTCTCCCGATGACCGCGAATTCCGCGATCAGCTCAGGGCGTTCCTGACCCAGATCGTCACCGACGACGTGATACGCCGGGACCGGGAGAGTGGGGAGAACTTCGACGAGGGCGTGCATTTGGCGCTGGGCGCCAAGGGCTATCTGGCTGCCGACTGGAACGACGAGTCCGACGGCGGGTTCAGCGCGCTGCGCCGGCGCATCTGGGATTTGGAGATCGGTCGGGCGCACACTCCGTGGTTCCACTGGGGCACCACCGCCGTGGTCGCGAAGATGGTGCGCGAGTTCGGGCCGCCGGAACTCACCGAAGAGGTGCTGCCCGGGGTGCTGTCCGGCGAGATCCGGTTGTGTCTGGGCTACACGGAGCCGGAGGGCGGCTCCGATGTGGCGACATGCAAAACCCGTGCGGTCCGCGATGGCGACAACTGGATCATCAACGGCTCCAAGATGTTCACGTCCAACGCGCACAACGCGAAATATGTATTCCTGCTGACCAACACCGACCCTGACGCGCCAAAACACAAGAACCTGACCATGTTTCTGGTGCCGCTCGACACGCCGGGCATCGACATCCAAGCCATTCGCACCATCGACGGCGACCGCACCAACATCGTCTTCTACAGCGACGTGCGGGTGGACGATCGATACCGCATCGGCGCTGTCAATGGCGGCTGGGGAGTGTTGCGGGGTGCGCTAGACGTCGAGCACGGCACGGTCGAAACCGAAGATGACGGGTTGCAAAGGCTCGCGGTGATGAGCGAGCATCTGATCCTGATGGCCGAGGCGATCGACGCGATCGCCGCGTTGGCCACGCAACCGCGCGCCGACGGCCGCCGCCTGCTCGACGACACTTCGGTGGCATATCGGTTGGGCCGCAGCGTTGCTCGCACCGAGGCCGCGTTGAGTACCCCGGGGATGTTCGGCCGGGTGGCCAACGCGCAGACCATGCGCGACGTCGCACCGGACCTGATGGACATCCTGGGCACCGCATCGGCGCTGCCGGTCGAGACCGAGGGTGCCGCCGACGACGGCGGCGCCGAATACATCTTCCGGCTGGCCTCGCCGGTCGGTATCTACGGCGGCACCCTGGAGGTGTTCCGCAACATGATCGCCCAGCACGCCCTGGGGCTGGGACGGCCCAACTATTCGCCGCCGAGGTCCTGAGACTCCGGCAACTCGGCGATGACGTCGGCGCGAGCGGCGTCGAAACTGAAGAACCCCTTGATCGGCAGGCTCTCCGGCAGCGGGTCCAGGTAATTCCACGCCACGTCCGCGATCTCCGTATCACCCACGACCGCAGACCAATACGTGGCGTGGCCCTTGTAATTGCAGTAGGTCGACGTATCCGTCTGTCGCAGAAGCTCAGTGCGCACATGCGAGGGATCGACGTAGAGGCGGGGCTCGAGCGCCGTCTCGAACACAATCACCGTGTCGTCGGTGTCCACCAGCGTCGTCCCGGCCGCCATGACGCGAAGACGGCGCTTTGTCGGCCGGCAATCGACGCGGTGATACGGGTTGGGCGGGTAGTGCACCAGGGTGCGTCCCTCTTCGGTCCAGAGGTCCACCGCGTCCCACGGCACCTGGACGAATCCGGCTGCCTCCGACACCGGCTCACTGGGCAGATCGACGACCTCGTCGGCGGGAAATGCGTAGCTGAGCGGGTGATCTGGCCGATGCACCAACAACGCGTGCTCGGTGTCGATCATCGTGCGCCCGTTTTTCACCGCCTGAACCCGCCGGGGATGCGGTTCGACGTAGACCACGCCGGCTGGAACTTTCGGCGAAAACCAACCTGCCGGAGCACTGCTCAGCGGCCCATGCCCGGTGACCATGCTCATGGAGCATGAGCGTACGCGTGGCATGGTGTGTGGCATGGCCGGACCGATGGAGGGCATCAACGTCGTGGAGCTTGGCGTCTGGGTGGCCGGGCCTGCGACGGGCGGCATCCTTGCCGACTGGGGCGCCGACGTCATCAAGATCGAACCGCCGACCGGCGACCCGGCCCGGATGTTCGGCCGCATGCTCGGCCTCGACGTCGACGTCAGCCCACCGTTCGAGATGGACAACCGGTCCAAGCGCAGCGTCGTCATCGACCTGACAACCGAGGACGGTCGCGGCACCGCGCTCGAATTGATCAGCGGCGCCGATGTTTTCATCACCAATGTTCGGCCCGGGGCGTTGCGCCGCCTCGGCCTCGACTACGAGTCGCTTGCCCCGGACCACCCGCAGCTGGTGTACGGGCTGATCACCGGCTACGGCGAGACCGGGCCGGACGCCGATCGGGCCGCCTACGACGTCGCCGCGTTCTGGGCGCGCGGCGGGCTGGCCCACCTGCTGACCCGGCCCGGTGAGACGCCGCCGTTCCAGCGCGGCGGGATGGGCGACCATTCCGCCGGCATGACGCTGGCCGCAGCCGTCTGCGCGGCGCTGGTGTCTCGTGACCGCACCGGAACCGGTCAGCTGGTCAGCACCTCGCTCTACCGCCAGGGCGCCTACACCGTCAGCTTCGACCTGAACACCTACCTGATGTCGGGCCAGCCGATCGCGATCGGGCAGCGCGAAAAGATGTTCAACCCGTGCATGAACAACTACGCCACCGGCGACGGCCGGCGGTTCTGGATCGTCGGGCTGGAAGTCGACCGGCACTGGCCGCCGCTGTGCCGCGCCGTGGGTAGAGCCGAGTGGCTGGATGATCCGCGATTCGCCGACGCGCGGTCACGCGCCGTCAACGCCGTCGAGCTGATCGGCGAGCTGGATCAGATCTTTGCTACCAAGACTCTCGACGAGTGGGCCGAGGTCTTCGCCGGTGAACCGGATTTCTTCTGGTCACCGGTCAACACCATCGAAGATGTCATCGCTGACGAGCAGTTTCATGCCGCCGGCGGCATGGTCGACGTGCCAGACGGACCCGCCGCCGTGCCGATGGTCGCCACACCGGCGGATTTCCACGGCACGCCGTGGGCGCCGCGGGCGTGCGCGCCGCGGCTCGGCCAGCACACCGACGAGGTCCTCGCTGAGCTCGAGGCGCGGCGCCCGTCCTGACCCAATCGAAACTTTACAGATTGAGGTAGAAGTGTCACGCTGAGTCGACCGGGTTATCGAACGCGCTGTGGCGTTCGACTGCTGAAGGGACGTGATGGGAACCTTCGAGGTGGACTTCGAGAATCGACGGCCACAGGCTCAGCATTGCGACGGCTCGGTCAAGTATCGACTCGACGTCGTCGCTTCCAGCCCCGCCGATGTGGTGGGCTGCATCGGCGGCTGGCTCTACGACCGGGTGCGGGCTGGCTGGGACGTCAACGTGCTGTTGCCGCAGCGCTGCGACAGCCGTCCGCTGCAGATCCTCGGCATCCAGGTGGCCGGCCTTGACTGGCAGATCCTCTCCGCGAGCAAGGAATACGCGGCGCGCGGCTTGGCGGTCAGTGCCGACATGTTCGCCTCCGACGCGCGCATTCGGCAGGAGGTGTTCACCGCACTGGACCGCTGGATGACGGAATTGACTCTCTGGCATGACGATTGGCCACTCACCGTCGGGCGCCGGACCGCCACGGTGCAGCATGTGCTCAGCGGTGCCGCACGCGCGTTCAAGCGTCACGCGATCGCCGCGGCCGGGATCCCGGGCAGGGTCGGTCCGACCGAGACACTGCGCTCCGACATGAAAGCGTCTTTGCCGGTGGATTCCGAGCTGATCCCGGTTGGCTGATGCGCATGTACTACAGGGCCGCGCGCTGCGGCGAGCGTTCTACGGGGCCTAGCCGCGTCGAGTGTGAACGATACGACGCGACACGCCCCAGCGGCGCAGTCAGATTCACACTCGCTGAGATCAGAAGGTGATCAGCTGGCGGACCGCGGTGCCGTCGGCCAGGTTGTCCATCGCGGTGTTGATGTCCTCGAGGGTGATCCTCGAGGAGACCAGCGACTCCACCGGCAGCCGGCCCGAGCGCCACAGCTCGACGAACTGCGGGATGTCGCGGTCGGGCACCGCCGACCCGAGGTAACTGCCGATCAGCGAACGCCCTTCGGCGACAAAGCCCAACGGGGACAAGCTGATCCGGGCGTCCGGCCGCGGCAGGCCGACGGTGATGGTGCGGCCCCCGGCGGCGGTGAGCGCGATGGCCGTCTCCAGCGCGGCGGGGTGGCCGGCGGCCTCGACGACAACGGCGGCCTTGACGCCGGCGTCGGTGGCCTCTTGCGGGGTGTAGGCCTCGTGCGCTCCGAGAGTGCGCGCGCCGGTGAGCTTTTCGGGCAACTGGTCGACAGCGACCACATGTACACCGGCATAGGAGAGGGCGGTCATCACCGCGGCCATCCCGACGCCGCCGAGGCCGACGACGGCCACCGACTGCCCCGGCTGCGGCTTGCCGACGTTGAGCACCGCGCCGCCACCGGTCAGCATTGCGCAGCCCAACAGCGCGGCGACGGGTGGGGGAACGTCACGATCGACCGGCACGACGCTGGCCCGGTTGACCACGGCGTGCGTCGCGAAGCCGGACACCCCCAAGTGGTGAAAGACCTTGTCGTCGCCGCGTTTCAGCCGCATCCCGCCGCCGAGCAACGTGCCGGCGTTGTTGGCCGCGCTGCCCGGCTTGCAGGGCGTCAACCCGTCGGTGACGCACGCCGCGCAGTGACCGCAACGCGGCAGGAAGGTCATCACCACCCGCTGTCCGACTTCCACGTCGTTGACGCCGTCGCCGACCTTCTCGATGATCCCGGCCGCCTCGTGACCGAGCAGCATCGGCGTCGGCCGCACCCGGTTGCCGTCCACCACCGACAGGTCGGAGTGGCATATGCTCGCGGCCTCGATGCGCACCAGCAGTTCGTCGGCGCCAGGCGGGGCCAGCTCGACGTCGGCGATGGTGATGGGCCGCGACGTCGCGAACGGCCGAGGCAATCCGATCCGCTCCAGTACGGCGCCCCGGATTTCAAGCATGGTCGAATACAACCATGCCTTCGTTTTCTGCGGTGCCGCCGCACTCTGACGGGCTCACCAGTCGAGACTTCCCGGTGCATTGGCCGGTACTGACCCGATGGGCCGACAACGATATGTTCGGCCACCTGAACAACGCGGTGTACTACCAGCTTTTCGACACCGCGATCAACGGCTGGATCCAGACCAACGTCACGCTCGACCCGGTGACGGCGCCGGCGCAGGGGATCGTCGCCGAATCGGGCTGCCGCTACTTCTCCGAACTGCACTTCCCGGAGCGGCTTGTCGTCGGGGTGGCCGTGACCCGGCTCGGCAACAGCAGCGTGACTTATCGGCTCGGCGTCTTCCGGGGCGCCGAAGAGCCGGCTGCCGACGAGCCGCAGGCCGTCGCCGCGGTCGGCCACTGGGTGCACGTGTACATCGACAAGGCCACCCGCCGGCCGACCCCCGTCCCCGACGACATCCGCGCGCTGCTGTCGACGGCCTGCGTGAGTTAGCGGTCGAAGCGTTCTCGTTATGCTCGGCCAATGCCTTTTGTCAGCAAGACCGTTGAGGTCGCCGCCAACGCCGACACGATCCTGGCCATCGTCGCCGACTTCGAGTCCTACCCGGAGTGGAACGACGGAGTTCAGGGCCTGTGGGTGCTGGCCCGCTATGACGACGGGCGCCCAAGCCAGCTGCGTCTCGATGCCAAATATGAGGCCATCGAGGACAGTTTGATCCAGGCGGTCTACTACCCGAGCCCGACGCAGATTCAGACCGTGCTGCAGCAGGGCAACCTGTTCAAAAAGCAGGAGCAGTTGTTCAGCGTGGTGGACACCGGCTCGTCAGCGCTGCTGACAGTGGACTTGGATGTCGAGCCGTCGATGCCGATACCCGCACCGATGGTGAAGCAGTTGGCCGGCAACGTGTTGGACTACCTCGCCGAGAACCTCAAGAAGCGCGCCGAGGACCTGGCGTCGTCAAACGGCTAGTCCCAGATTCCGCTGCTTTGCAACCGTTCGGTGAGCCGGTGCGCGCCGTCGGTGAATTGCCTCGCGGTGTGCTCGACGACCGCGGCGGTGTCCCGGCGGCGCAACGCCGCCACCACATCCCGGTGGTTCTGCACGGCGGCGGCACCCCACTGCGGGTCCGCGGCGTACACCATCAACGGCATGTACCGAGCCACGTGCAGCAGGAACCACGCCAGCTTGATCCGTCCGGTGGCGTGGTTGAAGGCTCGGTGAAACGCGAACTCCGTCGTCGCGATCGCTTCGATGTCGGCAGCGGCCACGGCGGTGGTCAGCAGATCGGTGAGGTGTTCGAGATCGTCGATCTCGGCGTCGGTGATGCGCTGGGCCGCAGACGCGGCGAGTTCCCGGGCGATGGTCGACTGCACCCAGAAGATGTCGTCGATGTCCTGGCGGCTCAGTGGCAACACGACGTGGCCGCGGTGTGGCTCGAGTTGCACCATCCCCTCGCCCCGCAGCTTCAGCAGCGCCTCGCGCACCGGAGTCGCGCTGACGCCGAGTTTGGCCGCGGTCTCGTCGAGCCGGATGAACGTCCCGGGCCGCAATGCGCCCGACATGATCGCGGCCCGCAGGTGGCCGGCGACCTCGTCGGACAGCTGCGCTCGGCGCAGCGGAAGCCGAGCCTCCCGCTGCGCGGCAGGCCGCCGTGCCGCCGATTCGCTGAGGGCGGTCATCGGGGTTGTCTTCGTGACGCCCAGACCATAGTGTGACCCAGACAACACCAAGTTTTATCAAATATCAACTTAAGCACAGGGCTTAGCAACGAGAAGGGGAGCGACCAGTTGACCGCGCAGTTGACCGGCCATGGAGCTCATGACACCCGCGACGCCGGCACCGAGCAGCCGTATTTGGCGCGCCGGCAGAACTGGGTCAATCAACTCGAACGGCACGCATACATGCAGCCGGGCGCGACTGCGCTGAGATTTCTGGGCAACACCGTCACCTGGGCCGACCTTCGCGACCGGGTCGCGGCACTGGCCGGAGCCCTGGGCCGCCGAGGGGTCGGCCCGGGCGACCGGGTGATGGTCTTGATGCTGAACCGCACCGAGTTCGTCGAATCGGTGCTGGCGGCCAACATGATCGGGGCCATCGCCGTCCCGGTCAACTTCCGGCTCACGCCGTCGGAGGTCGCGTTCCTGGTCGAGGACTGCGGGGCGCGGATCATGATCACCGAACCGGTTCTGAGCGCGGTGGCCGCCGGCGTCCGCGACATCACGTCGGTGCTCAACACCATCGTGGTGGCCGGTGAGACCGCCGACGAGGGTCTACTGGCCTACGAGGACCTGGTGAACGAGCCGGGTGAGCCGGCCCGGCCAGCGGATGTGCCCAACGAATCGCCGGCGCTGATCATGTACACCTCCGGCACCACCGGCCGGCCCAAGGGTGCGGTGCTGACCCACACCAACTTGACCGGTCAGACGATGGCCAACCTCTACACCCACGGCGTCGCCGCCGATGACATCGGCTTCATCGGAGTCCCGTTCTTCCATATAGCCGGAATTGGCAACCTATTAACCGGACTATTGCTGGGGCTGCCCACGGTGATTCATCCGCTGGGCGCATTCGACCCCGGCCACCTGCTCGACGTCCTGGCCGCCGAGAACGTCACCGGGATCTTCCTGGTCCCCGCTCAGTGGCAGGCGGTTTGTAGTGTGCAGCAGGCGAATCCGCGTGATGTGAGGCTGCGGGTGATCTCTTGGGGTGCCGCGCCGGCATCCGATACCCTGCTGCGACAGTTGTCGGAAACCTTCCCCGGGTCGCAGATTTTGGCCGCGTTCGGTCAGACCGAGATGTCGCCGGTGACCTGCACGCTGCTCGGCGAGGACGCGATCAGAAAGCTCGGTTCGGTCGGCAAGGTGATCCCGACCGTGGCGGCTCGCGTGGTCGACGAGGAGATGAACGATGTGCCCGTCGGGGAGGTCGGTGAAATCGTCTATCGCGCACCCACATTGATGAGCGGCTACTGGAACAACCCGGAAGCGACCGCGGAGGCGTTCGCGGGTGGCTGGTTCCACTCCGGTGACCTGGTCCGGATGGACAACGAAGGCTACGTGTGGGTGGTCGACCGAAAGAAGGACATGATCATCTCCGGTGGCGAGAACATCTACTGCGCGGAGGTGGAGAACGTCCTCGCCAGTCACCCGGAGATCATCGAAGTCGCGGTCATCGGTCGTCCACATGAGAAGTGGGGTGAAGTGCCGATCGCGGTTGCGGCCGTAACGCGAAGCGGCCTGCGCATCGAGGACCTCGATGAGTTCCTCGGAGAGCGGCTCGCGCGCTACAAGCATCCCAAGGGTCTGGAGATCGTCGACGCACTGCCGCGCAACCCCTCGGGCAAGGTGCTGAAGACAGAATTGCGGACGCGTTATGGGGCTTCGGCTGTGCCTCAAAGCGCCTCAGCGTCAACGGATCCAGGGCAGAACGGATGAACCTGACATAACGAAAAACCCGCAGGTCAAATTGACGAAAGGCGAATTACGCCGATGCCATGCACGCCCACGAGCCCATCGGGTACAGTCCTGTGGTCCGCCTTACTACCAACCAGTAGGGAGACGGAGATCACACAAATAGGGACGGGGCGAGGAGGAGTTGTGCGAGACTTTTCGCCGCTCCCCCGCAAGGCGCAGGGTCGCGGCGGAAGGGGGGCCCAGTGACAACGACGCAGCCTCGAGTCACTGACTACGTCCGTGACCAACTAGGCCCACCGCTCGTCCTCGTCGGCGGCTTTTTCCGGATGTGTGTGTTGACCGGAAAAGCGTTGTTCCGCTTCCCATTTCAGTGGAAAGAATTCATCCTGCAGTGCTGGTTCATCCTGCGGGTCGCACTGCTGCCGACGATGGCAGTGTCGGTGCCGGTGACGGCGCTATTCATCTTCACGTTCAACATCCTGCTGATCCAGGTCGGCGCCGCTGACATCTCAGGGGCCGGCGCGGGTATCGCCGTCATCACCCAGATCGGCCCGATCAATACCGTGCTGGTGATCGCCGGCGCGGTCTCGACGGCCATCTGTGCAGACCTCGGTGCGCGCACCATCCGCGAGGAAATCGACGCGATGGAAGTGCTTGGCATTGACCCCATCCACCGGCTGGTGGTTCCGCGGGTGCTGGCCTGTGCGCTGTGCGGGATGCTGCTCAACGCTCTGGTCAGTATGGTCGGCCTGGTCGGCGGATTCCTGTTCGGCGTCTACATGCAGAACGTGTCGGCCGGCGCATATCTGGCCACGCTGACGCTCGTCACCGGGCTGCCCGAAGTCGTGATCGCGACGATCAAAGCGCTGGCCTTCGGGCTCATCGCAGGACTGGTCGGTTGCTACCGCGGCCTGACGGTGAAGGGTGGTTCCAAGGGACTGGGTACCGCCGTGAACGAAACCGTGGTGCTGTGCGTGGTCGCGCTGTTCGCGGTCAACGTGGTGCTGACCACCATCGGCGTGCGATTCGGAACGGGGTTCTGACATGTCGACCGTTCAGGTATTGCGCGGGCGCTTCCCGCGGGCGTCCGCCACGCTCCGTAAGTACGGCGAGTCCGCGACCAAACCGCTCGACGAGGCCGGCAAGATCGGTTGGTTCGCGGTCATCGGTGTCCGCGACATGGTCTGGGCGCTCACCCGCTACCGCAAGGAAATCCTGCGGCTGATCGCCGAGGTCGGCATGGGCACCGGTGCCATGGCCGTCATCGGTGGTACCGCGGTGATCATCGGTTTCGTGACGATGTCGGCCGGTTCGCTGGTCGCGATCCAGGGCCTGGCATCGCTGGGCCACATCGGTATTGAGACCCTGCTCGGGTTCGTCGCCGCCTTTATCAACGTCCGGCTCGTCGCGCCCATCGTCACCGGCATCGCCCTGGCGGCCACCGTCGGCGCCGGCGCCACCGCCGAGCTCGGCGCCATGCGGATCAGCGAGGAGATCGACGCGCTCGAGGTGATGGGCGTCAAGTCGACGGCATACCTGGTGTCGACCCGCATGCTGGCCGGACTCGTCGTGATCATCCCGCTGTACTCGGTCGGTCTGATCCTGTCGTTCCTTTCGCCGCAGATCGTCACGACCTTCTTATACGGACAGACGTCCGGTACCTACGAGCACTACTTCCGAACGTTCTTGCGCCCCGACGACGTGTTCTGGTCCTTCGTGGAGGTGATCATCATCGCCGCGGTGGTGATGTTGTCCCACTGCTATTACGGCTACAACGCCAGCGGCGGTCCCGTCGGTGTGGGCGAGGCGGTCGGCCGTTCGATGCGCTTCTCGTTGGTCGCAAATCCCATCGTCATCCTGTTGGCCGAAATGGCGCTCTACGGCGTCAATCCGAACTTCAACTTCACGGTGTAGGCGCCATGACGAGTCCACGAGGGAAGATCAACAAAGCGCCGTTCCAGCCGTTCCGGGTGGCCGGTGTCATCGTTTTTGTGATCGCCGCGCTCGTGCTGTGGTTGGTGTTCCTGCAGTACAACGGCGACTTCACCGACAAAACCAAGCTGACCATGCTCTCCGACCGGGCAGGTCTGGTGATGGACCCGGGCTCGAAGGTCACCTACAACGGGGTGCAGATCGGCCGGGTGGACAAGATCGACGAGGTCGAACGGGACGGCAAGCCTGCGGTCAAGTTCACCTTGGATGTCTATCCCAAGTATTTGCACCTGATCCCGGCCAACGTCGACGCGAAGATCGTGGCCACCACGGTGTTCGGCGAGAAGTACGTGTCGATGACGGCACCGGAAAAGCCACTGCCACAACAGATTACGCCGTCAAACGTGATCGATGCCCGGTCGGTGACGACGGAGATCAACACGCTGTTCCAGACGATCACCGAGATTGCCGAGAAGGTGGACCCGGTCAAGGTCAACCTGACTCTGAGCGCAGCGGCGCAGGCACTGAGCGGGTTGGGCGACAAGTTCGGGCAGTCGATCATCAACGGCAGTGCCGCGCTCGACGAAGTCAATCCGCGGATGCCGATCATCCGTCACGACATTCAGCAGTTGGCCGCCTTGGGCGACACCTACGCCGACGCTGCACCTGACCTGTTGAACTTCCTGAACAACGGCGCGACAACGGCGCACACGATTCACGCGCAGGAGAAGGACCTGGACCGGGCGTTGCTGGCCGCCGCCGGATTCGGCGCCACCGGGGCCGACATCTTCAACCGAGGCGGGCCGTACTTCGCGCGCGGGGCCAAGGACCTGGTGCCCTCGGCGCAGCTGCTGGACACCTACAGTCCCGAGCTGTTCTGCTCCATCCGCAACCTGCACGATGGCGAACCGAAGGTCGCCGCGTTTGCCGGTGGCGCCAACGGCTATTCGCTGCGGTCCGAGACCGAAATATTCTCCGGACTGGGGCTGGCTCTGGGACTGCCCGGGCTCGGCATGACCATCGCCACGCAGGGGCTGCTCGGGCTAGCCGGACTGGTTGGTGGAGCGCCGAACCCGTACGTCTATCCGGAGAACCTGCCGCGGGTGAACGCGCACGGCGGGCCGGGCGGTGCGCCGGGCTGCTGGCAGACCATCACCCGTGATCTGTGGCCGGCACCCACTCTGGTCATGGACACCGGAAACAGCCTTGCTCCGTACAACCATGTTGATACCGGCTCGCCGTACGCCGTTGAGTACGTTTGGGGCCGCCAAATGGGGGATCAGACGATCAATCCATGAAAATCACCGGAACCCTCGTCAAACTCGGCATCGTCGCCGCGGTGTTGTTGCTCTTCACGGCGCTCATCGTGGTGGTGTTCGGTCAGATGCGCTTCGACCGGACCACCAGTTATGCCGCTGAGTTCAACAACGTCAGCGGGCTGCGCTCCGGCCAGTTCGTCCGGGCATCCGGGGTGGAGATCGGCAAGGTCAAAGACATCAAGCTGGTTGACGGCGGCCATCGGGTGCGGGTCGAGTTCAACGTCGACCACTCGGTGCCGCTGTATCAGTCCACCACCGCGCAGGTCCGCTACCTCAACCTGATCGGTGACCGCTACCTCGAGCTCAAGCGTGGCGAGGGCGAAGGTTCCGACCGGGCGCTTCCGGCCGGCGGGTTCATCCCGTTGTCGCACACGCAGCCCGCGCTGGATCTGGACGCGCTGATCGGTGGTTTCAAACCGCTGTTCCGGGCTTTGGACCCGGAGAAGGTCAACAACATCGCGACGGCCATCATCACCGTCTTCCAGGGGCAAGGCGGCACGATCAACGACATCCTCGACCAGACCGCGCAACTGACCTCCCACATTGCCGAGCGTGACGAGGCGATCGGCGAGGTGGTCAAGAACCTCAACATCGTGCTGGACACAACGGTCAAGCACCGCAAGGACTTCGACGAGACCGTGGACAAGTTCGAGCAGCTGGTCAGTGGCCTGAACAACCACGCGGACTCGTTGGCGGCCGGCATCGCGAACATCAGCAACGGCGCCGGTACGGTGGCCGACCTACTCGCCGACAATCGGCAGCTGCTGCACAAGACGCTGAACTACCTCGAGCCGATTCAACAGCCCATCATCGACCAGAAAGACCTCTACGACGACCAGATCCACCGGACACCGATCGGGATGAACATCGTGGGCAACGCCGTGGGTAACTACGGTGACTGGGTCAACTTCTACCTGTGCGACCTCACCTTGAAAACCAACGGGCTGCAGGCCGGAGGGCCGGTCCGCACCGTCCGCGTCTGGTCGCAGCCGTCAGGTAGGTGCACGCCGCAATGAGAACGCTGGAACCCGCCAACCGGAAGCGGATCGGCCTGATGGGCCTGATCGTGACGGTCATGATCGTGGCCGTGGGCCAGACCCTGACCAGTATCCCGATGCTGTTCGCCCAGCCCAACTACTTCGGGCAGTTCACCGACTCAGGCCAGCTGAACAAAGGTGACAAGGTCCGGATCGCCGGCGTTGACGTCGGCGAAGTCGAGGCCATCAAGATCGACGGCGACCACGTCGTGATGAAGTTCTCGACCGGAAGCGAGACCATCGGCACCGAGAGCCGGCTGGCGATCAAGACCGACACCATCCTCGGTAAGAAGGTGCTCGAGATCGAGCCGCGGGGGACCCAAACGCTGCGGGCCGGTGGGACGCTGCCGCTCGGCCAGAGCACCACGCCGTACCAGATCTACGACGCCTTCTTCGACGTCACCAAGGCCGCTGCCGGCTGGAACATCGACACCGTCAAGCAGTCGCTGAATGTGCTGTCGGAGACCATCGATCAGACATACCCACACCTGAGCGCGGCACTGGACGGGGTGGCGAAATTCTCCGACACCATCGGCAAGCGCGACGAACAGATCACCCATCTGCTCGCGCAGGCCAACCAGATCGCCAGCATCCTGGGCGACCGAAGCCAGCAGGTCGACCGGCTGTTCGTCAACTCCAACAACCTGCTCGCCGCGTTCAACGAGCGCAGCCGGGCGGTCAGCGCGCTGCTGAATAATGTTTCCGCGTTCTCGGTTCAGGTGCAAAACCTGATCAACGACAACCCGAACCTGAACCACGTCTTGGAGCAGCTGCGCACCGTGAGCGATCTGTTGGAGAAGCGCAAGGACGATCTGGCGCTGACGCTCAAGACCTTCGGCAAAACCGTTGCGGGCCTTAATGAAACCGTGGCCTCCGGGCCGTACTTCAAAGTCCAGCTGACCAACCTGCTGCCGCCCTGGATCCTGCAGCCCTGGGTCGACGCCGCCTTCAAGAAGCGCGGGATCGACCCCGAGGACTTCTGGCGCAGCGCCGGACTGCCGGCGGCCAAGTTCCCCGACCCCAACGGCACCCGGTTCCCCAACGGTGCTCCGCCGCCCGCACCGCAGATTCTCGAAGGCACCCCGGATCACCCGTATCCGGCGGTGGCACCAGGGTCGCCCTGCTCTTACACGCCGCCGCCGGAGCTGCTGCCGCGGCCGGGCAACCCGATGCCGTGTGCCGGCGTCAACCAGGACCAGGGTCCGTTCGGGCCCAACGGTCCCTACCCGGCATCGCCCGACATCGCGTCGTCGTCGCCGAACCCCAACGGGCTCCCCCCGACTCCCGGGATTCCGATCGCCGGCCGGCCGGGGCAGGTGCAGCCCGACCTACCAGGCACACCCGTGCCGATCGCGCCTGGTCCGCCCGGGGGGCGGACCGAGCCGCTGGGACCGCTGCCGGGCCCCGCTCCGGCGAATCCCGCGGCAGCACCACCACCCGGACCGGTGGCACCCGGACCACCGGCGCCACCGGGGCCTGGCAACAACCTGCCGGCGCCGTACATCGGCAACACCGGTGGAGCGGGCGGTAGCGGCGCGCAAGGAGGTAGCCAGAATTGAGCACCGTCTTTGACTTCCGCAACCTCCGGCTGCCGAAGCTGTCACGAGCCTCGATCATCGTCGGCTCGCTCGCGATCGTGGCGGCGCTCGTGCTGGGCTTCCTCGGCATCCAGCTGTATCAGAAGCTGACCAACAACACTGTCGTCGCCTACTTCCCGGTCGCCAACGCCCTCTACCACGGCGACAGGGTCGAGATCATGGGCGTGAAGGTGGGCGCGATCGACAAGATCGAGCCGGCCGGCGACAAGATGAAGGTCACCTTCCACTACTCCAACAAGTACAAGGTGCCCGCTGATGCGCGGGCGGTGATCCTCAACCCGACGCTGGTGGCGTCGCGGCTGCTCCAGCTCGAGCCGCCGTACAGGGGTGGCCCGGTGCTGGCCGACAACGCGGTGATCCCCGAGGAGCGCACCCAGGTGCCCACCGAGTGGGACGAGCTGCGCAACACCATCACCAACGTCATCTCCAAACTGGGTCCCACCAAGCAGCAGCCCAAGGGGCCGTTCGGTGACGTGATCGAGGCCTACGCCAACGGTCTGGCCGGCAAGGGCAAGCAGATTAACACCACCTTCAACGACCTGTCGCGGGCGCTGACCGCGCTCAACCAGGGCCGGGGTGACTTCTTCGCGGTGGTGCGCAGCCTGGCGTTGTTCGTCAACGCGTTGCACGCCGACGACCAGAAGTTCGTGGCGCTCAACAAGAACCTCGCCCAGTTCACCAACAGCCT
Organism: Mycobacterium sp.; assembly: GCF_036488105.1. Lineage (GTDB taxonomy): Bacteria > Actinomycetota > Actinomycetes > Mycobacteriales > Mycobacteriaceae > Mycobacterium. The sequence goes on along the minus strand of NZ_DASXHW010000337.1, from coordinate 15,527 downwards.
GACCGGCTCCGATCAGGACCTCGCCAACGCCGTCACGCAGTTCGACGGCCTCCTGACGACGGTGCGACCGTTCCTCGACAAGAACGCCGACGTGCTCACACACGACATCAACAACCTCGCCGACACGACCAACACCCTGGTCCAGCCGGACCCGCTGAATGGTCTGGAAACCGGCCTGCACATCCTGCCGACGGCACTGTCGAACGCGAACCTCATTTATCACCCGGCGCACAGTGCCATCGTGGGTCAGCCGGCGGGTGTGCTCGGGACGCAGGGCTTCGCGAACCCGATGGAATTCGTCTGCAGCGCCATCCAGGCCGGAAGCCGGCTGGGATATCAGGAATCCGCCGAACTCTGCGCGCAGTACCTCGCACCGATCCTCGACGCGATCAAGTTCAACTACCCGCCGTTCGGGCTCAACCTGTTCAGCCTCGCGGCGACGCTGCCCAAGGAAGTGGCTTACTCCGAGAACCGGCTGCACCCGCCGAACGGCTATAAGGACACCACCGTGCCGGGTATCTGGGTGCCTGACACACCCACGTCGCATCGCAATACCCAGCACGGCTGGATCACCGCGCCCGGTATGCAGGGCGTCAAGGTGGGACCGGTTACCGCCGGCCTGTTGACCCCCGAATCACTCGGCGAGCTGATGGGCGGTCCAGACATCGCGCCGGTGCAATCCACCTACCAGACCCCGCCGGGTTACCCGAACGCCTACAACGAAGAGCCCGGACCGGCGCCCTTCATCGGCGTGCCAGGGAACCCCGCCCCGATAGCGCCGCCGCCGCCGGGACCCGAGGTGATCCCCGGTCCCGTCGCACCGACGCCGGCGCCCGGACCGTCGCCACTGGCAGGACAGGCGCCGCCCGGACCCGCGCTGCCCGCTGAGGCGGCATCCGGACCAGGAGGCGGCCAATGAGGCGCGTGACGATGAGCCAAGTCCGCCACCGGACCTGGCAGGGCCTGGTGTTTGCGGTGGCCGCCATGGTGCTCAGCTCCTGCGGCTGGCACGGCATCTCGAACGTCGAACTGCCCGGCGGGCCGGGCAGCGGAGGCGGCTCCTACACGGTGTACGTGCAGATGCCCGACACCCTGGCGATCAACGGCAACAGCAAGGTCATGGTTGCCGATGTCTTCGTCGGGTCCATCCGCAATATCGCGCTGAAGAACTGGGTGGCCACCCTGACGCTGGGCTTGGACAAAAACGTCAAGCTGCCGAAGAACGCCACCGCCAAGATTGGTCAGACCAGCCTGCTGGGTTCTCAGCACATCGAGTTGGCCGCGCCGGCCGACCCGTCGTCGCAGCTGCTGCGCAACGGCGACACGATCCCGCTGAAGAACTCGTCGGCCTACCCCAGCACCGAACAGACGCTGGCCAGCCTGGCGATGGTGGTGCGTGGCGGTGGACTGCCGAACCTCGAGGTTCTGCAGAACGAGGTCAACAACATCCTGACCGGCCGGGGCCCGCAGATCCGGGCGTTCCTCGGCAAACTGGACACGTTCACCCGCCAGCTCAACGAGCAGCGTGATGACATCACGCACGCCATCGACTCGACCAACCGGCTGTTGGCCTACGTGGGTGCCCGGTCGGCGACCCTGGATCGGGCACTGACCGAATTCCCACCGCTGATCGAGTATTTCGCTGACAAGGACTACCAAAGGCACTTGATCGACGCGATCGAGAATGTGGGCCAGCTCAGCCAGGCCGCCGCCCAGTATCTGGGTGAGGCGCGGGGGCCGCTGCATCAGGACCTGCAGCTGCTGCAGTGCCCGTTGAAGGAACTGGGCCGCGCCTCGCCGTACCTGCTGGGTGCGCTGAAGCTGGTCTTCACCGCGCCGTTCGACCTCGACACCGCTCCGAAGCTGATCCGCGGTGACTTCATGAACTCGTCGCTCGAGGTCGACACGACGCTGTCGGCGGTCGACAACGCATTCCTCACCGGAACCGGGTTCTCCGGCAACCTGCGCGCACTGGAGCAGGCCTACGGCCGCGACCCGGCGACGATGATTCCCGACGTGCGCTACACGCCGAACCCGAACGACGCGCCCGGTGGGCCACTGGTGGAGAGGGCGGACCGGCAATGCTGACACGTTTCATCAAGCGCCAGCTGGTCATCTTCAGCATCCTCACTGTGGTGGCCCTGTTGGTGCTGGGCTGGTACTACCTGCGCATTCCGTCGCTGGTTGGTATCGGCCAGTACGACCTCAAGGCCGAGCTGCCGGCCTCCGGCGGTTTGTACCCGACAGCCAACGTGACCTACCGAGGGATCACCATCGGCAAGGTGACCGCCGTCGAGCCCACTCAGAAGGGCGCCGAGGCGACGATGAGCATCGACAGCCAGTACAAGATCCCGCTCGACGCGGCGGCCAACGTGCACTCGGTGTCGGCGGTCGGTGAGCAGTACCTCGACCTGGTGTCGCAAGGCAAGGCGCACGGGTTCTTCCAACCCGGACAGACGATGACCAAGGGCACCGTGCCCAGTGAAATCGGCCCGGCCCTGGACACCGCCAACCGAGGTTTGACGGTGCTGCCGAAAGACAAGATCGGCCAATTGCTCGACGAGACCGCGGAAGCGGTCGGTGGGCTGGGTCCCGCGTTGCAGCGACTGGTCGACTCCACCCAGGCGATCGTCGGCGACTTCAAAACGAACATCAACCAGGTCGACGACATCATCCAGAATTCGGCGCCGATCTTGGACAGCCAGGCCACGTCGCGCAGCGCGATCGAGCAGTGGGCGCACAACCTCAACATCTTGGGTAGCGAGGCCGCCCAGACTGACTCGCACCTGAAAAGCGCTCTGTCCCAAGCGGCTCCGACGGCCGATCAGGTCAACTCGGTATTCAGCAATGTCCGCGAATCGCTACCGCAGACCCTGGCGAACACCGAGATCGTGTTCGACATGCTCAAGCGTTACCACCCCGGCGTCGAGCAGTTGCTGGTGTTCCTGCCGCAGCTTGGGTCGATCGTGCAGGCGATCTCGGCGCCGTATGAGAAAGACCGGATGGCCGCGCTGGACCTCTCGCTGGCGATCAACTACCCGCCGCCGTGCTTGACCGGATTCCTCCCGGCGCCTGAATGGCGGTCAGCGGCGGACACTTCCATCGCGCCGCTGCGGGAGAACAACTACTGCCGGATTCCGCAGGACTTCCAAGCCAACGTGGTCCGCGGTGCGCGCAACATGCCGTGTATGGATGTACCGGGCAGACGCGCGCCGACTCCGCAGGAGTGCCGCAGCAACCAGCCTTACGTGCCACTGGGTACCAACCCGTGGTTCGGTGACCCCAATCAGATCCTGAACTGCCCGGCCCCCGGGGCGCGTTGCAACCAGGCGGTGAAACCGGGCTTTGTGATACCTGCACCGTCGGTCAACAACGGCCTGAACCCGCTGCCGGCCGACCGGTTACCACCGGGCGGCTTGACGCCGCCGCCGAAGAGCGATCCGTTGCAGCGGCCGGGCTCCGGAACGGTCCAGTGCAACGGTCAACAACCCAACCCCTGCATCTACACTCCGGGAGGCCCTCCGGCGGCCGTCTATAGTCCGATGAGTGGCGAGGTAGCGGGCCCCGACGGTTCTAAATACTCCGTCAACAACTCACGCACTACAGGAGATGACGGATGGAAGGAGATGCTGGCGCCAGCCGGCTGACCCCGAACGACACGGATGATTCGTCGCTTGTCGCGGTGACGGTCGAGGATTCGCCAGAATCCGAGCCCGGATCCGATCAGACCAGCACTGCGGATGCGGCAGCCGACGAGCCCACCTCTGAAGACGTTGTTGAGGATTCCTTGGAATCCGAGGATGCAGCCGATGATGAGATCACCGAGTCGGATGCTGAGGACCTAGCGGAATCGGCGACCCCTGAGGCAACGGGCGACCCGGGTGCCCCGTCGCGTCTGGGCCGCGCCTGGTTCATCGGAATCGCGGCCGCCTTGGTCGTGCTCGCCGGCGGCATCGGGGCCGGCGGATACCTGGCGCTGCGCTCGCACCTCGACAGCCGCACCACCGCGCAACACGATGCCGCCGCGCTGGAGGCTGCGAAGGACTGCGTGGCAGCCACCCAGGCGCCCGACATCGGGGCGATGGCCTCCAGCGCGCAGAAGATCATCGAGTGCGGCACCGGAGCCTTCCGCTCACAGGCGATCTTGTACAGCGGGCTGCTCGTCGAGGCTTATCAAGCCGCCAACGCCCACGTACAGGTGTCGGATCTGCGTGCGGCGGTAGAGCGCAACAACGCCGACGGGTCCATCGAGGTTCTGGTGCCCCTGCGCGCGAAGGTCTCCAACGCCGAGACGCAGAACCAGGAAGCGGGCTACCGCTTGCGGGTGACGATGGTGCAAGACGAGGGCAAGTACCGAATCTCCAAGCTCGACCAGGTAGCGAGGTGACGGTGCTGGTCGAGGAAACCGACGCGGCACCGGCAGTTGAAGAATCAGCGCCGAACGAGTTGGCGGGCTGGCACATTCGCGCCGCCGCTTTCGCTGTCGACGTATTGCCCGGTGTTGCCGTTGTGGCGACGGCGGCACTGGTCTGGTTGGCGGCGCCGCCGCAGAGCTTGTGGTGGTGGGTGTCGATATCGGTCCTCGTCGGCGCGGCCCTGGTGACGATGGTCAACCGCGCGATACTGCCGGCGACCGTCGGTTGGAGCCTGGGGCGGGCCCTGCTCGGGCTCGAAGTCGTGCGGCCGGACGGGGCCGCCGTCGGAGTCGGCCGGCTGATGTTGCGCGAACTCGCCCATCTGCTGGACACCCTCTCGGTGTGCGTCGGATGGCTGTGGCCGCTGTGGGATTCACGCAAGCGCACCTTCGCTGATTTGCTGCTGCGGACCGAAGTGCATTGTGTGGCAACCGATCGGCGTCCGGCAGACATCCGGCGGCACGCCGCGATCGCAGTCGGGGTAGCCGTGCTGCTCTGTGTCGGCGCCGCCGCGGTGAGCGTCTTCGCGATCTACTTGCCCGACCGGGCAGCCGAACAGACCCGCACCGCGGTCAACGCGCAGGGGCCCAAGATCGTCACCGAGATGCTCACGTACGACCCGAAATCGCTCAAGCAGGACTTCGATCGGGCCCGGTCTCTGACCACCGATAAATATCGGCCAGAATTGGTCAAGCAGCAGGAGGCGGTGCAAAAGGGTCACCCGGTGATCAACGAATACTGGGTGACCGACAGCACCGTGCTGTCCGCGGCACGGGACAGCGCGACCATGCTGCTGTTCATGCAGGGCCATCGGGGCGGCGGCGGCGACGAACGATTCATCACCGCCACCGTTCGGGTGTCGCTCGTGAAAGGGAAAGACGGGCGCTGGCTTGTCGACAACCTCGACGTCGTGACGAAACCCAAACCGGCGCCGGCCAAGGAGCCGGCACCACCCAAGGGTCCCACTCCACCCAAGGGGCAAAAGTGAGCCCCCGCAGGCGAATCCAGCCCGGCGAAGAGCCGCTTCTGAAGGTGCCGAAAGCGACCCTGTGGTCGAGGCTGCCGTGGCGACCGACGATGCCGGCGCAGTGGTGGAAGCCGTCGCGCAAGTGGGCCCTGCCCTCGGCGGTGGCCGGCGCGACGGTGCTCACGGCGGCCGCCATCGCGACGTCGTCGATCGTCCTGGTCGACCAGCGGTCGCATCACCGGGACACCATGCAAGAAGTCGACGTGCTCGGCTTCGTCAAGGCCTTCATGACCGGGTTCACCACGCTGGATCCATTTCACGCCAACGCTTACTATGATCGCGTATTGGCCAACGCGACAGGCGATTTCGCGAAGCAATATCATGACAAGCACAACGAGATTTTGGTTCAGATCGCTCAGGCCGAGCCAACCAAGGGCACCGCTCTGGCCGCCGGGGTGGAACGGTGGAACGACGACGGGAGCGCCAGTGTCATGGTGGCGACCGATGTTTCGATGAAATCCCCCGACGGCAAGCAGAGAATCGATAGTACAAATCGTTGGGTGGTTACTGCTCAGCGGGAAGGCAGCAAGTGGAAGATCAGCAGCCTGCAACAGGTGATCTGACCGAAGAGTCTCCCGATCGCACGTCGGGAGACTCTTCGGCCGTCGACACCGACGTCGCGGACGTCGAAGCCGGGCACGTCGATCCAGACGCGACGGACGTCGACGACGAGAACGGCGACGCCGCAACCGAAGATGACGAGGCGACCGACGCTGAGGCGGCCGACGAGCCCGTCATCGGCGTGAAGGAACGGCGACCGGTCAGCAAGTGGTCGGTGATCGCGGCGGGTGTGGCCGCTGCGCTGTTCGTGGGTTCGGCGGCATTCGCCGGTGCGACCATGCAGCCATACCTGACCGATCGCGCGACGGTGGCGACCAAGCTACGAGTCGCACGCACCGCCGCGAACGCGATCACGACGTTGTGGACCTACACGCCGCAGAACATCGACAAGCTGGCCGATCGGGCATCGCAGTATCTCAGCGGTGACTTCGAAGCCGCCTACCGCAAATACCTCGACGCACTCGTCGCACCCAACAAGCAGGCTCAGATCACCAACACCACGCAGGTCGTCGGCGCGGCCGTGGAGTCACTGAGTGCGTCGGAGGCCACCGCGATCGTTTACACCAACACGGAGTCGACCAGTCCGTCGACCAAAGACGTTCCCTCATTGAAGTACCTGTCCTATCGGCTAGTGCTGCAACGGGATCACGCACGCTGGCTGGTCACCAAGATGACGACGATCACTTCCCTGGACCTGACGCCGAAGCTCTAGTTGAACGCGAGCCAGCCCGGCAGTGAGCGCTCGTGCGAGTCGCACAGCACCTCGCGGGTGTCGCAGTTGCCCTTCGGGACACCGGCTCCGGCCCACATGCCGCCGGTATCGCGACGGAGCACGATCGCTGATGACCCGCCGCCGTCGAGCAGCACCGCGGTATCGCTGCCAAGTCCGCGGAACAGATCTTGCACATTGTCGGGGGTATAGCTCCCGCCTTGGAATATGTACATCTCGTCGCGAGGCTTGGAGTAGGCCAGCGCCGTGCGGGCTGCGCTCGGCCCGCCGTCGTTGAGCTGCCCGGTATTTCCAGGGGCTAGCAGCCCGAGCCCACTGACCGCGACGAACTGCTCGCCGCGATCGACCAGGCCGGTAACGGCCGACGTGGCGGCGTCGTAGTCGTGCCCATCCCGACCGCCCCTGGGCCACAACACCGTTGGGGCGCCTCGCGTCGGCAGGACCATCGTGGCCAAGGCGCTCCAGTTCTCGTTTCCGCCGGACAGGCCTTGCTTGCCGGCGTAGGGGATGGTGCCGGTCACCGCCTGGTTGGCGCGGCCCTGGCCGTGCGTGTTGTCGACGTACGCGCCCAGCGGTGAGCTGCAGCCCGTCGAGCGCCACGAGCCGCCCTTTTGGCCGCGGATGTCGAAGAAGTTGGCGTTGACCGCAATCGTCGGCTGGCCCAGTGCCTGCCAGGCCTGCACCGCGGTGTACGTCTCGGACGCCTGCATCAGCCCATCGCCGGTGCGCGCATGCGGGTTACGTTCGCAGCGCGACTGGTAGCCGCGATGGCTGTCCACCAGCAGATGCGGCTCGAGGCGCTGCGAGGCGGCTTTGATGATCATCAGGTGGCCGCCGCTGCCGCCGTCGTACCAGTTTCCGGCGGCATTGAGCATCGGTGCCGGATGACCGCCGCCGAAGTTGTACACCAGGTAAGCCCCCTGAGTGTTGGCGATCGCACTGGCCAGCAGCTCGCGCGCCTCGGCGCGCGCAACCGGCTGCCCGGTGCTGGTCGCCAGCGTCAGGCACAGCGCGGTACCGGCGCCACAGGCTGCGATGCGCCGGAAGGCGGTGGCGAGATATGGCACGGTTGCCCTTTCGGCGCGAACGTCATTACAAATAGCAGAGCATGAGCCACAGGTATTACACAGCAACTTGCATAACAGCGGCGTGACGGTTCAGCCGCAGTCCAATGACGTTCGGCCGCTGCGCGTTTGCGACCGTTCGGCGGACCTACTGATCGGGGTAGCCGACCTCGGCCGCCGGTGGGCCGGCGATGCCCTCATCGGCCACCGGCGTCGTCGAGACACGATCGTAGCCGCGCCGGTCGTAGATGCGGGTGGCGATGACGCCGAGCAGCACACCGATCAGCAGGCCGCCCGCGGTCAATTCCACCGACTGCGACAGACCTGCGTCGGCGCGCCCGCCCAGGTACAGCAAAGCCCTTGCGCCCAAGTACACTTGGTGCATCGGCTCGAACTTCGCCAACCCCTCGAAGAGCGCCGGGGTGGCCTGCAGCGGCACCGCCGCGCCCGCCGAGGGTAACCCGAGAATGATGAACACGAACAGGCTGACCAGCGCGCCGACTGCGCCTAGTGCGGCGATCAGCGATGTGGAGGTCACCCCCACCGACAAAATTGCGAACGCGCCGAAAAGCCATAGTGCCAGGCCGTTCTGAACCGGCATGCCCATGTTGTCGGCGATCAGCAGATAGGCGGCCGACGTCAGCAAGGCCAATGCCGCGATCATCGCCCACTTGATCAGCAGCGTGCGAAACCGCGAGATCTTGACCTGCTCGGCGAACCGATAGATCGGGCCGACTTCGGCCGGTACAAAGCCGAGCATCGAGTCCACCAGCCTGCTCACCACGACGCTGCCGATGAAGCCGGCGAGCAGTAGCAGTATCGAGTAATAAAAGGCGGACAAGCCATTACCGGTGCCGTCTGGAAGCAGGTTGTGCACCGTCGACTTGACCTCGATCGGGTTCGCGAGCATCAATGCGACCGCGCCGGGCTCGGGCTTCTTGCCGGTGTGCTCGGCCACCTCTTGTGAAAGCCGTTGGCCCACACGCTGATCCATCAGCGTGACCGCACGTTGAAGGGTTTGGCCGGCGATAGTGGCACCCAGTGTGCCCGCCCGCGGGTTCGTGGAGACGATGATGACCGCCCGTTCGACGCGTCCCGGCGTCAGCGCGCTCTTCGCGTAGGCCTGCAACTTTGACGAAAAGTTCGGTGGTATCACCGCGATGCCGTAAATCTCGGCGTTATCCATCTGGGTCTTGGCTTGATCGTGGTTGAGCACCCGGACGTCGTAGGCATCGTTGTCGAAGCCCGCCTGCATCCCCTTGACGACCTGTGCGCCGGTGGGCCCGGCGTCCTCGTTGAGGATGCCGACCGGGAAATGCCGCAAGTTTGTCATCGGCTGCAGAACCCCACCGAGATAGAAGGCGGCCAGCGCCGACAGTACCGCGAGCGAGACGAGTATCGGTAGTCCCCAAAAGCGCACTGTTCGAGTCATTTTCGGTTTGGCGAAGCCATAGCGGTGGGCGGCTGCGGAGTCGTCGTCGCCGTTAGCGACGTCGGATGCCGTGTGGCGGGCTTGCGATTCAGACATTCCGGCTCCTATCCGTCCGCGCCAACCCTAGTCGCCGAGCGTTGCGTGCATCTCCCAGACGAGCAATTCAGCGTCCTGGTGGGCCGCGACTGTTGCCCCGGTCGCCGCGGTGATTCGGGCCGCGTCACCGTCGACAAGGCCGACCTCGTCATAGTTCACCCGCCCCCGGGCCACATAGAGGTGCAGATACGGCGCCGCGGGCAGGGTGAGTTCGGCTCCGGCGGGCAACCGAGCCGCATGGAACGCGGCCGATCGGTTGTGGATGGTGATCGCGGCATCGTGGCCCGGTATCCCCGAGGCGATTGTCACCAGGCGGCCATCGAGCTGATCGTCTTCGATCGCCTGCTGCTGGTAGCTGGGTTCGATTCCGGACTCGTCGGGCCGCACCCACATCTGTACGAAGCGCACCGGATTGGTGTCGGATGCATTCTCTTCCGAGTGCGTGATGCCGGCGCCGGCCGACATTCGTTGCGCGAGCCCGGGATAGATGACGCCGCTGTTGCCGGTGGAATCGCGATGTGCCAACGAGCCTTCCAGCACCCAGGTCACGATTTCCATGTCGCGGTGCGGGTGGGTGCCGAAGCCCGCGGCGGGCTGCACGATGTCGTCGTTACTGACGAGCAGCACACCGTGGTGGGTGTTGGCCGGGTCGTAGTGATCGCCGAAGGCAAACGAATGCCGCGACTGCAGCCACGACGTCGTGGTGACCGCCCGGTCGGCGGCACGCCGTATGTCAACAGTGGCGGGCACGTAGTCACGCTACTCCTGGGCTGAGCAACGCCTGGGCGTGCAGCAGGGCGGCGTCGAGATCGGCAAGCGCCAGCTCGTCCTGGCGGCCCAGGTGGATCTCGATCTGATACACCGGCTGGCCATCCCGCCCGAAGATCGGCAGAACCACGAATTCGGTTGACGCCAACTCACTTTCAAGCACACTGGTCACCGATTGCAGCGTGACGATCGTCATCAGCGCGCTGAGCTCTCGCGTCACCTGTGCGGTGGGCTCCAACGACGCGAGAACCGCGGCGAGCCGGTCGTGCAGTGAGCTGTGAGCGGCGTCGAATCGCCATGCTCCGTAGCCGCGGTCGCGGATCTCGGCCAGCACCAGCCGATGACCGGCGATATCAGAGTCGGTCAACCGTGGCGTCACCCGCCGCAGCCACCCGTCGATCGCATCCTCGTCCCGCCAGGCCATCGCGACCAGGCCGAACGGCGGCCCGATCGGAAAGCGCTGGCCGACCGCTTGCTCGCCGTCGGTGCTGTGGCCGACGGCGTCGATCGTGATGAGATGCGCCTGGCCGATCTTGGACATCGAACAGCCCGCGCCCAGCGTGGTGTGCAGGAAGCTGAGCGCCTCGCGGCCGCGGTCCAGCAGCGGGAACTGCGTTCTCAGGCCGTGCACCAGCCCGAACAATCCGCTGCCCAGCGTGTAGCGGCGATCCTCCCGGCGGGTCACCCAGTTGCGTCGCTCGAGTTCGGCCAGCACCAGCGCACAGGTCGACGTGCTGATCCCGCAGCTTTTGGCCAACTCGGCCGATGTCCGACCATCCGGTGAATCCGACAGCGACGCAAGCACATCCATCACGCGACTGGTGGGCGGTGACTTCGCCGGTCCGGTCGCGCTCGGCGGCGCTGTTGACGAATCCATGGCGACCTTCCTACCATCCGTCCTAAATCTACTTTATTGATTCCAAATATTAGGAGAAATGATGTACAAGGTCGCCGTCTGGGGTCCGGGTTCGATGGGGCTGATCGCCCTGCGAGGAGTGATCGACCATCCCCAACTGCAACTCGTCGAACTCGTCGTGCACAGCGATGCCAAGGCGGGTCGTGATGCCGGCGAGTTGTGCGGGGTGGACCCGGTGGGTGTGACGGCAACCCAGGATCCCGCGGCGTTGCTGTCCGGTGACGCCGACGTGGTGGTTTACGCGGCTGCGGCCAACCTCCGGCCCGCTGAGGCGATCGACGACATGGTGTCGATCCTGCGCGCCGGCAAAAACGTGGTCTCGTGCTCGGTGGTGCCGCTGGTGTATCCCGACGGCGTCGACGCGGCGTTCACCGCGCCGCTGCGTGAGGCCGCGGCCGCCGGCGGCGCGTCGTTCTTCACCACCGGGATCGACTCAGGCTTCGCCAACGATGTTCTGCCGCTGGTGCTTACCGGAGTATCGCGGGTCATCGACTCGGTGCGGGTGACCGAGATGTTCAACTATGCGACCTACCCGGACAAAGACGCCGTCTACGAGATATTGGGATTCGGCAAGCCACCGGAGTTCACCGCTTTCGCCGCGGCGCCGGGGATGTTCACCTTCGGCTGGGGGCCGGTGGCGCATCAGCTCGCCGCGGGGCTGGGCGTCAAGATCGACAACCTGGATGAGAACGTCGAACGGGTGGTCACCGAGGAGTCATTCGACACGCCCACCGGGCACATCGCCGCCGGAACGGTCGCTGCGATGCGGTCCACGCTGACCGGATACGTGGACGGCAAGCCAACTTTCGTCATCGACCACGTCACCCGGATGCGCGACGACCTTGCACCCGATTGGCCGCAGCCGCACATCTCGATACCGCCGCGCGATCTCGGCTACGGGCCGGCATCCGGACGTGGTCTCTACCGCGTCGAGATCGAGGGCTCGCCGGCCATGCGCTGCGAGTTCGAGATGGCCGACGACCACGATCACGACCTGGGTGCCCGGATGGCCGGCGCATCCCGGATGGTCAACGCCATCCCGGCGGTCTGCCAGGCGCAGCCGGGGCTGCTGTCGGCGCTGGATCTGCCACTGGTCACCGGCGCCGGGCTGGTCCGATCGGTGGCCGGTCCGTCACCGGACAGCCGGCTGTTCTAGTTTCATGCCCAACGGCCACTCAAAGTACGCCAAACGCGGCGAGGCGTGACATAACTGGCCGCCGGACAAGCTTGTCTGACCTTGGTGCCAACGTGAGCGCATGCGAGAGCAGATCTGGCCGTTCCTTGGGACCGAAGCCCTAGCCCGCGGATGCGTCACCCGCCGAACGTTGCGTAGCCGATATTGGCCGGTCTACCGCAATGTGTATGTGCCGACGGGCCACGAGTTGACTGCCATCAGTCGCGGTATCGCCGCGTGGCTGTGGTCTGGACGCCAGGCGGCCCTTGCGGGTCTATCAGCGGCCGCGCTGCATGGCGCACGATGGATCGACCCGGAACTTCCTGCTGAGCTCTACCGGCAAAACGGTAAGCCGCCCGTGGACGGCATTGTCATCCATCGCGACAACTTGCGCGACGATGAAGTCTGCGCCCTGCGTGGGATAGCCGTAACAACGCCTGCTCGGACCGCTTTTGATCTCGGACGACGAAAAGGGCTGACTAGCGCGCTGATTCGCGTCGACGCGCTCGCTAACGCAACAGGGCTGGATGTCGCCGACGTCGGCGCGATGATTCAGAGCCACCCCGGTGTACGTGGTCTGGTGCAGTTACGCCAGGTCCTCCTGCTCATGGACGCGGGTGCGGAATCACCACAAGAAACCAGGACGCGACTGTTGCTGGTGCGCTCGGGTTTACCGAAGCCCGAAACACAAATCCGCGTCTTGGACCGCTGTAATTGTCCGTTCGCACGTCTGGACATGGGGTATCGCGAATTGAAAGTTGCGATCGAATTCGACGGTGCACAGCATTGGACGGATCCGGCGCAGCGCACTGCCGATATCGATCGCCATGCCGAACTTGCTGCGTTGGGCTGGCGGATCGTCAGGGTCAGCAGTGATCTACTCCGCTATCGACCCGATGTCGTCGTCGTCCGCGTAGGTACTGCACTTCGTGAAGCGGGTGCTGAGTGGCCAGTTATTGCACGAATTCTACGGAATTACGTGACATAAGTGGCCACTCGACACATTTAGAGCCGTTGCGGCAGGCCGAATTTCGCGAACAGCGCGGTGTCGAGAAAGGCCACAACCCGAGACACCCCGTCGGCGCGCACGTCCAGGACGTGTAGCTGAAACGGCACGTGGCCGTCGCCGTCGCGCATATACATCGCCGCGGCCGGCTGGCCGTTGGCAGTCAGCGGGAGCATCCGCATGTCGCCGGGTTCGTCGGCGGGGCACTGCTGGTGGATCAACGTAATGATGGCCCGCGGTCCCCGGTACCAGCCGACGAAAGGTGGCATCTCCCAGATCGCCTCGGCGGTGAACAGCTCGACCAGCCGGTCGATGTCGTACGCCTCGAACGCGGCGATATAACGCCTCAACCGGTCTTGCGCATCCTCCGAGTCGGGCGCCGCCAACCGGTCGTCGGCACTGGGCCCAGCGGCTTCGAGTTGCGACCGCGCACGCTGCAGCAGGCTGTTGACGGCGGCTGTACTGGCGCCGATCGCGTCGGCTACCTCGGCGGCCTTCCACTGCAGCACGTCGCGCAGCAGCAGCACCGCCCGCTGCCGGGGCGATAGATGCTGCAAGGCCGCCACGAATGCCAACCTAACCGACTCGCGGGAGCCGACGATCGTCGCCGGATCGCCCGCGGCGTCGGGCAACGGCTCGAGCCACGGCACCTCGGTGCCTTCGACAAGCTCGGCGGTCGGGTCCGAACTGGGTGCGCCCAACCCGGTCGGCAGCGGCCGGCGCTGGCGACTCTCCAGCGCCGTCAGGCAGGTGTTGGTGGCTATTCGGTGCAGCCAGGTGCGCACCGACGACCTTCCCTCGAAGCGGTCGTAGGCCTTCCAGGCTCGCAGCAAAGTCTCCTGTACCAGGTCCTCGGCATCGTGCAGCGAGCCGGTCATTCGATAGCAATGCGCGAGCAGTTCACGTCGATACGGCTCGGCGGTGGCAGAGAAATCGGTTCTGCCGTCATCGCCGAACTCGCGGGCCAGCACGCTCACCGGACCGAGCTTACGTACTGCCTGTGACAGTGGGTCTACGCTGCCCCTGATGGCAACCACCCGTACCGAACGATCCTTCGACGGTGTCGATGGTGTGCGCATCGTCTACGACGTCTGGACTCCCGACGCCACACCGCGCGGCCTGGTCATCCTCGCGCACGGGCTGGGCGAACACGCCCGTCGCTACGACCATGTCTCCGCGCGGTTGGGCCGCGAGGGATTGCTGACCTACGCGCTCGACCATCGCGGACATGGCCGCTCGGGCGGCAAGCGGGTGCTGCTGAAGGACATCTCCGAATACACCGACGACTTCGACACCCTGGTCGGCATCGCCGCCAAAGAACATCCCGAGGCGACGCGCATCGTCCTTGGCCACAGCATGGGCGGCGGCATCGTGTTCGCCTACGGCGTGCAGCATCCCGACGACTACGACCTGATGGTGCTGTCCGGACCGGCGGTGGCAGCCCAGACTGCCGTCTCGCCGTTGCTGGCCCGGATCGCCAAAACCGTCGGAGCGATCGCCCCGGGTCTGCCGATGCAGGCACTCGACTCCAGCGCGGTGTCCCGCGACCCGGCAGTGGTGAACGCCTACGACACCGACCCGTTGGTGTATCACGGCAAGGTTCCCGCGGGCATTGGCCGAGCGCTGCTGCTGGTCGGCGAGACGATGCCGCAGCGAGCGCCGTCGTTGACCGCGCCGCTACTGGTCGTGCACGGATCCGACGACCGGCTGATCCCGGTCGAGGGCAGCCGGCAATTGGTCGCGGCGGTGGGTAGTTCCGATGTCGAGCTGAAGGTCTATCCGGGGCTCTATCACGAGGTGTTCAACGAACCGGAGCAGAACCAGGTCCTCGACGACGTGGTGTCGTGGATCAACGCCCGGCTGTGAGTGGCGGCGCCGAGAAGTTTTACGGTTCGCCTATTTTGGTGGCATGAGCGACGACAAGATGCTGGCACGTATCGCAGCCCTGTTGCGTCAGGCCGAGGGCACCGACAACGCCCACGAGGCCGAGGCGTTCATGGCCGCCGCGCAGCGGTTGGCCACCGCGACGTCCATCGACCTGGCGGTCGCGCGCTCGCATGCCGACAAGCGCACACCCGCTCAGGCGCCGGTGCAGCGCACGATCACCATCGGCGCCGCCGGCACCAAAGGATTGCGGACCTACGTGCAGCTGTTCGTGGTGATCGCAGCCGCCAACGACATTCGCTGCGACGTCGCGTCCAACTCGACGTTCGTCTACGCCTACGGCTTCGCCGAGGACATCGACGCCACCCATGCGCTGTACGCCAGCCTGGTCGTCCAGATGGTCCGCGCGTCAGACTCCTACATCACCTCGGGCGCACACCGGCCGACCCCGACG
>NZ_DASXHW010000319.1:0-2219 GCF_036488105.1 Mycobacterium sp. | reverse complement strand
ATCGATGTCGCCGTTCATCATCTTGATGAAGGCTTCGACGCCGACGGCGTTGACCAATGGCTCGGCGAAGGGATCGTCGATCAGGGGGTTAGGGCCTTTGGACGCCATCGCGCGTCGAGCGGCCACTGCGGTGGCGGTGGCACCCACGCTGGACGCCAGGTCCCAGCTGTCGCCGTCGTAGCGTCCGGTGTCGCTTGCGGTCATCTGGAGACCTCCTATCTGCGAGTTGCGATGACGGAGACGACGTTTCGGAATGCGGCCAGCGCGTCGTCGTCGGGGAAGACCCGACCGTGTTCACCGAAGAGCTCTCGGCGACTGCGGGACGACACGTCCCAGCCGCGGTCGGTGAGGTAGTCCGCGACGTTGTTTCGCTCGCCCTCGTAGAACAACCCCGACAAGTCGACATCGCAGCCGATGTCGGCCCATCGGTCGCTCATCGCCTTGCCGCGCTCGGCCATCGTCGGACCGCTGTCCGGGTGGTACTCGGTGGCGATCTGGCTGCCCGGGGCGCTGAGCGCCGTGATGTGGTCGAAGAGTCGGTCCTGCGCTTCCGGTGGCAGGTACATCAACAGCCCCTCGGCGCTCCAGGCCGACGGCTTGGTGTCGTCAAAACCGCTGTCGCGCAACGCTGTCGGCCAATCCTCGCGCAGGTCGATGCTGACGGTGCGGCGCTGTGCCGCCGGTTCGGCGCCCAGTTCTGCCATGGTCTCGGTTTTGAACACGACGACCTGAGGTTGATCGACTTCGTAGACGACGCTGCCGGCCGGCCAGTTCAGCCGGTAAGCCCTGGAGTCCAGGCCGGCGGCCAGGATCACGGCCTGATGAATGCCCGCCGCGGAGGCATTGACGAAGAACTCGTCGAAAAACCGGGTGCGCACCGCGATCGAGTCGGTTTCGGTCTGCAGTTCCGTAGGGCCGTTCCCCCCGGCGTCGGCCGGAGCGATGTCCCCGTCGACCACCCGGGTGAAGAAATCAATGCCCACTGCACGTACCAGGGGAGCGGCGAACGGGTCACTGATGATCGGGTCGGGATCCTCGGAGGCCAGCGCCCGGGCGGCCGCGACCATCGTGGCCGTGGCGCCCACGCTCGAGGCCAGATCCCAACTGTCGGTATCACTGCGCGCCATGCTCACCCTTTCTGTCAGCACTCAGCTGTAGTCCTTTGATATTTAGCCAAGGTAAAGAGCCAATGAAACCTTACGCCCGGTTGCTGTGTGCCGGCTGGCCGCAGCCCACCCGTCTGCAGGACAGCGCTGCGTGCGCTGTTAGTCTCGTAGACTGTCTGACGCGCGCCTGAACACGTCCTGGCCTGCATGTGCTCGGCGCGCGACGCAGGACCATCCAGGACAGTTCAGTGCTGGACACGCCAGCAAGTAGGCATGCCGCGACCAGAGACCGGCTGCGCAGGAGGAAGAGTGCTTTCGGCTTTCATCTCATCGCTGCGAACAGCCGATCTCAGACGGAAGATTCTGGTCACGCTGGCCATCGTCATCCTCTACCGGTTGGGTGCGACGTTGCCGTCGCCCGGCGTCAACTACCCAAACGTGCAGAAGTGCCTCACCCAGATCAGCGGTGGGGACGCGGCGCAGATCTACTCGCTGATCAACCTGTTCTCCGGTGGTGCCCTGCTACAGCTGACCGTGTTCGCGGTCGGAGTGATGCCCTACATCACCGCGAGCATCATCGTGCAGCTGCTCACCGTGGTCATCCCGCGGTTCGAAGAGCTGCGTAAAGAAGGCCAGGCCGGCCAGGCCAAGATGACGCAGTACACCCGCTACCTGGCGATCGCGCTGGCCATCCTGCAGGCCACCAGCATCGTGGCGCTGGCCGCCAATGGCGGCCTCTTGCAGGGCTGCAACCTGGACATCATCGCCAACCACAGCATCTTCACGCTGGTCGTCATCGTGCTGGCCATGACGGCGGGCGCCGCGTTGGTGATGTGGATGGGTGAACTGGTCACCGAACGAGGTATCGGTAACGGTATGTCGCTGATGATCTTCACCGGCATCGCCGCCCGAATCCCGGGCGAAGGCAAGACCATTCTGGACGGCCGCGGCGGGGTGGTGTTCACCACCGTGTGTGTGGCGGCGCTGATCATCGTCATCGGCGTGGTGTTCGTCGAGCAGGGGCAGCGACGTATCCCCGTGCAGTACGCCAAGCGCATGGTGGGCCGGCGGATGTACGGCGGCACCTCGACCTACCTGCCGCTGAAGGTCAAC
>NZ_DASXHW010000312.1:0-2776 GCF_036488105.1 Mycobacterium sp. | reverse complement strand
ATATCGTCGCGGTCGAGCAGGTCGGCTCGGATCGCCACCGCGCGTCCACCGGATGCCTCGATATCGGCGACGGTCTCACCGATAGTGCCGGGAAGCCTTTCGTTCCAAACATTTTCGGTGCGGCCCACTACGGCGACAGCCGCCCCTTCGCCGGCCAGTGCCAGAGCGATTGCCCGGCCCAGGCCGCGGCTGGCGCCGGTGACGATCGCCGTGCGGCCGTCCAGTCGCCCGGTCACCGGCCCGACCCTACCTCTCGGGTAACGCCGTGCACGAGGATGGCGGTGATTTGATCCACCCAGGCGTCGTCCAGCGGTTCATCCGGGCTAAGCAACATCCGCAACAACGTCGCCCCGCCGATCAACTCGATCAATCGGTCCGGATCGACGTCCGGATGCACCTCACCGCGATCCACCGCTTCACTCAGCCGTGCCTGCACCATGGTGAACAAACCCGCAAAGCGGGACATCACCCGGGCGTTGAGCTCGGCGTCGGCGCTCATGTCGGCGACCAGGCCGGGCAGCGCGGCGCGCACCACCGGGGTGGTGAACACGTCGCGTGCCGCCGCAATCATCGCGCGCAGGTCAGCGGCCATGCCGCGAGTCGGGCCCACCAGCGCGGTGGGCGCCACCGGGAAGGCGGCTTCGTGCACCAGCTCTGCCTTGCTCGACCACCGTCGGTACAACGCCGTCTTCGTGGTTCCGGCGCGCTCGGCGACCGCGGCCAGGGTGAGGTTCGAATAGCCGATTTGGACAAGCAGATCCGCGGTGGCGGTCAATATGGCAGCGTCGATGCGCGGGTCCCGGGGCCGTCCGGCACCCGAGACCTTGTCAACCGAGGATGGGTCTGCTTTCATAACGCTACCCACCGTATCGTAATTGCCTCACGAAGGAGGCACCTGTGCCAAACGAACCTGTGCTCGACCAAGTCGACCGACTGCAGCGCTCGAGCCGCGACGTCACCACGCTGCCGGCGGTGATGTCGCAGTGGTTGTCCACCGTCCTGCCCGGCGGGGCAACCCCGCAGGTCACCGTCGAGGGCGGCATCGACTCGACCGGCATGTCGTCGGAGACCATCATCCTGACCGCGCATTGGGAGGAGGACGGCAAGCCGGTTACGCAAAAGCTGGTTGCGCGGGTGGCGCCCACTGCCGGGGACGTCCAGGTGTTCCCGACCTATCGACTCGACCACCAATTCGACGTGATCCGCAAAGTCGGCGAGATCACCGATGTTCCCGTCCCGCGGGTGCGCTGGCTGGAATCCACCGGCGAGGTCTTGGGCACGCCGTTCTTTTTGATGGATTACGTCGACGGCGAGGTGCCGCCCGACGTCATGCCCTACACCTTTGGTGGCAACTGGTTCGCCGACGCGCCCGCCGAACGCCAGCGCGAGCTTCAGGACGCAACGGTCGGGGTGCTCGCCAAGCTGCATTCAATCCCGGACGCGGAGAAGACGTTTGGCTTCTTAGCTGAAGGGCAGGAAGGCGACTCCGCGCTGCGCAGGCATCTCAACTGGGTGCAGTCCTGGTATGACTTTGCGGTGCCCGACATCGGCCGATCACCGCTGTTGGAGCGCACGTTCCAATGGCTGGAGGACCACTGGCCGGAGGAAGCGGCGGCCACCGAGCCGGTGCTGCTGTGGGGCGACGCCAGGGTGGGCAACGTGTTGTACCGCGACTTCCATCCGGTGGCGGTGCTGGACTGGGAAATGGTGACGCTGGGTCCGCGTGAACTCGACGTCGCGTGGATGATCTATGCGCACATGGTCTTTCAGGAACTCGCCGGTCTGGCGACACTGCCCGGCCTGCCTGAGGTGATGCGCGAGGACGACGTCCGGGCTAGCTATCAGCGGCTCACCGGCGTCGAGATCGGCGACCTGCACTGGTTCTACGTCTACTCCGGGGTCATGTGGGCCTGCGTGTTCATGCGCACCGGAGCGCGGCGGGTGCACTTCGGCGAGACCGAGAAACCTGACAGCGTCGAGTCGCTGTTCTATCACTCAGGACTGATGAAACGTCTTATCGGAGAGGATCAGTAATGCTCGGACCGCTCGACGAGTTCCCGGTACACCAAGTCCCCCAGCCGATCGCGTGGCCGGGCTCCTCGGACCGTAATTTCTACGATCGCTCTTACTTCAACGCCCACGACCGCACCGGCGACATCTTCGTGATCAGCGGCATCGGTTACTACCCCAACCTCGGGGTCAAAGACGCATTCCTGCTCATCCGCCGCGGCGACACCCAGACCGCGGTGCATTTGTCCGATGCCGTCGACCAGGACCGGCTCAACCAGAACGTCAACGGTTACCGCGTCGACGTCATCGACCCGCTGCACAAGCTGCGGATCGTCCTCGACGAAACCGAGGGCATCGCAGCCGATCTCACCTGGGAGGGCCTGTTCGACGTCGTCCAGGAGCAGCCGCACATCCTGCGTTCGGGCAATCGCGTGACGTTGAACGCGCAACGCTTCGCCCAGCTCGGCAGCTGGAGCGGCCGGATCGTCCTGGACGGCAAGGAAATTGCCATCGACCCGGCAACCTGGATCGGCAGCCGCGACCGGTCCTGGGGCATTCGGCCGATCGGCGAACCCGAGCCCGCCGGTCGGCCCGCCGACCCGCCTTTCGAGGGCATGTGGTGGCTGTACGTGCCGATGGCGTTCCAGGACTTCGCGGTCGTATTGATCATCCAGGAGGAGCCCGACGGGTTTCGCTCACTCAACGACTGCACCCGGATCTGGCGCGACGGCCGCGTCGAACAGCTCGGCTGGCCGCGGGTGAAGAT
>NZ_DASXHW010000304.1:0-8386 GCF_036488105.1 Mycobacterium sp. | reverse complement strand
TCGACCGCAGCCGGCATACACTCTCGGCCTCATCAGGATGGCGTTCGGCGCAGTGGCGATCGGCTGGACGGCCTCACTGCTCCCTGATCTGTACGCGCTGTTCGGCCAGCACGGAGTCGAGCCGCAGCAGCCTGAGAGTGCCTATCAGTGGACTGTTTTCGCTATCTGGACCAGTGACCATGTGCTGCTTGTCGGATGGATCCTGCTGCTGTTGTTTTCGGTCGCGCTGACGATCGGCTGGCACAGCCGACTGGCCGCTCTGGCGGTGTTCGTGCTGATCTTGTCGTTCGAGCACCGCGACGTGTGGGTGTTCAATTCCGGCGATCTCGCTGTGCGCATCGAAGCTTTGTTCCTTGCGATCTCGCCGTGCGGCGCGGCGCTTTCGCTGGACCAAGTACGCAGCGCCGGCAAGTTCTGGTCGGCGCAGCAGCGCCCGCAATGGCCGGTGCGGTTGATGCAAGTGCAGCTGTCGTTGATCTATCTCGCATCGGCGCAGGCCAAACTGAATGGCAATGCGTGGCCGCAGGGTACCGCCGTGTCCTACGCCCTGCGGCTGCCAGACATGCTGCTGCTGCCTGCGCCGCACTGGCTTACGACCAGCGCACTCCTGATGAACGCCGTCACCTGGGGCGCGCTCGCCATCGAGCTGTCAGTCGGGATTCTGGTGTGGAACAAGCGATTACGACCATGGGTCCTGGCCGCGGGCGTGGTGATGCACACCATGATCATGGTCACCATCGCGGTTGGATTTTTCACCCCGGCCGTGTTCGTCCTCTACCTCGCGTTCGTCCCGCCCGAAATAGTGGAGCGTCTTCCGCGTAGCGCCAAAGACATGACGAAGAAGCTGGCGGCACTTGCTCGACCTGGGCCGAAATCCAGGAATCGCAAGGAGAATTCGGACTCGACAGGAGACGACGGACTCGTCGCCGAATTTCGAGCCGAAAGTCCAAGTGCCGCTGGGACTACCACCGAAGACTAGGCGAAAGGAGACGCGGCGGACCGGTCGGCTGAGCTATAGGTGACCGGTCGTCAATCCATGGCTGGTTCCGCCACCGGTCGTCAATCCATGGCCGGATCCGCCACCCGACGTCCCACCGCCGGTCGTTCCCCCACCGCCGGTGGTGCCGCCCGTCGTGCCACCACCGCTGGTGCTGCCACCGGTCGTCCCACCACCCGTCGTGGCCGTCCCCGTCGTTCCGCCAGTCGTCGCCGTCCCCGTCGTTCCGCCGGTCGTACCGCCCGTCGTCGTGCCCCCGGTCGTGCCGCCCGTCGTGCCACCGCCGGTCGTGCCACCGCCGGTGGTGCTGCCACCGGTCGTCCCACCACCCGTCGTGGCCGTTCCCGTGCCTCCGCCGGTCGTCGCCGTCCCCGTCGTGCCACCGGTCGTACCGCCGGTGGTACTTCCGGTCGTGCCGCCCGTGGTACCCGCGGTGGTCCCACCCGTCGTCCCGCCACCCGTCGTGGTGCCAGTCGTCGCGCCGGTGGTCCCGCCACCGGTCGTCGCGCCGGTGGTACCTCCGGTCGTGCCGCCCGTGGTACCCGCGGTGGCCCCACCCGTCGTCCCGCCACCCGTCGTGGTGCCAGTGGTACCACCCGTCGTGGTGCCAGTGGTCCCACCCGTCGTGGTCCCAGTTCCACCGGTCGTGGTGCCGCCCGTCGTGCTCGGCTGTAGGGGGAAGGGGATCGGAACGGGGATCGGAATTGGGATATAGCCGGGCGCCGGCGGCGGCCCGACACCGGGGCCGACGTCTGGGGGCGGTGCGGGTGCCGGCGGTGGCGCTTGATCTACAGCGCCACCACGTCCGACCGCAGGCCCCAGGCCACGCTGGGGGACACCCGCATCCGGAGCTGGCACTGGTGGTGCCTGCACGGCCGGAGCAGGCGGCGCCGCCGGCGCCGGCAGGGCGGGCACGAAGTTTCCCGGAACCGCCTTCTGCTGCGCCGGCGCCGGCGGTTGCGGGTGCGACGCGGCGGTCGGGCGGACGCCGATCGTCACTGCTACGGCCAACGCCGCAATTCCAGCGACCAGCATTCCGCCGGCCGCGCTGCCCACCAGCAAGGCCCGGCCGGCTGGCACTGCGGCAGCGTCTAATTCCTCGTCATCATCGCCGCCGTATTCCATCGGGAGCAGTTCGGCGTCGTCGTCCTCCAACGAGTAGGCCAACTGCGATTCCATAGCCGCGACCCTCGTCGCTTCCTCGGCGCCCGGGATTCCTTCGGTCATCGGCGCTGCAGCTGACGCCATGGTTGGGTCGCCGCCCGGCGAGGAAAACCTGCCGGTCGGCGGCACATGTGCTAACGCGGTCGCGTCGCCGGCGGGGTAGGAAAGCCGGCCCGTCGACGCGTCCAACGCTGCGCCGCGGGCGGTCGCGAAGGCAGGGTCGTCCGGCACCGCGAGCGGCAGCGAAGACATCGCCGTTGCTGCCTGAGAGTCGGACAACACCGCGACGTTCTGAACGCCGGAGTCGTCCAACACCCGCCTGAGCTGATTGGCTAGGTCCTGATCCGACCAGCACAGCCGGGTGGCGACCAGCCGGTGATATTGGTCTGCCAGCGATCGACTTGTACTGACCACCGTCTCGGTCAGTCTCGCGATCGGATCCTGCGCGAGGTCGACGACCGACTCGTCGATGACCCCATGGGCACCGTTACCGGTTTCGATGAGGGCCAAGCGGGCAACCGGACCGTCGACCGCGACCCCTAGAGCTAGGTCCACCGCGGACCTCCTCTCCACTGCTGCCGCATCGGCATGGTCGCCGTCACTCACGATCTATCAGGGCAAGCCCGAGGCAAGAATGCAAAGCGTTCGCCTATACCTCGGCGATTATCGTTCATTGGCGAGAGAATGCCAGCGTATTTGGCAGATTGCGCTCCGCCTCAACTGTGTGCCGAATTAGCCGGTGCAACCTCGTGCCGGATCGGCGCGCAGCGGATACCGTCACAGATGAGCCGCGCAACTTACCGAGCAGGGTTCGAACTAAAACGGTGCCGAACCGCAGTTTCACATTCCAGGGAGATCTCGTGAGCCAAAGGCACGATGAGCCGGCCACCCAGGACTTCGCCACCCAACCTCTCTCAGCCGGCCAGGGCACACGGCCGCCCCCGAGACACCCCGCTCCGAACGAGCCCTCGGCAAAGCGGTGGAATATCGGTCGCGACGTCCTCGCCGGCGTGCTCTTGCTCATCGCGCCTCTCTTCCCATGGAACCTGTACTTCGGCATCGGCATCCCCAATAGCAGCGGTGCATTGTTTGCGCTGCTGGCTGTGGTGACCGTGCTTTCGCTGGTAGCTATCGCGGTGGACTATGTGACCCGCTCACGCCTGAGCAACAGCCTCGCCGGTCGACTCCGCGTGGCGCTCAACGCGCCATACGTATTGCTGGTAGCGGGCATCGTCGGTTTCGACGTCGTGCAAACCATGCGCTACGGCGGCACCGGCAATGTGCCGGGTGGCGTGGGTCCAGGCGCATGGCTCGGGATCAGCGGCGCGTTGTTGGGTGCGCAGCCGACGATCACCGGCACGGCCACCGACGACGGCAGCCTTCGAACGTGGCCACTGTTGGCTCGAATCGTGGGCTACACGTCGATAGCCCTCGCGACGCTGGCTGTTTTGTTCAACCTGTTCTGGCGGATAAAAGCTGCCTTGCCGGGCTCGGCGGGCTCATCTGGCTTCGGCAAAGAGAGTATGGCGATCATTGCGACGGCCGTGGTGTACGGCGTAGTGGCGCTGGTGCCCGTCGTCGTGGCAGCCAGGTGGATTCTGCAGAGCGGCAGCAGGTCGGATCGGCTGGCGACCATAGCGCTTGGAGCCTCCACGCTGAGCGCCGGCGTTGTCGTCTGGGTTCTTCCCGTTGGCCGCGAGATCGACGGATTTCATGGCATCGCACAGAACACGTCGACGGCCGGGGTGGGATTCGAGGGTTATCTGGCGTGGGTTGCGGCCGCAGCGATATTCGCGCCGCTGACCCTGCTCAGTGTGGCAACCAACCAGCAGATCGACCGAGGTGTCTGGCGTGTAGCCGCACAAAAAGGCTTACTACTGATCGCTGTTTGGTGTTCTGCTTCCGTGCTGATGAGAGCAACCGACGTCATCGTTGCCGCCGTTTTGCATCTGTCCCGCTCGCCGTACGACAGCGCGGCGATGGCCACGTTCGATGTATTGACCGCGGCGCTTGCGATCTGGCTTCGCGCGAACCTCGTGAGCCGCTTTTTCCCGGTCGCCGTCATCTCATCTCTGTGCGGAGTTCTCCTGGTGCTCAGTGTTTCTCGCATCGTGCTGGGCATCGCCTTATCGCCCCGAGTTGCAGGTACGCCCGCCGGGGCTGCCAACCCGGTGTACGGAAACAATCTCGCCCAGCAGATCACCAGCACCTTCGATGCTGTGCTCAGCGGGCTAGCCTTGTGCATCCTCGTCGTGGCCATCATCACTGCACGCTTCGTGCAACGTCGCCCACCCGCTAAAGGCAAGGGGGACAACCGGGTCCGGCCTGAGGGGTTGGATGCCGAGACAACGCGACTCCGCACCCACGGCGCAACCGCCCCACCATGGCAACGGCCACCTCCCCCGCCGCGGATCCATCGTCCGGAGGGGCAGCCCACGCGCCGGATAGACGTCGGCTCCGGGCGTGAGGACGCGACACAACAGCTACCGACCCGGGCGCCCCGGATATTCCGAACCGACGACGCCAGACAGCGGCCTATCGCCCAACCGCCCCAACGTCCCGGCCCGCAATCACCGACCAGCGCACCGAGAATTCATCGGGCTCAACCAAATCCGCGAGACCACCCTGGCAATGGACCGAGGCGGGAAGTCTGACGCAACGAGGCCTGACCCGGCGGTACCGGTCTAGCCGAGGCCCTTCGCGAAGCCGCTGAGATCCCGCCCGCTGGCGGCGAAAACGTCGGGCATTACGCCCGCGAACAACATGTCACCGCCGTGACACGTACCCGCGACGACTCTGCCCACGGCAGGTACGCCCGCACGCATCAGACGCCGGTAGTAGTCCAAGCCTTCGTCGCGCATCGGGTCGAGCTCATTCACCGAAATCACATGCGGGGGTAGACCGCTCAGGTCGTCGTCGGTTGCGACACCGGCGAAACACGTGGGGTCGTTCGCGTGCGCACCGTCGGGGTCGTAGATCGAGCCGAGGAGTTCTGCCTGCTGGAGGTTGATGAAGTAGCCGTCGCATTCACGCAGCGACGGCAACTCGTCGGGAACCTCGTGCCACCGGTTCGAGATGTACGGACATTGTGCGTAGAACCCGGCGATCTCGTGTAACCACCCTTCTCTCTTGGCCTTGTGCCCCACCGTGAGAGTGAGATTGCCTCCGCCCGATTCGCCGGACACAATCAGATGGCTGACGCCAAGTTCGGCGCGATGCGCCGCGACCCATCGCACGCCCGATGCGCAGTCGTTCAATCCGGCCGGAAACGTATGCGGGCCAAGCTTTCCCCCGGAGTTGCGGAACTCGACGCCGACGACAACGAGGCCGGTGCCGGCCAGGTACTCCCGAATGCGCGAGTACATCGCGTCGGCGGCGCTGGCGATGGCCATGCCGCCACCGTGCAGATGCACCACCGCCGGCAACGGACCGTCGACGTCCGGGCGACTGATGTACAGCGTGACGTCGTTGCCGTCCTCACCAGTGATCGTCGTCGTCGTAGTGGTGACGCCAACCGCGTCGGGAACACCGGGCGCGAAGGCGTCGAGCACGGCGCCAATGCCCGCCTCGCACATCTCCGCATAGGCGAGGCGTTCCTCCAGCGGCGCATCGATGGTCAGTGGCACGACGGGCATGTTGGCGTCGAGCCCGAACTGCGCCAACGCCTCCACCATTCGCGGGTCCGACCGAGGGTCGGTTCCCAACGAACAATCCGGATCGGCGAGACGACCTTCAGCCATGTGGTGACGCTACCTCGACGCAACAGCGGACCGCACCGATGTCGGAGCAACTCAGCCAGCCAGGGTAACTTCGTCCGCTATGGGTGCTTTGGATGGACGCGTTGCTCTGATCACCGGCGGAGCCCGCGGGCAGGGCCGCGCGCACGCGTTGGCGTTGGCCGCCGAGGGCGCCGACATCGTGCTCGCTGATGCTCCCGCGGCCATGGCGGACCTGACCTACCCGTTGGGCACCGAGGACGACTTACGCGAGACGGCAAAGCTGGTCGACGAACTGGGCCGACGCTGCATGCCCTTGACCGTGGATGTGCGGGATGCGGCCGCGGTCAACGCCGCCGTCACACAGACCGTCGCCGATCTCGGCAGCCTCGACATCGTGGTGGCCAACGCCGGAATCGTCAGCACCGGGCCACTGGACGAGGTCAGCGACCGGGTCTGGCAGCAACTCGTTGACACCAATCTGACCGGCGCGTTTCACACCCTGCGGGCAGCCATCCCGGTGATGCGCCGGCAGAAGTTCGGCAGGATCGTCGTGACCTCGTCGATGGGCGGCCGGATGGGTATCCCCGACTTGGCCGCCTACAACGCGACGAAATGGGGTGTCATCGGCCTGGCGAAGTCCGTGGCCCTGGAGGTCGCGAAAGAGGGAATCACGGTCAACGTCGTCTGCCCCACTACGACGCAAACACCGATGGTGCAACCAACTGGCGCTGACGACATCCCGGACGATCTCGTACGGCGGATGATGAAAGCCAATCCGATCCCTCAGCCATGGCTACAACCCGAGGATGTCAGCCGCGGCGTGCTGTACCTGGTTACCGACCCGGGGGTCATCACCGGCAGCGTCCTCGAGATAGGGCTCGGCGGAAGCGCGCGCATCCACTGACGTAAGCGCAAGCGCATCAAGCGGTTACCAGCGGCGCGTCTCGCTTCTCCAGCGGCGCAGGCCATGGCGACGGCTTCGGCCGTTGCCGAACAACCTGCGGCCACCAGAACCACTTGCCCATCAGCGCGGCAATAGACGGCGTCATCAGCGACCGCACGATCAGGGTGTCGAAGAGCAAACCGAGCCCGATGGTGGTTCCGACCTGACCGATCACCGTCAGCTGACTGACCGCCATCGTCATCATCGTGAAGGCGAAGACCAGCCCGGCCGAGGTGACCACCGACCCGGTACCACCCATCGACCGGATGATCCCGGTATTCAGGCCGTCGTGGATCTCCTCTTTGAACCGCGACACCAGCAGTAGGTTGTAGTCGGCGCCGACGGCGAGCAGGATGATGACCGACATCGCGAGCACCATCCAGTGCAGCTCAATGCCGATCAGGTGCTGCCAGATGAGCACCGACAGCCCGAACGACGCGCCCAGGGATAGCAAGACGGTGCCGACGATCACCGCTGATGCCACCACACTGCGGGTGATGATCAGCATGATGATGAAAATCAAACACAGCGAAGCGATTCCAGCGATCAGCAAGTCATAGTTGCTGCCGTCGGCCATATCCTTGAAAGTGGCCGCGGTGCCGCCGAGGTAGATCGTCGAGCCCTCCAGCGGCGTGCCTTTGAGAGCTTCCTTGGCCGCGTTCTTGATCGCGTCGATGTGCGAAATGCCCTCTTCTGTCATCGGATCACCGGCATGGCTGATGATGAACCGCACGGCATGACCGTCGGGCGAGATGAAATTCTTCATGCCCCGCTTGAATTCGGCATTGTTGAAGGTTTCCGGCGGAAGATAGAACGACTCGTCGTTCTTGGAAGCATCGAACGCTTTACCCATCGCGGTCGAGTTCTTCTGCGCCTCTTCCTGCTGGTCGGCCAAGCCCTTCTGGCTCGAATACATGGTCAACATCGTCTTCTTCATGTCCTTCATGTTCGCGACCATCTCGGGCATCATCGCGGTCAGTTGGGGCATGAGCGTGTCGAGGTGATCCAGCACGGGCAGCAGACTTTCGATGTCGTCGGTCATCGTGTCAATGCCGTCAAGGGTGTCGAAGACCGAGCGCAGCGCCCAGCAGGACGGAATGTCGAAGCAGTGCTTCTCCCAATAGAAATAGCTGCGGATTGGACGAAAGTAGTCGTCGAATTCCGAGATGTGGTCACGTAGTTCTTCGATGTCGATAGTCATCGCATGCATCTTCTGGACCATGATGTGCATGTCGTCGGACATCTGCTTGGTCAGATGAGACATCTTCTCCATGCTGTCGATCGTGGTCTGCATCTCGTCGGACTGCTTGAGCATGTCGGCCATCTGATCCATCTGATACTTCTGGTTCAGCTGCTGGGTGACGCCTTGCATGCTGATTTGGAACGGTATCGAGGTGTGCTCGATCGGCGTGCCCTCCGGGCGCGTAATCGCCTGCACGCGACCGATTCCGGGCACCCGGAAGATCGCCTTGGCGATCTTGTCGATCACCAGGAAGTCCGCCGAGTTGCGGAGGTCGTGGTCGGTTTCGATCATCAGCAGCTCGGGATTCATCCGCGCCTGGG
>NZ_DASXHW010000338.1:0-6607 GCF_036488105.1 Mycobacterium sp. | reverse complement strand
GCGTTGGACCACTGCCTCGACGTGGCCAATCGTTATCCGGAGTTCCTGCCCGGACAGTTGCGGCGAATGATCGCTGACCGGGTCGGGGTGGACGAGGACCAGGTGGTGCTCGGGGCGGGAGCATCGGGGGTGGCCTTGCAGGTGTTGCACGCGGTGACCCGGCCCGGTGACCGGATTGTCATGAGCACACCGACTTTCGACGGCTACCCGATCTTCGCGCAGATGGCCCGGCTGACCCAGGTCACCGTCCCGCTCGACAAGCACGGCTATCAGGACCTCGCGGCCATGGCCGAGGCGGCGGCCGATGCGCGCGTGGTGGTGCTGTGCCGACCGCACAATCCGACCGGAACACTGGAGCCGAGTTGGTCGGTCGAATGGTTCTTGAGCCAGGTCCCCAGCGACACCGTCGTGCTGCTCGACGAGGCCTACATCGAATTCGTCGCCTCCCGGTACCGGATCGACGGGCCGGATCTGGTCCGGCGCTTCCCGAATGTTGTTGTGCTGCGGACCTTCTCCAAAGCCTATGGACTTGCCGGTTTACGGATCGGCTACGGATTCGCCGCACCCGAGTTGGCGGGCAGGCTGTGGACCATGCAGTTGCCGTTCGGCATGAGCAGCGTCACCGTCGCTGCGGTCGCTGCGTCGTACGACGCCGAAGCCCAGCTTTCGCGGCGTATTCGCCGAATCACGTCGGAGCGCAACCATCTGCGGCTGCGACTGATGGCGATGGGTGTCTACAGCACGGACTCGCACGCCAACTTCGTCTACCTGCCAAAGGCCCAGCGGCCTTGGAACGAGGTCTTCACCGAAGCCGGCCTGCAGGTCCGCTGCTACCCCGACGGTGGCGCGCGGATCACCATCGGTGAACTGCAGTCGACGCTGGCAGTGCTGTGCGCGGTGGAAAAGTCCCTGGCGTAGGGCCGAGGACGCCCGCGTCGTGACCGCAAGTGCGGTATGAAAGGGCGTGGCCCCATCCAGTGACCGCGGCAAAGCCGACACCCGCGATCCGATCGCTGTCGCGCGAGCGAACTGGGAACGCGCCGGGTGGGGTGACGTGGCCGACGGCATGGTCGCGGTGACGTCGGTGATGCGGGCCCACCAGATCCTGCTCGCCCGCGTCGAAAACGCATTGCGCCCTTACGATCTGAGCTTCTCCCGATTCGAGTTGTTGCGATTGCTGGCGTTCAGTCGCAGCGGGGCGTTGCCGATCACCAAGGCCTCCGACCGGTTGCAGGTGCACGTGACCAGCGTCACGCACGCCATCCGCCGACTGGAGGCCAACAATCTGGTGCAACGTGTGCCGCACCCGACCGATGGCCGAACCACGCTGGTGCGGATCACCGACCTGGGCCGCTCGACCGTCGAGGACGCCACCGTCACGCTCAACGAGCAGGTGTTCTGCGATATCGGAATGTCCGACAGTGAGTCGCAGGCGCTGGTGTCGTCGATCGAGACATTGCGCCACAGCGCCGGCGACTTCTAGTCGATGAGCGAGGGCATCGGGATCGTCGCCGTGACCGTCGTCCCAGAGCCGGGCCGCGATCGAATGTTCAGCCGGCCGCCGACCAACTCCGCGCGCTCGGCCATCGACAGCACGCCGTAGCCACCCATCTCGTCGCCACCCAGCGGATTCTCGAAGGTGTCGAAACCTATTCCGTTGTCCGCGATTTCGAGCCGAGCGGTGTCGTCGTCGAGGGCGAAGCGCAGCCTGGCCACCGAAGCGTTTGCGTGTTTGACGATGTTCTGCAGACCTTCTTGGGCAATCCGGTAGAGGGCGATCTCGATGTGCTCGGGCAACCGGACGTCGGCCAGCTCGAGCTCCACGGCCAAGTCCGGTATCGACCGGGCGAGGCTGGCCAGCCCACCCGCCAGGCCCAGATCGTCGAGGACCGGTGGGCGCAGTCCGCTGATCGCCGCGCGGGCTTCGCCCAGCGTCAAGCCGACCAACGCCCGCGCCTCGGCGAGTTGACTGGATGCCTCGGTGGGATCGTCGCCGACCGCGCGCGCCGCCGCGTCGAGGCGGTAAGACAGCGTGATCAGACGTTGCGAGATGCCGTCGTGGATATCGCCTGCGACGCGGCGACGTTCGATTTCCTGTGCCTCGATCACCTGCTCGACGAAAAGTTCGTGGGCCCGCTCCCTGGCCACCAGCTGCCGGTGCAACCGGGCCTGATGCATGGCGCCGGCGATCAGCCGGCCGATCACGCGCAGCAGCTCGACGTCGCCGTCGGTGAATTCGCGGCGGGCGACGGTGTGCACGTTGAGCACGCCGACCAGCCCGCCGGGATCGGTTTCCATCGGCATCGACACCATCGAGGTGAAGTCGCGTCCGCGCAGCGACTGGATCGGCAGGTAACGCGGGTCGGCTTCCTTGTCGTGGGTGATGACAACGGGCTCACGATGCTGGGCCACCCAGCCGGAAATTCCGGATCCCAACGGCAGCCGGATCTTTCCCACTT
The DNA here is from genome assembly GCF_036488105.1 of Mycobacterium sp. Classification (GTDB taxonomy): domain Bacteria; phylum Actinomycetota; class Actinomycetes; order Mycobacteriales; family Mycobacteriaceae; genus Mycobacterium. The sequence continues at coordinate 4,148 of NZ_DASXHW010000338.1, read as the reverse complement.
GGCCGTCGAACGGAGGCGTGGCACCGGCGAGGGTGAGTGAGCGGTCGCTGTCGTCGAGCACGTGCACGAAACACACGTCGGTTCCGGTGGCCGCGGTGATCATCCGCGCCGCGGCGGCGGCCAGCGGTCCCACCCCTGGCCCGGTCGAGGCGGCCTGGATGAGTTCCCGCAGCAGCGCCAATTCCCGATCAGAGCCGACGAGATCGCGCACCGCGTGCGAGCCGCGGGCGCCGCTGTCGGGTGCTGTGGTCACTGGTATATGCCCTCGCGCAGCGCGGTGGCCACCGCGCCGGTGCGGTCGTTGACCCCGAGCTTGCGATAGATCGCGCGCAAATGACTTTTGACCGTCTCCTCGCCGATCACCAGCTTGTTGGCGATGCCGCGATTGGACAGCCCGTTGACCATGCACGACAGGATTTCGCTCTCGCGCTGTGTCAGCCCCTGCCGGGCGCCGGGCCAGAATTCGTCGCGCTGCATGCGGGCAGCGGCGTCGGCCGCGCGCGCCGCCATTCCCGGGTCGATCACGGTGTCGCCGTGATGGGCCAATTCCAGCTGGCGGACCAACTCGTCGCTGTTGATGCTTTTCAGCAGGTATCCGCTCGCGCCCACCCGCAGCGCCTGATACAGGTACTGCTCGTCGTCGTAGACCGACAGCATCACAACTTTGCGGTCTGCGTCGCGCTCGCGCAACGACTTGCACAGGTCCAGTCCGCTGGAGCCCTGCATGCGCACATCGCACAGCACCACATCGGGCTGCAGGTCGTCGACGACCTCGACGGCGCGATCCGCGCCGACCGCCTGGCCGACAACCTGCACCCGGTCCTTGAACGCGGCCAGCATCGCCTTGAGTCCTTCGATGACCATCTCGTGGTCATCGACGAGGACAAGTCGTACCGGCGCCGCCATGGCACCACAGTATGCAAGTTGGTCACGCGAATCCCCCTAATGGGGGAGGCTGGGCAACCCGATTCGGGGCACCCTGTGGGCGTGCGAGCCAAGGGTCAGACTCGTCCAACCCGGAGTTTTTGGTGGGACCGAGAAGCGCGGACCGAAGCCGAGGTTCTGCGCGCGGTGATCTTCGACGCTGACACCGCGCTGCCCGACGTCGGACATGACGGTCCCGGGACCGATCTCGTCGATGCGGTGATGAGCCTGTTCGTCGCGGGCATCTGGGTCAGCGTGGTGAGCACCCGGCCACGGGCCGAGGTTGAAACGCAGGTGCGGCAACTTCTCGGTGATGGTCTCGTGGAGACCATCGTGACCATCGACGACTTACCCGAACCCGACACGGCTCTTGCTCGCAGCGGCGAGCTGTACCGGCTGGCGTTGTGGGAGCTCGGAATAACGCCGCGGGCCGCGCTGGCCGTCACCGGCTCGGATTACGGCCTGCGCACATCGGCCGCCGCGGGGCTGCCTGCGGTATTCGTTGACAGCAGCCTGTTATCGGCGGCCAGTTGTCAGCAAGCGCACCGACGCTGGTGGATCCGGCAGGCCGCCTAGCCCCGTAGCGTCTCGATAATGGCGCTGAAGTCCTTGTCGGCGTTGGTCGTTGCGAATTTCGCGTAGATGTCGGCGGCGTGGCTACCCAGTGGCGCCGTCGAGCCGGTCGAGTTGACCGCATCCATCGCCAGCCCGAGGTCTTTGTTCATCAGCGCGGTGGCGAAGCCGGGTTTGAAGTCGTTGTTGGCCGGCGAGGTCGGCACTGGGCCGGGCACCGGGCAGTTGGTGTGCACCGCCCAGCAGTTTCCGGTCGCGCCGGTGATCACGTCGAACAGCGACTGTGCCGACAGCCCGAGCTTTTCGGCCAGCACAAATGCTTCGCCGATCGCGATCTGATGCACCGCCAGCACCATGTTGTTGCACACCTTGGCGGCCTGACCGGCGCCGCTCGCGCCGCAGTGAATGATCTTGCCCGCCATCGGCTCCAGCACCGGGCGTGCCCGCTCTAGCGCATCGTCGTCACCGCCGACCATGAAGGCCAGGGTGCCGGCGACAGCGCCCTTGACCCCGCCGGAGACCGGTGCGTCGAGTTGGGCCACCCCGTGCGAACCCGCCAGCGCGTGGACTTCGCGGGCGTCATCGACGGAAATGGTTGAGCTGTCGATGAATAGCGCGCCATCAGCTGCCGCCGGCAGGATCTCGGCGTAGCAGCGTTTGACCGCGTCGCCGTGCGGGAGCATCGTGATGACGACGTCCGCCCCGGCGACCGCATCCGCACCGCTGTCCAACACCACGACACCGTGGCCGGCGGCGGCTTCGGCGGCTGCGGGAAAGGGGTCGAAGCCCCGCACGGTGTGGCCGGCGTCGACCAGATTCTGCGACATGGGACCGCCCATGTGGCCGAGCCCCAAAAACGCGACCGTGGACATCTGCTCTGGCCCTCCTAGGCGCTGGCGCGGACCCGGGCGGCTTCGGCTCGGCCGATGACCACCCGCATGATTTCGTTGGTTCCCTCCAGGATGCGGTGCACCCTGAGATCGCGCACGATCTTCTCCAGACCGTACTCGCGAAGATAGCCGTAGCCGCCGTGCAATTGCAGAGCCTTGTCGGCCACGTCGAAACACGCATCGGTGACATACCGTTTGGCCATCGCGCACAGTTCGACTTTGTCGTCGTCGTCGCCGTCCAGTGCCGCGGCCGCCCGCCACAACATCAGTCGCGACGTCTCCAGCGCGGTGGCCATGTCGGCCAAGGTGAACCGGATGGTGGGCTCGTCGAGCAGGGGAGCCCCAAACGCCTCGCGATGCGCGACATAGGTTGCGGCCTTGTCATACGCGGCCTGCGCACCGCCCAGCGAGCAGGCCGCGATGTTGATCCGGCCGCCGTTGAGGCCGTTCATCGCGATGGCGAAGCCGCCGCCCTCGCCGTCGACGCCGCCGAGCATCGCGTCGGCGGGCACCCGCACCCCGTCGAGCACCACCTGCGCGGTCGGCTGTGCGTTCCAGCCCATCTTCTCTTCGTGTGCGCCGAAACTCAATCCTGGGGTTCCCTTTTCGACGATGAACGCCGAGATGCCGCGCGGGCCGGGCGTTTCGGTGCCGCCGGTTCTGGCCATCACCACGTACACGTCCGAGGTGCCGGCGCCGGAGATGAACTGCTTGACGCCGTCGAGCACATAGTCACCGTTGTGCTTGACCGCCTTGGCGCTCAACGCGCCGGCGTCCGAGCCGGCGCCGGGTTCGGTCAGGCAGTAGCTGGCGATGGCGTCCATCGATGCCAGCCGCGGCACCCAGCCCTTGCGCTGCTCGTCGGTGCCGAACGCGTCGATCATCCAGGCACACATGTTGTGGATCGAGAGGAATGCCGCGGTCGTCGGGTCCGCCGTCGCGAGCTGCTCGAAGATCCGCACCCCGTCCAAACGGCGCAGCGCGCTGCCGCCCACGTCGTCGCGACAATAGATGGCCGCCATGCCGAGGCTCGCCGCTTCCCGTAGCTCGTCGACCGGAAAGTGATGAGCGGCATCCCATTCCAGCGCGTACGGGGCAAGCTTCTTGGCGGCGAACGCGGCCGCCGTCTCGGTGATGACCCGTTCGTCGTCGTCCAGGCCGAAGAGTTGAGTCACCAGGGCTACTTCATTGTCGGGATGGTGAATTCGGCGCCGTCCTTGATGCCCGATGGCCAGCGCTCCGTCACGGTCTTGACCTTGGTGTAGAACTGGATCGACGCGGGGCCGTGCTGGTTGAGATCGCCGAAGCCGGACCGCTTCCAGCCGCCAAACGTGTGGTAGGCCACCGGTACCGGGATCGGTACGTTGACCCCGACCATGCCCACCTGGACGCGGGACACGAAGTCGCGGGCGGCGTCGCCATCGCGAGTGAAAATCGCCACTCCGTTGCCATATTCGTGTTCGGTCGGCAGCCGCAACGCGTCTTCGTAGTCGTGTGCGCGCACGATGCACAGGACCGGGCCGAAGATCTCGTCGGTGTAGATCGACATCTCGGTGGTGACGTGGTCGAAGAGCGTGGGCCCGATGAAGAAGCCCTTCTCCAGGCTGGCGTCATCGAAGCTCAGCTCATCGGTGGTGCGCTCGCGGCCGTCGACCACCAGGTCGGCACCCGCCTCGACGCCCTGGCCGATGTAGTCGCGGACCCGCTTGAGCGCGGCATCGGTGACGAGCGGGCCGTAGTCGGCCTTCGGGTCCAGGCTGT
>NZ_DASXHW010000239.1:0-4152 GCF_036488105.1 Mycobacterium sp. | reverse complement strand
CACAGGCCAGAGCCAACGTCGCCACTATCGCGATGAACGTGCGCACGGTGACTACTGCAGCCCGAGGTCCGCCAGCCCCAGTACGCTGCGGTACGGAAAGCCTTCGGCTTCAATGGCTTCGGCCGCACCGGTGGCGCGGTCAACCACCGTCGCCACGCCGACCACCTGCGCGCCGGCCTCCAGCACGGCCCGCACCGCGGTCAGCGCCGACCCGCCGGTCGTGCTGGTGTCCTCGACTACCAGGACCCGCTGACCGGCGATGCCGTGACCTTCGATAAGTCGTTGCATACCATGGGTTTTCACAGATTTCCGGACGACGAAAGCGTCGATCGGTCGACCCGGTGCGTGCATGACGGCAGTGGCAACCGGGTCGGCGCCCAGCGTCAGTCCACCGACCGCGTCGTAGTCCCAGTCGGCGGTGAGTTCGCGGACCAGCCGGCCGATCAGTGGCCCGGCCCGGTGATGCAACGTGGCGCGACGCAGATCGACGTAGTAGTCGGCTTCCTTGCCCGACGACAATGTGACGCGGCCGTGCACCACCGCCAATTGGCGTACCAGGTCGGCCAATTCGGCGAGCTCAGGTGCGGCCACGGCCCCGACCGAAAACACTCGTGACGGCGCGCGACAGTGTTCGCGGGACCATCCGGCTGGCGGTGGTGATCGCCTTGTACTGCACGCCGGGGATGATGACCACCTTGCCGGCGGCGGCGCCGGCGAAAGTTTCCCGGACGACATCGTCGACCTCGAGCCACATGAACGACGGCAGCGACGTCATGTCGATGCCGGCCCGGTCGTGAAAATCGGTGTGCACGTAGCCCGGACACACCACGTGCATTCCGACGCCGGTGCCTCGCAACCCGACGGCCAGCCCTTCGGTGAACGACACCACCCAGGCCTTGGAGGCCGAATACGTCGAGCCCCGACCGGACAACAGCCCCGCAACGCTGGCGACGTTGATCACCGTGCCCGCACCGGCGTCGATCATCGCCGGCAACGCCGCCCGGGTCAGCTGCATCACCGAGGTGACGTTGACGTCCAGCTGAGACTGCAGCTTCGCGGGCTCGGCGGTCCAGAATTCGCCGGAGGTGCCGAAGCCGGCGTTGTTCACCAGAACGTCGACACCGGCGGTCAGCCGCTCGGCGACCTTGTCGCGGTCGGCGGCCCGGCTTAGATCGGCGGGCAGCACCTCGATGTTCCGCCCACCCTCGTCGGACAACTCGGCGGCCAGCACCTTGAGACGGTCTGCGTCGCGAGACACCAGCACCAGGTCGTAGCCGTCAGCGGCATAGCGTCGCGCGAAGCCTTCGCCGATACCGGATGTGGGCCCGGTGATCAGGGCGACGCGACGAGGCACGGCGTCAGTGTACTTAGGGGGTGTGCGGTGCGGACTCAGCGCTGGTGATGCGAAGCCTGGTGGCCGTTTCGGCTCGTCGGAGGACGGCGGATCGGGTCTTGCCGAGCAGTCGGCGGGGTGGCGGCGCGCGACGCCGACCCGGCCTCACGGGTGAACGACTCTGCCTCCCGCTGCGGCACCTCGGCGCGCCCGGCGGGAGCCAGCGGCCGGCTGGGGGCCGACTTGCGGCGGGTCGCCGACTGCTGCGTGCCGGCAGATCCTGCCGCCTGCGGCACCGGCGGCAACACCCGCAGCAGGTCGTTGAATTGGCGCACCGTGCGCAGACCCTCGTCCCATTGGGCGCGAGTGCTGCCGATCGGCATGCTGACCAGCGTCCAGTTCTGCTCGTTCCACATGACCTCGGCGCAGTCGGGTGCGGTGTGCGCGAAGGTGACCATGCGGCGATCGCAGGCGCGACGGGCGGCGTCCAGGTTGGTGGAGTACACCATCCGCGGCCCGATCGCCCCCAGCAGCCAAATGTCGTTCTCCCGAGGCTCTTTGAGGCCTTTGAGCCGTACGTCGACGACGACGTTGGTGCCCACCTTGCGGTGCAGGGCGATCACGGTGGCGACTTCCTCGAGGTCGAAGATGAAGACCGCCTCGCCGCGGATCTGGCCCAACACGACGTTGCGGGCCGGAATGTTGCTCCCGACAGTCGACATCACGCCGCGCTTCCAGCGCTTGAGGATCTCGGTGGATTCCTGCTCGTAGTCGAATCCGTGCGACCGCGCCCACGACCTACGGCGCCGTCCTCGTCCACGGCGGCGGTCGATGTCGACGTACAGCAACACCGCCGCGCCGACGAAGCACAGCGCGGAGAGCGTAAACCAGAGGGGAACCATCGCCACGTAGCCTAACCGCTGCGACCCCGTAACCGGGAATGCGAGCAGGTCACAACAGAATTAAAGTTTGCTACCGCTTCGGCGCAGGCATCCACACCGAAGCGGTAGCAAGGGTCAGCCCGCGGCGACCCGGATCAGCCCAGGACCAGCGAGTCGCCGTCGGCGCTGACGTTGACCGGCACCACGTCGCCGTCGTGCACGTCACCGGCCAGCAGCATCTTGGCCAGCTGGTCACCGATGGCGTGCTGCACCAGCCGCCGCAGCGGACGGGCGCCGTAGACCGGGTCGAAACCACGCTGCGACAGCCACTCCTTGGCCGGCAGTGACACCTCCAGCTGCAGCCGTCGTTGCGCCAACCGCTTGGCCAGCTGCTCGAGCTGGATGTCAACGATCCGCACCAGTTCCTCGGGGTTGAGCCCATCGAAGATCAGCACGTCGTCGAGGCGGTTGATGAACTCCGGCTTGAACGCCGAGCGCACCGCGGCCATCACCTGCTCCTCCGTGCCGCCCGACCCGAGGTTGGACGTCAGGATCAGGATGGTGTTGCGGAAGTCGACCGTGCGGCCCTGCCCGTCGGTGAGCCGGCCCTCGTCGAGCACCTGCAGCAGCACGTCGAACACGTCCGGGTGGGCCTTTTCCACCTCATCGAACAACACGACGGTGTAGGGCCGGCGGCGGACCGCCTCGGTCAACTGACCGCCCTGGTCGTAGCCGATATAGCCGGGCGGGGCACCGACCAGGCGGGCCACCGAGTGCTTCTCGCCGTACTCGCTCATGTCGATGCGGACCATCGCCCGCTCGTCGTCGAACAGGAAGTCCGCCAGCGCCTTGGCCAGCTCGGTCTTACCGACACCGGTGGGACCGAGGAACAGGAACGAACCGGTCGGCCGGTTGGGGTCGGCGACCCCGGCCCGGGTGCGGCGCACCGCGTCGGAGACGGCCTGGACGGCTTTCTTCTGCCCGACGACACGCTTGCCCAGCTCGTCTTCCATCCGCAGCAGCTTGGCGGTCTCGCCTTCCAGCAGTCGCCCGGCCGGGATGCCCGTCCACGCCGACACCACGTCGGCGATGTCGTCGGGACCGACTTCTTCCTTGAGCATCACGTTCTCGCGGGCCTGCGCCTGCGGAACCGCGGCGTCGAGTTTTTTCTCGATTTCCGGGATGCGGCCGTAGCGCAGCTCGGCGGCCTTGGCCAGGTCGCCGTCGCGCTCGGCGCGCTCGGATTCGCCGCGCAGCGTCTCCAGCTGTTCTTTCAGTTCGCGGACCACGTCGATGGCGCTTTTCTCGTTCTGCCACTTCGCGGTCAGCTCGGACAGCTTCTCGCGATGGTCGGCCAGCTCGGAGCGCAGCTTCTCCAGCCGCTCCTTGGACGCCGCGTCCTCCTCCTTGGCCAGCGCCATCTCCTCGATCTCGAGGCGACGGACCAACCGCTCGACCTCGTCGATCTCGACGGGCCGGGAGTCGATCTCCATCCGCAGGCGTGCCGCGGCCTCGTCGACCAGGTCGATGGCCTTGTCCGGCAGGAAGCGGGCGGTGATGTAGCGGTCGGACAGCGACGCCGCCGAAACCAGCGCGGAGTCGGTGATGCGCACGCCGTGGTGCACCTCGTAGCGGTCTTTCAGGCCACGAAGGATGCCGACGGTGTCCTCCACCGACGGCTCACCGACGAACACCTGCTGGAAGCGCCGCTCCAGGGCGGCGTCCTTCTCGATGTACTTGCGGTACTCGTCGAGCGTGGTGGCGCCCACCAGGCGCAGCTCACCGCGGGCCAGCATGGGCTTGATCATGTTGCCGGCATCCATCGCCGACTCGCCGGTCGCGCCGGCTCCGACGATGGTGTGCAGCTCATCGATGAAGGTGATGATCTGGCCGGCCGAGTTTTTGATGTCGTCGAGGACGGCCTTGAGTCGTTCCTCG
>NZ_DASXHW010000214.1:0-21432 GCF_036488105.1 Mycobacterium sp. | reverse complement strand
GCGAACACCGCGTGGTGGTGGATGGCGGTGACCGTGTCGGCTTCGCTACGTCGCTTATGCAGTTCGCGCACCGGTCCGCTGGCCGCGCACTCTCCAACAGCGAGCAGGTCGGCCACGGAACGACCGGCCACGGTGGTCAAGTCCCCGGTCACGGTGATTTCCAGGTCGCAAACCTGGTTGTGCGACGGATGCTCGCCGACGTTGTCCATGTCGTCACGGTCGAAGGCGATCGCGCTCTGGGCTTGGGGACAGGCCAGGCAAACCTTGAATGCGGCGCCCCAGGTCACCTCGGTCTGCTCTGCCGCTTCGATCCGGCAGATCTCCTCGACCGGCTTGAATCCGCCGTCGTGCGACAACACCATCGTGGCCCGCGCGTCCACCGACCAGGACGCGGCGGCGGGCACCGCGCCGCGCAGCCGCTCGAGGATGCCCTGTGCGTAGTCGAGGACGGTCGGCTGTGGACCTGGCCGATCGATGCATTCGATCAGCCTGGACATGTGCGCGCCACGTTGGTGGGCGGATAAACCGACTGAGATGTCCATGACGACCATCGCCGCACTGTCATGTTCGTCGATCGCGACGATCCGCTTGACCCCCACGTGTCCAACCGAATGCACCGGAATAGAGATGCTCGGAGCTTCCGAGTGCAGGTCCGGCAGCACATCAATGTCTCTGTGGGCCATGCTCTTCCACCCTCTCCGGCTCGTAAACGTCAACAGTCCGCAGACAGCTGGCCGATCGGCACTATCGACTGAACATGTCACGAGCTTGCCAGGGGATCGGTTCACTCGTGGGACGGAGCGGCGCGCTCGTTGTCAAAGCCACACCTACGCTCCGCGTCGCGCCGGGCGCCACATCCCACGCATCCGCGACTCCGACCCGCACACGGTGAGTAGGGTCGAGCCGTGATGCGCGAAAAGGCCCGGGCATCGACCGCGATTTTGGCAATGGTCGCGGCGGGCCGCGTCGCCGTGGGAGCGACGATGATCCTGGCGCCGAGCCGCATCTTTTCGCCCGGATCCGGCACCGAAACACTCCTGATGCGGACCATCGGGATCCGTGATGTGGTGCTCGGCGCGGGCGCCTGCGCGGCCTGGGCGCGCGGCGAAGAAGGCGAATTGCAGCGGTGGGCAACGGTTGGACTGACTAGTGATGGGGCCGACTTCATTACCGGGCTTCGCAGCAAGCCGCTAGTCGGTTCCAGAAGCGCAGTGATCGCCACGCTCTCCCCGGTGCCCTTTGTGGCGGCCGGGATCCTAGGTTTAACCCGCAGGCACCGCGTCGCTACCTCGTGAATAAGCCCGTACTCTTCGACGGTGAACGCGATCGACCCGGACAAGCTCAACACGTGCCTAATGGTGCTGGCCGAAATCGAGTCCTTGCCGCCCGAGCATCCCGATGCCGTGGCCGTGCGTCGGGCCACCGCGGGCATCTTCAAGGCGGTCAAGAAAGCCCGCCGCCACGCCAAGCGCGACGCGGTGGCAGCCGCAGATCACGCGGTCACCGCGGCCACCGCCACCGGTGCGCCCGGTCGCATCGACGACGAAACTGCGGGCCTGCCATTGGTGTCGACTGCGGTGGGCGCCAGCGCAGGCACCTTGCTCCGGTCGCGCGCCTGCTACATGTGCAAGAACCGCTACACAGTGGTCGACGCCTTTTATCACCAGCTCTGCCCGGAGTGCGCCGCGCTCAACCGCGCCAAGCGTGACACCCGCACCGACCTCACCGGTCGGAGCGCCCTGCTCACCGGTGGCCGCGCCAAGATCGGCATGTATGTCGCGCTGCGACTGCTCCGCGATGGCGCCCACACGACGATCACCACCCGCTTTCCGAGCGACGCCGTGCGCCGCTTCGCCGCGATGCCCGACAGCGCCGACTGGCTGCACCGGCTACGCATCGTCGGGATCGACCTGCGCGACCCCGCACAGGTCGTCGCGCTTGCGGACTCCGTGGCCGCACAGGGCCCGCTGGACATTCTGATCAACAACGCCGCCCAGACGGTGCGCCGAGCCCCCGGCTCCTACGCTGCGCTCGTCGAGGCGGAGCGCACCCCGGCGCCGGAACTCGTCGACGTGATCACGTTCGACCGCGTCAGCGACGCCCATCCCGCGGCACTTGCCGGCAGCCTCGCAGAGCACCAAACGCCGCACGCCGTAACTGAACTGGCGCTCGCCGCCCGAAGTGCATCCCCGGACCGGATCGCCGCGGGCACCGCCATAGACGCGGGCGGCCTGCTGCCCGATACCGCGCCCGTCAACAGTTGGACCCAACGCGTGCACGAGGTCGACGCGATGGAACTGCTCGAGGTTCAGCTGTGCAACCAGACTGCGCCGTTCATTCTGGTGAGTCGCCTTCGCCCGGCGATGGCCGCTTCACCGTCTCGCCGCAAATACGTCGTGAATGTGTCGGCAATGGAGGGGCAGTTCAGCCGCGCATACAAGGGGCCGGGGCATCCGCACACCAACATGGCGAAGGCCGCGCTGAACATGCTCACCCGCACCAGCGCCGCCGAGATGCTGCAGCAGGATGGCATTCTGATGACCGCCGTCGACACGGGCTGGATCACCGACGAGCGTCCACACCCGACCAAGCTGCGGCTTGCCGACGAGGGGTTCCATGCCCCGCTCGACCTCGTCGACGGTGCCGCTCGTGTCTATGACCCGATCGTCCGCGGGGAGTCCGGCGAAGATCTCTACGGCTGCTTCCTCAAGGATTACGCGCCGAGCAACTGGTAGCTACGACGCGCGGCTGAGCTTTTCGGCGATCGCGCTTCGCAGTGGTTGGCTGTCGTGCTGTAATTCTGCTCACTGTTGCTCGGTGCACCAGCAGCTGGGCACCCCAAGGGAGAGGCCCCCGATGCTTGGTCTGCACGGCACCTTCGGTGTCGCCCTCGTGGGCGCCGGCTTGATCGCGGTCCCATCGCTGGTCCCGCCGTCACCCGGCGTGCAGACGCGCGCGGTACGGCTCACCAGCGGTGACACTGCGGATTCCCCGCTCGGGGATGGCACGGCCTTCATCATGGGCGGCAGTGGCCTCGAGACGCCCGGTCAGACCTATGCGAATGCCATCGACGCGGAGTACCTGGCGCCGCGGGACTTCACCGGCACCACGCACGTCTTGACCACACCCGAGGCGCTCTATCCATTCCTCGGTCCCTTTACCGAGACGTTCGACCAGTCCGAGGCCCAGGGCCAACTCATCCTGGACACCGCGATCCGAACGCAAATCGCGACCGGCGATGTTAACGCCGCGAACCCCGTCGTTGTCTCCGGTTGGTCGCAGAGCGCGGTGATCTCGTCGCTAGTGCAGCCGGAGCTTGCGAGCCAGGGTGTGCCCAGGGATGACGTGCATTTCGTGCTGATGGGTGATGAAAGTGCCCCCAACGGAGGCATACTGGAACGCTTCGACCTGCCGGACGGCACGCAGCCGAGCATCCCGAGCCTGGGCCTGACGTTCAGCGGACCCGAAGCGTCTAATCTCTACCCGACCGACGTTTACACGCACGAATACGACGGTTTCGCCGACTTCCCGCAATACCCGATCAACCCGCTGTCCGATCTCAACGCCGTGCTGGGCATCGTGTTCGAGCACGTCACCTATCCGGGCCTCACGGCCGAGCAGGTCTCGGACGCCATCCAACTGCCGACGTCGTCGGCAGACGCCTTGACCAACTACTACGAGATTCCCGTCACCACCTTGCCCCTGCTGGAGCCGTTGCAACTGATTCCCTTCATCGGCAACCCGCTGGCCGATTTGCTCAACCCGGACTTGTCGGTGCTGGTGAACCTGGGCTACGGAAACGTCGACGACAACTACTTGGGTGGTTGGAGTCAGGGCTATGCCGACGTGCCCACAACGTTGGGGTTCTTGCCGAGTTCCAGTGTCCTTGAGCAGGTTCCGCAAGCGTTGGCCAACGGCTTGCAGCAAGGGATCACTGACGCCATCAAGGATTTAATAAATCCGAGTAACTACGTGTACTCGTTGCCATCCTGGGCCGACGAACTCGGGACGACACTGGAAAATATCCTCCCCGGTACCCAATTGTCGGTTCTCTCAATCGTGCCCACGACCTTCCAGGACCTGTTCGATACCTTCCCGCCCCACACCGGCTTCCCGCCGTTGGATGTGGCCACCGCGTTGTTCATCACCCTTCCCGAGATCGACTACAACGTCTTCACCACCGAACTCGCGGCTGGCAACCCCGTCGACGCGATTGGCATCCCGCTCGCTGCCGACCTGGGAATATTGCCTCTCGCGCTAATAGGAGCAGTGCTTTGACCTGAGGGTGCCGACATGCGCTGACGCCGGATATTCAGGCCGCCAACATCTTTCGTGGCTTCCTGCTTGGAAAGCGTTGCCGCTTCGGGCTAACTGACTGTGTGGACGATGAGGATGTCTACCTTGGCCTTGCGGGCAACGGTGTCGGGCACGGAGCCCAAAAGACGGCCGGCGACCGTGCCCACCCCCAAGTTGCCCACGACGAGCAGGTCCGCTTTGACCTCCTCGGCCAGGTGCAGCAACGCGTTGACTGGTGCGCCGACGATCGCCTGCTCTTCGATGTCACGCGCGCCGGCGGCATGCGCGCGTTCGCGGGCGTCCTGAAGGATCGCGTAAACGGGGGCACTCCCATGCATCCGGTAACCCTCGCCCCCTAGGCTGTCGGCGGCCCTGCCGTCAGTCAGACGATCGGGGGAGGGCGGCCGTGACCAGCCGCCCTTTTCCGACGTGTCGAGATGCGCGCTCGCGATGATCAGCTTCGCCGATTCTTGCGCCGCGATCGCGCCTGCGCGGTCGACCGCCAGTAACGACGACTCCGAGCCGTCCGTGCCGACGACGATCGTCCGATAGCTCATATCGCCTCCATCAGTCGGTTAACGACAACAAGACATTATCGGCCCGACATCTTCTTCGAAGCCCATTGGGCTCATCCCGCCGGGTGGCGGTCTGATTGAACTGTCGGGAAACCCTTACTGACCCGCGCAAAGGCTTAACTCAGACTTTTTTTCAGGCTTTTCTCACCGAATCCGATGCAGCGGCAGCAATGAGTGCCGATTGGTGGGTCGACCTTCTCCCGCTGTACTAATGGCCGGCCTCGATGGCCGCCACTCTTGCGGTCGCGTCGGGCCCGCAAAAGCGTTGAAGATTAACCCCACCCGAGGCAAGCAGACCGTCGATGCGGTGTTTGAGGTCACCTGAGGACAGGTGGGCGTAGAGGTTCATGCCCGGGCATGAGGTCTGGGCGAAGTCGCGGTGGCCCGCCAGGGTACTGCTCGCGATACCGAAGTTCTGGGCGGCCCACGCGAATGCGAGCGCGGCGCCGTGAAGCTGCGCCTCCGACACGGCCTCTTGATCGAAGTCTCCCTCGCAGAGAACGAGGAAATGACCCGTGGTGTCGTAGTCCGTCGCGGTGTCACCGGCAATCTCGGTGCTCCGCAATTCATAGAGGTTGCCATTGCGGTCGACGCCGACGTGGTATGCGATGTCGATCCACCCGTGCTGGTCTTGGTGGTATTGCTGGTCTTTGCGTAAGCGCTCAGGGGCATTTCGGTTGTCGCCGAGCACCACGGCCTCGTGGTGCAGGGTCATGCGGGTGATGGTGTGCCGCTTGCCGCCGGGTCGGGGCGGTCGCGCACCCCAGGCATCTCGGCATATCAACTGTGCCGCAGTGGAAGCGGTCAGGCGGGTACGGGTCGTCCGGATGTCACTCGCGCAGGCGCTGATCATCGACGCCGCACCGACGCCGCCCGCCAGCCGAAGCAGCTGACGGCGACTGATGGAATCCGGGTTTCTCATGCTGCGAAGAGATCTGCGGGGTTGAGTAGCGTGCCAAGCTCAGCCAGCAGCGTGCTCCCGGTCGACTGGACCAACTCGGGCATGTTCGCCCACTCCGTTGTTGCCGCACTGCCAAGGTCGGTCGGGAAGTCATTGTTGGCGGTCAAGACCGCGGTCGCCAGGTCGTCGCGGGCGTTGAGGAAGCCGCCGATGATCCCGGTGTTCGGGTCGAGAACCGTGTCGTTGAATAGGGATCCGAGCTGCTGAGGAAGCAGCAGCGATAGCACGGTCTGGCCCAGCGCCAATTCAGTGGGCAAGTTGGTGTCGCTGGCCGCCAGGGGCAGAGTGTTGAAGATCGCCTCCAGGCTGCCGACTGGATTGGTGAGCAAGTCGTGGTCGACGGTGGCCCAGTCAGGCGACAAGGCCGGGGTGAACCTCAGCTCGAGGGGAGTTGACGGGTCGCTGCCGAACACCGCGGCGAAGTTGTCGGCGCCCATCACCCCCTGCAACCCGTGAAGTATCAATTCCTGTACCACCCAATCAGGTTGGGCGTTCTCGCGGGACAGGTCCAGGGCGTAGTCGTACGAAAAGACGCGCTGCGACATGTCGGCGGCATATTCGGCGGGGCTGACGGTGGGTGTGTCCGCGGGCAGATAGCTGGCCACATCGGCCACCGGCACCACCTCGGTCGTCACCGGTAAGCCCGTCGGGTCCGTGCCATCGGGGAGGTTCTCGAACCGGGCGAAGATCTCGCCGCTGCTAACGCCATTGCTGTCAAGCCAATTCGCTACACCCGGGTTGGTCGCGCTGACCACGTAGTACGTGTATCCATCGGGATCGGCGAAGGCGGTGGTGTTGTTCAAGGTGGTCTGCGCCAGGGTGTAGGGCAGTGCCGCGCCGAAGACGTTCATCAGCTCGATCCCGCTGTAGCCCGATGGCACGTCTGGCACTTGCACGATCAGCGCTTGGTCGGGACTCAGGTCGAAGTTACCGCCGGAGACGTCCGCACTGGGCAGACCGGTTGCAAACACGCTGGTTTCGGGGGCCAGCGCGCTCATCGTGTTGGGCGGGAGCTCGATACCGGCAACCTCGGCCAGGCCCATGTTTTCTTGGTTGAAAGGTCCGACGATGTTACTGAAGGCGGTGAACAACGTGGTCAACAGCGAGTCGACCGACATGACTTGAGTAGCGGAGGTCCCTGCCAGCGAGCCGATTTCGGCGGCCGACCCGTCGGCGCCGGGAAAGAGTCCGGTGGTCGGTATGGTGAAGAACGCGGGGCAGTCAGACACGCAGTGAATGCTGATGCTGCCTGGGCCCTGGGCCCAGTCGCCCAACACGTCCCGAATTAGTAGCGACGCATCCCCGTTGCTGGTGGCATCCGTGTCGTTGATGAAATTGACTGCGCCGCTTGGCTGTGTGGGGCCGATGTCGACGGTGAATGTGCCATCTGGATTGACGATCAGGCCGTGATCGAGCTCCAGACTCTCCTTGCTCACGGCCGTTGAACCGGTGATTGCTTCGGTCGCGATGGCGAGAGCTTCGGTTCCTTTGCCGAGGGTGCCAGTGAGCTCGTAGGTCGCACCGGGCGCCAGACCGGCGGTCGCGTGGTAGTAGATGTCGGGGGTGAAGAATTGGAAGTATTGACGGGAATCGGCCGCATCGCCGGCCACTGCTTCGGGTGACTGGAAGAAGACCCCGTTGAAAAGCTCAGTGACTCTGGACAACCCGGCAGATAGCAATTCGTAGTTCGTGTTCTGCAGACTGGTCGCCAGCATGGCGTCGCTATCCGGTGTCGCAAATGGCAGTGCCGCGTCGTAGTTCGCAGCCTGCTGCATAGCCTCGAGAAGCTGGTCGAGCGCGGGCTGGTACGAACTATCGGCGCCGGCGTGCGGGACGGTCATCGCCACCGACAATGCGCCGGCCAGCGCCGTCGTCGCCATTGCTATGCGCCGCGTCCGACGCGGCATCGCGGTGAACACCGTCTTGTCGTGCATCGCCGTGGCCACGCCGCTCCCTTCGCTGGGATGGAGTCCACGAATTATTCGTCATGCCGATGCGAAATACGGTGCTTTCGGGGTACTGGTCGACGCCGCCGCGCTGGCGGCTGCGATACGCGCGCATTCCGGCCTGGGGTGGCTCCCTCCTCGCCGTCTGGCCGGGTGCGCCAACTCTACTGCGACGCTGATCAAGGCGGTGCTCACGCGGGCCCGGCGGCTGGTCGTTGACGGCAAGAAAGGTGAAGGGCGCACTCGCCTGGTGCGGGCTATGCTTCAGCCCGCAGGACCGCTGAGCGGAAGGAATCGCCATGGCCGACGAGCTGAACGTCGATCCCGTCGCGCTGCATAACGGCAGCAACGACATGCTCGATTCGGTCGGCGAGGCCGCCCTGAGCTTCGCCAACCACGAGGATGGACTGGCCGATGCCGCGTCCGGCTGGATCGGATCCTCGAAGCAGGCGCTGGGCGAGCTGGCGGCGCGGTGGGAAGCGCGGCACAACCACCACAAACTGCAGGTGGGTGGATTGGGGTCGCACGTGGCCGACGCAATGACCCGCTACGTCAGCAACGAAGACGAGTCGGCCCAGGCGGTCCAGTCGTTAGGGGAGTGAGGGTAAGGCGTGGCGGCGCTGACTCCGGCCGACGTCAAGCACTGGGACACCGATGCGATCCACGGCGTGTTCCAGACCGCCACCAATCGCGCGACGACATTGCAGCGACTGGGCGACAGCCTGCAGCAGGTCCACAACACTCTCAGCGACTGGCAAGGAGACGCCGGAGACGCGTTTCGCGCGGACCTGGGTAGGACGCGGCGCGACGTCGACGCTGACGGCCAAGAGTCCAGGCAGGTAGCCGCCGCGGTATCGCGCGCCGAAGCGGATGTGCGATCGGTCAAGTCCGAACTTGATGGAATCGAGCGCGCCGCAGAGGGTTACGGCTGGACGATCACCTCGGACTGGCGAATCGATCCGGGCAACACCATGATTGGGATCGATCGGCTGACGTTAGCGGCAGAGCAACAGCTTCTGCAGGAACAGCTCGACACCTGCAAACTGCACGCCCACAGCGCCGACCAGGAACTCGCCACCGCCGTGCGCGGCAGCGTTGGCGACATCCCGCTCGATGCCGCCGGGCATCAACCGGGCGCCACTCCGGGCGCGCCCAAGCCCCCGGCAGCGGGGCAGCCAAAGTCGTGGCAGGACATGCTGTTACCGGCTGGTCCCGCCTCGGCGGAGCCTGGCGGTGGCCCGCCGAAAGGCCCGCCCGTTCCGGCCGGTGCCGGGGGCGGCAAGCCACCGTCGCTGGAAGACATGATGCTTGGGCGGGGCGAGCCAGCTGACGCCGGCGGCAAGCCGCCACCGGGCAGCCTGCCTGATCTGCTCAGCCGGCTTGGGAAACCCGGTGCTCCTGGCGCCCCGCCGCCTCGGCTCAATCCCGCCGACGTCGAGACCTTCAAGGCCTTGGCGCGCCAATCCATGATCAGCGAGGGTGTGCCGCCGGACCAGATCGAGTCACGACTGAATGACGCCGTGGCCCGCACTCAGCAGTGGATGGACAACGGGATGCCCAAGTACCTCCCGGCCGCGCCGCCGCGGCCGCCATCACCTGGATTCGGCGACGGGTTCGCGGACCGCTGGTTCTCCACCGAGCAAGGCCTCAAGAATCTCATCGGGCAAGGAGGACCCGGCGCCCCGGGCGTCCTCCAGTCGTGGGAGCAGGTGCTCAAAGGCACCCTCGAAAGTGCCCAGAACCCGATGGGCGCGGCCCTGGGGGAAGTACAAAACGCAATCGATTCACCGAGTGCGGCCTACTACTTAGGCGAGAAAGGCGCCGATGCCGCTTTCACGGCGCCCACGTTGATGTTCGGCGGCGAGGGAGCGGCTGTCGAAGCAGGGCTTCCCGCAGAAGTTGTGACGGAGGGCGGCGCACCCTTGGCCGTGGTGCACGGCTGGGACCCACTGGGCGGAATGTCATGGGACGACTTTGCGTCCCATTTTGGCACCCCCGAAACGCGCGTTTGGCCTGGAAATGAGGGGTTTCCGGCGGGGTACTCACCCCAGCCGGCCCATTTGCCTGCTGGCTCGATCATCGACCGGTTCGGTTCCGAGTTCGGCCGCTATCTTGCGCCCGATGGCACATCTTTCGGGGATCGCGCACTACCACCAGAGTCGGTTGGAGGAGATTACAACCGATATATGGTAACGGGAGAGGCGCTGCCTCCGGGTTGGCGAATTGTAGAAGGGCCAGTAGAACCTTTTTATGGCCAGACGCCATCCCCGGGAACTCTTCAATATATGATTGAGGCTCCAGATGGCGTGAAACCAACTGTTTACGAGTTAGTCAGGTTAGGGATATTAGATGACTACGGACCCCGCCTCGGGCGATAAATCCGCGGAACTCCAAACTGAAATAGACAGGTTGTCGGACATTCTCGGCGCTCATCCTATGCGTGTCGGCTTGCGAACAAACGACGGTCTAAATATTTATATCGCCGAAGACGGCTCATACCACTTTGCCTTTTATGAGCGAGGAAAGCTCGGCTTCGACCGGTCTGGGAACCTCGACGACCTCCTCTACTGGTATTGCCAAAGTGTGGTCGCGAGCCAAGCGGCAAAACAGGTGGGTGAACGGGCCGAGCGTTTCAAATATGAATACCAGGTGCTAAGTCGCTTGAATGTAGATTGGGCGAAGAGAAATGTCCGAGAGACTGCGGCAATGTTCCGTAAGTACGGACGGCCCGAGGATATTTCCTTGCTTCCCGATATCGGTGAAGCTTTGTGATGGTGCATCGCCAACAACTAGGTGGCGACGCACGCAGGAATTCTCGACATGTATCCGACCGGATGAATGATTCGCGCTTGCCTGAGATCGGGTAATAACAAGTATTCTTTGTCCGCGGCCGGCCTAGCCGTCGGGCTGATCGTCCACCGCTTTCGCGGCCCTGCCGGCGATGACCGCGGTGACTATGGCGACCAGAGGTTCCATCGATACTCCCGCTGGTTGGCCGAGCGCTTAGCCATTGCGACCAAGCTACCGAGCGGGCCTCGGTCCATTAGGGCCCGAGGGGTTCACCGGTCTGTTCCAAGAACGCGGGTTGTGGGTACAGGATCGGCATGCATCGCCCCGACACGATCATCGAGATCCACCGCGAACGCGTCCAGGATCAGACCGTCGAGATGTTCGGCGGTGACAAGTACACCGAGTCGGTCGACGGCCCCGGCTACTCCGCGACGGCCACCCTGGATCTCACGCTGGACCGGGTGTGGTTCGTCTTGGATGCACAGCAGCGGCTGTGGCAGGAGCAAGCGGAAGGTGAATTCCAGGATCCGCTAAGGCATTTCGCGATCGACCTGGTGATCTTCGATTCGAAGATCACCATCGACTCGGTGACCTGCATCCCGCTAGTGTCATTGCCACCCGCGACGATCACGATCCCGGACGGTCCGCGCGCGGACGAGTCGTGCGAGATCGCCTACAACGAGATCCCGCTGTTCGGGCGGTTGACGATTCACGACCAGCTCGAACCGCGACAGGCCGAACCGGGCAAGCAGACGATAGCGCTGGACTTCAACACGCAGGATGCCCCTGTGCTGCTTGCCAATTCGCTGAGCGACGACCGCGGCCAGCGCTTGTTCGGTGCGAACATCGATCGCCGCCCCGACGGCGGCATCGCGTTCATGGGCCAAGACCCGCGCGTGAGCTGGGAACTCGACTACGCCGAGGCGTACTGGATTACGCACTGCATCGCGGGGGAGTTGCTGGTCAATCTGGAGAAGCTGCAGCACCTCGGCATCTCCGACGACGAAGCCCGAATCAGGGTGCTCGATTCGCTGGCCGCCCAGATTTCCGACGCTATCCGTCCCAAACTCGCCGAGATGGGCGTCGACGGCGTGATGGACCTGCTGCCGTCCGCGATGGACGTCGAGCCCGAATCGCGCGACAACAGCACCGTCAAGGCGCTCGATGCCGTCGTTCAACGCTTCGACGTCGACGGAGTCACCCACGAATCGATGGTGGTTCAACTGCAAACGCTGCGTGAACTGCCGTCCGGCGAGGAGCTGCCAGCATCGATCCTGGCTGAAAACCCTTATGAAAGAACCGGATTGGCTGTCACCGGTTGGAGCATTCTTCGGCAGGTCCGCGACACCGTCATGAACACCTTCGATCTCGACGAGAGCGATTTCGACGCTGATGCGCCGTGCCTGCTGGCGGGTCCGAAGACCGTCACCATCGGCGGGCAGGACCGCTGCCTGGAAGCCCTCGACGCGGACGTCGTGCCACGAACGCACGATGGCCGGCTGGTCGTCGACGGCACCGTCAGCGCCGAAACCACGCTGTATGACTTCAATGCCAGCTTCAAGGTGACCTACGAGATGGGTCTCGACGACATACCGCGCGATCCGGGTGGGTCAGAGACCCGGCGAGCCGACCTGGAAACCATCGAGAGTCTCGAGCAGGCGCTGAGCGCCGCCGGCGTCAAGAAGCGGGCCGGGCAGTTGAGCACCGAGGACTACGAGACGGAAGTCAAAAGAGTCCGCGAGCGGCTCGATGACCTTCCCAAGACCGTGGGCGTGCGACCGACCCAGAATCCGCCTGAGGCCGAGGTGAACCCGGACTTCAGCCTGACGGTGGCCGGCAAGGTAGCCGCCGCGGCCGGCGCCGCGGCTACCGCCGGACTGCTTGCACTGCCGGCGACGTGGGTCGCAGGGGCGGCCGGAGTCGGGGCGGCCGGCGCGGGCGGTCTGCTGACCCTGGCGATCGTTCAGTACCTCAGCACCGTGCTGACCATCGACTGGTTCGGCGTCGGGTTGGGATCGCGGCAAGTCAAACAGTCGCTGAACGATCGGCCGGAGGGGACGTCGCTGCCGCCGATCGGAATACCGATCGAGGTGGATTTCAACCGGCAGCGTCTTGCGGTGTACTTCCGCCCGCTACCGGCGAAGTTATGGATCGGTTGCGTGTCCGTCGACGACGAAGGAGACGACAACCGCGAATCCGACATTCGGCTCGTTGGCGGTCGCTGGCCCACCGATGGCCGGCCCTGGAAGCTGTCCAACGACGACGCCATGTTGTACGTCGACTCCGGCGAACTGCAGCTGCTCATGGAGCCGGACAGTGTCAGCGGTGAAGGGTCGGCGATCAGCGTTGCGACCGGCGCCGACGGCCGGCGTTATTTGCAGGTGGAAAACGAAGACGCCGACAGATTGCACCGGATCCCGCGGTGCCGTGGTCAAGGCAACGAGACGGACTGAAAGGGAGCCCCGACGTGGAACGAACGGACAGTTCAAGACTCATAAACGTGGCAATGGCGGGTCAGCGGCGCGCGCGCCGGAATCGACCTCTGTAGGGTTGTTCAAGTGTGTGGAGCCACCGGTGAGGTGCGACTCGACGGTCGACCGCCTGATGTAGCGGCCGTGGCTGCGATGACCGCCGTGATGACGCCGCGAGGACCGGATGGGGCGGGCGTTTGGTCGCAAGGTCGAGTCGCTCTGGGCCACCGTCGTCTCAAAATCATTGACCTCACCGAGGCCGGCTCTCAGCCGATGGTCGATTCCGACCTTGGTCTGACCATCGTTTGGAACGGTTGCATCTACAACTACAAGGAGCTGCGGACCGAGCTTCAGGGCTACGGCTACCGCTTCTTCTCGCACAGCGACAGCGAGGTTCTGCTCAAGGCCTATCACCGCTGGGGTGACGACTTCGTCAGCCACTTCAAGGGCATGTTCGCTTTCGCCATCGTCGAACGCGACAGTGGCCGCGTTTTGCTCGGTCGCGACCGGCTCGGCATCAAGCCGCTCTACGTGACCGAAGACAACCACCGGATCAGGTTCGCGTCGACGCTTCCGGCGCTGCTGGCCGGCGGTGGCGTGGACACTCGCATCGATCACGTCGCGCTGCACCACTACATGACGTTCCACTCGGTGGTGCCCGCACCCGCCACCATCCTGCGCGGCGTGCGCAAGATCCCGCCGGCATCGCTGCTCGCCATCGAGCCCGATGGCCGCCGGGTAGCCACCACCTATTGGTCACCGGACTTCAGCCGACACGACGACCGCTCCGACTGGTCGGAGCGCGACTGGGAAGACGCCGTGCTGTCTTCGCTGCGTACCGCCGTCGAGCGCCGACTGGTCGCCGACGTTCCGGTCGGGTGCCTGCTTTCCGGCGGTGTGGATTCCAGCCTGATCGTGGGCCTACTCGCCGAGGCCGGTCAGCACGGGTTGTCGACGTTCTCCATCGGATTCGAGGCGGCCGGCGGAGTGCAAGGCGATGAATTCCAGTACTCCGACATCGTGGCCAAACGCTTCGAAACCGATCATCACCAGATCCGCATCGGCACCGAGCGGATGCTGCCCGCTCTGGACGGCGCGATCGGGGCGATGAGCGAACCGATGGTCAGCCACGACTGTGTTGCCTTCTATCTGCTCAGCCAGGAAGTCGCGCGCCACGTGAAAGTCGTGCAATCGGGCCAGGGCGCCGACGAGGTGTTCGCGGGCTACCACTGGTATCCGCCGATGGGTGCACCGGCCGCCGCCACTGTCGAGGGTTCGGTTGCCGAATACCGGGCTGCCTTCTTCGACCGCGACGAGGCCGGCCTTTCCGCGCTTCTCGCCGAGGGTTACCTCGCGCCTGGCGATCCCAGCCAGCGTTTCGTCACCGAGCATTTCGCCCACGCCGGAGCCGAAACCGGGATCGATCGCGCATTGCGGCTGGACACGATGGTGATGTTGGTCGACGACCCGGTCAAGCGGGTCGACAACATGACGATGGCCTGGGGGTTGGAGGGCCGTGTTCCGTTCCTCGACCACGAACTGGTCGAGCTCGCGGCCACCTGCCCCCCGGAGCTGAAGGTCGCTCACGGCGGCAAGGGTGTGCTCAAAGAAGCTGCGCGACGGGTTATTCCGGCCGAAGTCATCGACCGTCCCAAAGGCTATTTCCCGGTTCCCGCGCTGACCCACCTCGAAGGGCCGTACCTCGACATGGTCCGGGATGCTCTCTACGCGCCGGTCGCCAAAGAGCGAGGGCTGTTCGACGCCACTGCGGTCGACGCCCTGTTGGCCGACCCCAATGGTCGGCTGACCCCGCTACGCGGCAACGAGCTCTGGCAGATCGCCCTGCTCGAGCTTTGGTTACAACGTCATGGTGTGACCGGGCCGGCAGCATGACCGCCATCGGTCCTTCAGCGGACCATCCCGAGGCCATCACGCTCGGCTTGCACGATGCGTCACCGCCGCACATGGTCGACGCGATGGCAAAGGATGTCGAGCTTGAATTAGGTTGGGGCCGACTCATCTTCGGTCAGACGTTCGCCGATGCGGGCACTCTGGCCGAGGCACTTCGGCGGGAAGCGCCCGGGCGGCGTGACATCTGCATCTATGCCCGCGAGTCCCAAGTCGTCGTTGCCGGAGCGCCTTCCGAACTTTTCATCGACCCCAGCCATACCTATCGGCTCCGCTTCGCCGACACCTCCGACGAGGACGAGTCGGTGGCCTTGCCAGTGGGTGTCACTGTGCGCGCGCTCAACGACTCGTCCGACGCAGACTCGATGAACCGTGTGTACGTTCGCTGCGGAATGGTACCGGCGCCAGTCGACACGACCTGGAACAACAATCTGCATGAGCCCGCTGTCACCTACCTACTCGCGGTACGTGACGATGACGGTGCCGTCGTAGGCACGGTGACCGGTGTCGACCACGAGCTACTGTTCTCTGATCCCGAGCGCGGCTCGAGTTTATGGACACTGGCGGTCGATCCGGCTGCCGGGATCCCGGGAATAGGCATCGCGTTAACTCGAAAGTTGGCCGCGCACTTCCGTCGTGCGGGTCGCGCCTATATGGATCTGTCGGTTACCCATGACAATGCGGCCGCGATCCGGCTGTACGAGAAGCTGGGATTCCGCCGCGTCCCGGTGTTGGTGATCAAACGGAAGAATGCGATCAACCAGGCGTTGTTCAGCCCGCCGCCGGAGACCGTCGACGACCTCAATCCGTATGCCCGAATCATCGCCGACGAGGCTTTGCGTCGCGGCATCTGGGTGGAGGTCCTCGACGCCGAAACCGGCGAGATGCGTCTCAGCCACGGCGGTCGCAGCGTGATCACCCGAGAATCGCTGTCGGAGTTCACCTCCGCAGTCGCGATGTGCCGTTGCGACGACAAAAGATTGACTCGCCGACTGGTCTCGGACGCGGGTATTACCGTGCCGGGCGCTCGCCTGGCGACCTTCGACGACGACGACTACGCGTTTTTGAAAGAGGTAGGTGAGGTTGTCGTCAAACCCACTCGAGGAGAGCAAGGCAAGGGCATCACGGTCGGTGTTACCGCCGAGCACGGACCCAGCGACCTCACCGCAGCAGTGGCTCGGGCGCGCGAGGAATACCCCGAGGTGCTGATCGAGCAGCGGGTTATCGGTGACGACCTTCGGCTCGTGGTGATCGACGGTCGGGTGGTCGCCGCGGCGTTGCGGCTGCCGCCCGAGGTCATCGGTACCGGCGAGCACACTGTACGGGATCTGATTGCGGCGGAGAGCCGACGGCGCTCGGCGGCCACTGGTGGTGAGTCCAAAATCCCGCTGGACGCTGTCACCGAGGCGACGGTCGTCGAGGGCGGATGGCAGCTGGATGATATTCTGCCCCAAGGCAATCGGTTACGCGTTCGCCACACGGCAAACCTGCACCAGGGCGGCACGATCCACGATGTCACCCCCGACGTGAATCCTGAGCTGTGCCGGGTCGCGGTGACGGCCGCCGAGGCGATCGGCATCCCAGTGACCGGCATCGACCTGCTCGTCCCCGATGTCACTGGCGAAGAGTACGCCTTCATCGAAGCCAACGAGCGACCGGGCCTGGCCAACCACGAGCCACAACCCACCGCAGCGGCTTTCATCGACTACCTATTTCCCGGTCAGCCCGGTCAGCCGTTGGCCTGGACTCCCGACGAATCGCCGCGTGTGCCTGATGATTCGGTCGTCAGATGAAACGGTGCCGCGTCCAGTTCGATCGGACTGATCACGTTGCGGGCCTGCTCGGGCGCCATGACATCGCGGACGAAGTCACGTTCCCTGGCCACGGTCAACTGGTAAACCCGCGCAGCGATAATCAGCGCGACAACAATCGTTCCGAATGAACAAACGTCAGCGCCGGCCGTGGCCCGGCTGATCGGCGCGCTAGGGTAGGCGTAGACACGCCCAGGCGGTCGCGAAAGTTTTTCTGCGCGTGGGGACTACGATCTCGATCCAGGTCGATCCGCGGCTCATCGCCGAGTCCAGGCAGTAATCAATGCGGGCAGCACGGCCATCCCATCTGCGGTGGCGATTTCGTTGCAGAGGTTTGATTGCAGAGCCTCTAGGTCGGCGAGCCGACTGTCAACGACGCCGAGTCGTTCGGCGACGGGCTGCATAAGGCGCCATGAGTTAGCAACGTAGGCCGCGTGTTCGGTGTCCTTCGCGGTGCCGACCGGTGCGCTGATGGTCAGCGTCGGTGTGCGCAAGCCCGCGTGTCGGAAGAGCCGATGCAGCGTGGTACCGAACTGCGGGTCCAGCCCGGCCCCGCGGAACGCGCTTGCGATTGCATCGGCCGCGGTCTGCCAGGTTGGTAGCCACGGAACGCTCCGCGCGGCCGTCATGTCGAAGTCGCAGAATGCGATTACGCCGCCGGGACGCACCAAGGTGGCGAGCCGGCGCAAAGCCGCGACTGGTTCAGGCAGGTGCATGAGGATGAGCCGTCCGATGACCGCGTCGACGGGTTCATCGAGGGTGATGTCGTCGACGGTGCTGTGCTCGAACGAGACGGTGATGACGCTGTTTTCGGCGGCGCGCTGACGTGCCAGCGCCACGATGTCGGGGGAGGCGTCGATCCCGATCACCCGGCCTGTGGGTCCGACAAGGCGCGCCGCGATCAGCGATACGTCGCCAGGTCCGCACCCAATGTCGAGCACGCGCATCCCGGGCTCAAGGCCCGCGGCGCGCAGCGCCTGTTCGGTGGGCTGCTCGTAGAGGTGCGCCTGCAGCAGCAGCCGCTGGACTTCGGCGTCGGCGTGACCGAGCAGGTAGGACGTTGTCGTGACAGACACCGAGTTGCGCCCCAGCGTCGCCACCAGCGCGTCGAGCGCAGAGGCGTCGGCGGGGACCGGCACCGGGGCGGCATATGAGTAGGCCGGGCTCGTCGGGTCGCGCAGCGGGGAGTCCGCCGAGATCGCTTGGGCCACGCCGAGTGCCACCGAAATCCACTCCTCGGGTATGTGGATCGACTGGCCGCGTGCGTCAGCTAAATCCAACCGATGCGCCAGCATGTCCATGAAATGCACGCTCAACACCGATTGGGTGGGAACCTCCATTGCCAACTTTGGCACGAAAACCGTTGCCGGTGAATTGTTGTCGGGCGCGAAGGCTTCGATCCAGCGGCCCGCGGTGGTGTCGAAGGCGGTGCGAACATCGCGTGCTAGCGCGAGCGGATCCGAGAACAGGTTCAGGATCGCCTCGTGCTGAGCATTCATGTGGCGAATCAAATCTTCGACAGTCCAACCGTCACAGCGGGTCGGCAGTCCCAACTCGGCGTCGCTGAGGTTGGCGACATCGCCGCGTAGGCGCTGGAGCACCGCCGCGTCGAGAGCGTAGATGTCGTGGTGATCAAACATCGCGGTGGCCTAAGCGTTTTGCCGGGACTTTCGCTACGCGAGAAGCTGACGCGTCAGCGCTAGGCAAGTATTGGACGCGGACCAAGGAAACATCCACGGTGATGATCGCGAGGCGTTGCTCGGCGGGGCCGTCGTCACCGCGCCGGAAGATGCGACGACGGGTTGGGAAGACGAACTTGTCGAACGTCTTGTGGTCGTGGGTGTAGTGCGCGACGGGAGCATTGCCGGTCGCATCGGCGGCGTAGTCCATTCGGCGCAGCATCAAGTGCTGGTCGTAGTAGAAGACCTGATCGGAGTTGTGGTTGGCGTTGTTCGGCGGAAAGTGCACTGCGAGGCGCCGCCAGGTTTCGTCGCCTTCCCGCCACGGCTGGATTTCGCTGACCTGCACGCCGGGATAGGTGAGGCTGAACGGCTGGGCGAAGTAGTTCCAGTTTGCGGCGCTGGTGAAGTAAGCGGTCTGGATCGCATCCCACTTGGTGGTCTGCAGGTCAAACGTGGGAAAGCTCGACCGCGGATCGGTGCGCTCCTCAACGACCTTCCCGTCGGTGGTTTGAATGGCCAGCCGTTCTGGATCCACGTCGAACACTGAACAATGATCAGGCCCAGGAAAAGGTGTCGTCGTGATGTGTTCGCGGTGGGCGTCCATCGAGACCGTCCACGTGGGCGCCAGGTCCGGCCAGCCGCGCAGGGCCCAAAACGGCCCTCCGACTGCGATTTCGGCGGTGACCGCACTGACGTGGCCCCAGTTGGCCAGCCCGCCGTGGGCGTCCAGCACACTGTCGAGAAGCTCGATGCTCATCTGGATCTCCTTAACGATTGGGGGTTGGTGTTACAGGCGTGGCAATGGATTGCTTGATGAGGTCGGCCACCTCGTCGGGTTGATCCCACTGTGGCCAGTGGGATGCGCGATCGATCAGGTGCATTTCAGAGTTCGTGAATAGAGCACAGATGTGTTGTGCCACATCAGGGGTCAGATTCGGATCATCGCGGCCGAATATCACCGACACCGGCACTTGGACGGTCTGCAGCCGGGCGGATGCGATCACTGCGTCCTGCCGGTCTAGGGCCGCGGGAAGACCGCCGGTCCATGACCGGATTTCGGCGAGCGCATCTGATTGGCTGTTGTCGCCGAAAAATTGCGGCACGATGGAGCTGACGCCGATGCCGTCGGGGGGAAGGCTCCCATCCAGGCCGAAGCGACGGCCGGTGTAGGCCAACAGCCACAACCGCTGGTTGGGGTCGTCAACTAGAGCGTCGGTCAACGGTGTCAACGCGGGATCGGCCATCAGAGCGATCATTTCGGGTAACCGAAGGTTCGGTTGCCGCCCGTAGTAAGTGTTCAGCAACACCAGCCGGGCAACGCGTTGCGGGTGGGCCAAGGCGAACTCGGTGGCTTCCGGTCCCGATGCGTCATGTCCGACCAGCACCGACTGCTCGAGTTGTAGGGCGTCGCAGACGGCCAAGAGCTCTTGATGACGGCTGATGACGCTCGATTGTCGCGTATCGCGCCGGCTTGATCTCCCGTAGCCGATCCAGTCGAATGTCACCACCCGCTGCGGGTCGAGTGGACCGATGAGCCGGTCGTAGATACGGGAGTCATCGGGAAATCCGTGCATCGCCACGATCGCCGGAGTGCGGCCCGGATGGTCGCGCACATACAATTGACCACCGTCGTAGTCGAGGAGTCGTTCGGTTGGTTCATCCATGGTGCTGGCCTTCGTTGTCGCGGCGTCGATCTGGATGGGTTTGCTCGAGTTCGGCGGGTACCGGCAGCCTGAGTAGCGACAGCAGCTCGGCGAGCTTGGCGTCGAGCAGGCTTCCCACCTCGGTGATGCGGGGATCTCCAAAGCTGGCGAACCGTGTCGAGGGTTGGTCGATGCTGAAATGGGTTGCGCCGGATGAATCCTCATAGATCGCGGTGCGCAGCGGGGCATAGAGCATGACCGCCGGATTGTGGCGGTACATCGTCTCCACGATCACGTTATTGCCCATCATGTAGGTCATCACTCGCGTCTTGTGCCCCAGTAGCCGCATCATCGGTGTCGGATCCAAGGACCAAAACCGGGCAAACGTGTGCGGCGTGTGTTTGGCGGTGTAGCGCACCACTTCGTCCAGGTCGCCCTTTTCCAGCAGGGCCCTCAGGTCATCTGACCCGATATCGGGGACAAGTGTCTCGTAGCGCCGGCACAGGTCGTCGAAGCCGCTATCGGAGCCGATCACCAGGCGATTGACCTGGTGGGCAACGACGCGGGTGCCGGCGGGGCCGGCAACAGACGCCGTCACGGATTCCCTCCCATTTTTCTCATCGGATTGCCCTCCTAGGCGTGGGTGGTGGTGGGCACGAATCTAAACTTCATAGATAACTTTTTCAAGTATAAGTTTGATAAAGAAGTGTCCGCTGGTAGTATGGCTTTATGGCGGGCCGCAAGAGCTACAACCAGAACTGCCCGGTCGCCAAGGGTCTCGACATCCTCGGTGAGCGGTGGACATTGCTGATCCTGCGGGAGTTGTTCGGAGGCGCGCGCCGCTACAGCGACCTGCGTGCGGAGTTGCCGGGTATTGCAACCAATCTGCTCGCCGAGCGCCTCAAGGAGCTACAGGACGCCGGGCTCGTCGACCGAGCCGAGTTGCCGCCCCCGGTCGCGCGCACGGTCTACAGCCTCAGTGAGGTGGGCTGGCAGCGCGTGCCATGCGTCCTGCAGAGCATCGCCTGGCTCGGCTTGGATCGCGTGGACTTGATCGACGGTGGGCCGGTGACGCCGTTGACCGGGTTTCTCGCTGGGTTCGTGGTCCCGTTCAACGCGGCGAAAGCCGCGGCTGTAACTGGGGACTACCGCGTCGAAATCGACGACCGCCGTTTCGAATTCGCGCTGAATCAGGGTCAGCTCGCCGCTGCGCACCGCCAACCGGACGTGACGGTCACCGCGAGCGCTGTCGATCTCGCGACGGCCCGGTTGGGCTCCACCGACGCCAAGCGCAAAGCAGCGCTGAAGCGCATCGCCTTTGATGGCGAAGCCGACGCCGTCGACGCGCT
>NZ_DASXHW010000171.1:0-11996 GCF_036488105.1 Mycobacterium sp. | reverse complement strand
CAGCGTGAGTGCGATCTCCGATGACAGTCCGGTGATGATGACGCTGGCACCCATCAAGCCGGACGCGTCGACGGTCTGCACCAGGTGGTTGGCCACCGTCGAGTCGATGGTGGGCACGCCGGTGATGTCGATGACGACGACCTTGGCCCGGTTGGCGCGAATGGCCCGCAGTAGTTGCTCGGTGACCTGCCGAGCGCGCTGGCTGTCCAGCACGCCGATGATCGGCAGAATCAGCAACTGCTCGCGCACCTGCAGCACCGGCGTCGACAGCTCGCGGATGGCCTCCTGCTGCTGACGGATGATGCGCTCGCGTTCCTGCACGAAGCCGACGGCGACGGTGTTGGCGATCCGGTTGGCCGCGGGTTCGTAGGCGTCGAGCACCCGGTTCAGCAGGTCGAAGTCCGTCTGGTACTTCTCGAACAGCGACCGGGCCAGCACGTCGCGCAGCAGCAGGACGATGCCGACGACCTCGTTGGTCTCCACACCACGCGGAATGATGCGTTCGGACAAGTCTCGCGCGTAGTCCTGCAGCGCCTCGACGCTACCGGTCTCGAGCACCTCGACGTAGCTGTCGTACACCGTCGTGGCCTCGGAGAAGATCTCCTCTGGCGACATCGCGGTGAGCAATTCGGCCTCGGTGATCCTGCGGGCCCATTCCTCGCGCAACACCGTTCGGTTCTGGCGCAGGTGCTGCACTAGCTGTGGCAGCAGCAAACCCGCACCCGAAGCTGCCGACCCCTGGCCGACGCCGCCGGTTGACAAGAGATCTGCTGACTGATCCGCCATTGAACCTCCCGGATCTCGGCGTTGGACACCAATCCCGCGCCCTAGACTAACCGAGCCTCGCGGTGACGGCCGTTGAAGTAGTATTTCTGCGAATTTGCCAGGCGGCGAGGGTCGGCACCGGATCCGCCAGGAGCGACCAGACCCAGATGAAGGATGGCCGTGTCAGCTGCGGATCCGATCACTACCTCCGTCGCGCATCGGGAAGGTGTCGCCGTGGTGAGCATCGGCGGCGAAATCGATTTGAGCACCGCGCCCGCCTTCGAAGAGGTGATCGCGGAAGCGCTCGAAGGAGGTCCACCCGCCCTTGTGGTCGAGCTTTCCGGGGTGACCTTCATGGCATCGGTGGGGCTGCGGATATTGGCGGCCACCCAGGAAGAGGTCGGCTCATCGATTCAGTTCGCAGTGGTGGCCGACCATGCGGCGGCGAGCAGACCGATGCAGCTGACCGGTCTGGACAATGTCATTTCGTTGTACCCGACGCTGGACGAGGCCTTGACCGCGCTGGGCCCGGCCGCCGTCGACTAGCGGCTACGGACGCAGCACCTGGCGCGCGATCGCGTACTTGTGCACCTCGGTCGGGCCGTCGTACAACCGGAAGGCCCGCAAGTCGGAGAAGATCATCCCGACCGGTGTCTCGTCGGAAATGCCGATGCCGCCGAGGATTTGGACGCAGCGGTCGGCGACCTTGAACAACTCCTCGGACACGTAGGCCTTCACCATTGAGCTCTCGTGTCTGCCGGTGCCCCGGTCGCCCTTGTCCAGCGTCCAGCACGCCCACCAGATTCCGAGTCGGCATTGCTGCAAGGCGATTTCGTTGTCGGCGATCATGAAGCTGACGCCCTGATGTTCACCGAGCGTCTTGCCGAACGCGGTGCGCTCGCGGGCGTGCCGTACCGCGATCGACTGCGCGCGCGAGGCGGCCCCGAGCCAGCGCATGCAGTGGGTCAGCCGGGCCGGCGCCAGCCGCAGCTGTGCGTAGCGCAAGGCCTGGCCGACCTCGCCGAGCACTGCCGAGGCGGGCAGTCGCAGATCGTCGAACCGCACGACGCCGTGGCCTTCGACGTAGTTGCGATCCATCGTGTTCATCACCCGCTCGATCTCGATGCCCGGGGTCGCACCGTCGCAGAGGAACAGCGTTGGCCCGTCGGCGCCGTGCGGATTCGGCGCGACGCGGGCCATGATGATCCAGGTGCGGGCGCCGTTGGCTCCGGTGATCAACCACTTGTGGCCATTGATGACGTAGTCGCTGCCGTCGAATTCCGCCATCGTGGCCAGTTGGTTGGGATCTGAACCGGCACCGCCGGGTTCGGTCATCGCGAACACCGACCGCTGCCGTCCGTCGATCACCGGGACAAGGAATTCGCCGATCTGCTCGGCATTGGCGACCTTGCCCAACAGGAACATGTTGCCCTCGTCGGGCGCGGCGCAGTTGAGCGCGATCGGGCCCAGCGTCGACCAGCCGGCCGCCTCGAACAGCACGGCCTGCTCGCGGTGCGACGGCTCGCGGCCACCAAAACGCTTGGGCGCCTGGAATGTCAGCAGTCCGGCGTCGCGGGCCAGCTCCACCAATTCGGAGCGCAGAGCGTCGTCGGGACCGTGCCGGGTCAGGCGGGGGTCGGTCTCGTAGGGCACGATCTTGTCGCTGACGAATGCCCGGATTTCGTCGCGCAGTGCCGAGGTCTCGGCGGGTATGTCGAAATCGATCATGCGGTTTCCATCAGT
Source organism: Mycobacterium sp. (assembly GCF_036488105.1). Classification (GTDB taxonomy): domain Bacteria; phylum Actinomycetota; class Actinomycetes; order Mycobacteriales; family Mycobacteriaceae; genus Mycobacterium. The sequence continues at coordinate 9,488 of NZ_DASXHW010000171.1, read as the reverse complement.
GTCAGCGCCTGCTCGAAGAGTCGCACCGTGGCGTCGTGAAGCAGGTCGCCGACCTCCTTCGGGGCCTTGCCGGCGCTGGCCCTGGCGTGGGTGCCCTCCAGCACGATGCCGAGTTTGAAGCAGGCAAGCACGGTATACCAGGTGACGTGCGACAGGTCGCGGGTGGTGTTGCGGGCGTAGCGCTCGACCAGGTCGCTGGGGGCGGCCAGTCCGCCCTTCTCGAAAAGCGTTCCGCCGAACGCGGCGGACTGTCCCCAGGTCGCCAGCAGCCAGCCGAGATCCAGCAGCGGATCGCCGATCGTGGACATCTCCCAGTCGACGATCGCGACGACCTGAGGGCCGGTGCGGGAGAACATCACGTTGGCCGCGTGATAATCGCCGTGCATGATGCCCGGTGTCCTCGCCGTCGGACGGCCTTCTTCGAGCCACCTGGCCACATCGTCGACGCCGGGAATGTCTGGGCCAGGGTAGTTTTCGAACTCGTTGTAGGAGTCCAACTCCGAAAGCCAGCGTGGCACTTGACGTTCCAGGAAACCGTCCGGCTTGCCGTAATCGCTTAAGCCCACCGCGGCGTAGTCCACCGCGCCGAGCTTGGCCAGCGCGTCGGCCATCGATAGCCCCATCTCGAACCGCACTGCCGGGTCGGCGGCGTGCAGCTCGGGTAATTCCTGGCCGGCGTTGAACCCGTCGATCGGCTCCATCAGATAGAAGACCGCATCGCCGAGCACGCCCGGGTCGTCGCAGCTGGCGATCAGGCGGGGATGCGGTACGTCAGTCCCGGCCAGCGCCGCCAGCACTTGTGTCTCGCGCATGATCACGACATTGCTGCGCGGGCGTAGATGCTTCGGCCCGCGGCGCAGCACATACGGCCGGCCTGACCGGGTGAACCGCAACATGATGTTCTGCGTTCCGCCGCTGATCGTGGAAACGTTCTCCAGTGGGCCGTCGCCTAGCCCCTGCTTCGACATCCACTCGGCGAGACCGTCCGGGGCTTTGAGCTCCTCCACGAAGGTGAAGCTACTACGAGGCGGCGGGTGCGCCGATCGCAGTTCCGCGCACTCTCGGCCCAGCATCCTCACAGCGGGCACCGGTAGTGTCCGATACTGGCTACTAATAGGAGGAACGACGATGCCGCGCACCGACAACGATTCCTGGGAGATCACCGAGAGTGTGGGGTCGACGGCGCTCGGTGTGGCCGCGGCCCGCGCCGCTGAGACCGACAGCGACAACCCGCTGATCCAGGATCAGTTCGCCCGGGCATTTCTGGACGCGGCCGGTAAAGGTATGTGGAGCCTGACGTCTGATCCCGAGTTGTCAGCCGCCCTGACCGATCTTGTTCCGGACCTGGCAGCGCACACCCAGGCGATGGTCGACTTCATGGCGGTGCGCACCAAATGGTTCGATCAGCTCTTCCTCGACGCGGTGTCCTCCGGTGTTCGCCAGGTGGTGATCTTGGCGGCCGGCCTGGACTCACGTTCGTGGCGGCTGTCGTGGCCCGCCGGTACCACTGTGTACGAGCTTGATCAGGCCAAGGTGCTGGACTTCAAGTCGAGCACCTTGGCGCAGCGCGGCGCGCAGCCGACCGCGCGCCTGGTGAGCGTCGCGGTCGATCTGCGGGACGACTGGCCAACGGCATTGCGGGAAGCGGGCTTTGACGAATCCGTGCCCACGATGTGGTCGGCCGAGGGGCTACTGCGCTATCTGCCCGCGGAGGCCCAGGATTTGCTCTTCGAGCGAATCGATTCGCTCAGCGCGGCGGGCAGCCGGCTGGCCACCAACGGGCCCTCGAAGCAGGCAGTGAACCCGGATCTGCTGGCCAGACAGCGGGAGCAGTCGACGCGTTTCCGTGCTGCGGCCGCTCAGGTGCTCGGCGCCGAAATCCCCAACGTGGAAGAACTCTGGTATCCCGAGGAGCGCACCGAAATCATCGACTGGCTGGGCGAGCGTGGCTGGGACGCATCGGCTATCGGCATGGCCGATCTGCTGGCCCGTCATGGGCGCACTGTTCCCGGCGACGACGTGATGCCCCACGTCGTATTCACCTCTGCGCGCCTGCCCTGATTTGCTGAACCGCTAACAGCGCTCGAGTCAGGTATTCGAGGGCTCGCCAATATTCTTGTACCCGAGTACCTATCTGGCGTCACAAGCCCGGTAAACCCGCTGAAGGGCTGCGTCGGCGCAATTAGCTCCTCTGTCGGTTATTCAGATATTCGTCCAAATGTTTGGACGTTCAAAGCCCTGGGTACATTAGCTCTGCTCTACGGTTTTGTCCGACAATGGAGGTCAGGATGCGTGGCGGAGGTTTAATCAGTGCGGTTGTGGTGGTCTGGTTGGTAATCGGCGTCATCGCCGCGTTCCAACGGGACTACCTGAAAAACACCGCTCAGAATTGTGCCACTTTGGGCACTATCGCAGTCACAGTGATCGCAGGTCCCCTAAATTATGCGGGTGTCAACCCAAAGGTGACCGATTGTCATCTGCCGCAACCCAGTTCGATGCCCACCATAGACATCGACAAGGTGATTGGAATGGAGGCGTCATGATCGCGCTGGGCATCATCTTGCTGATACTCGGATACGTACTGAAAGTGGCTGTGCTGCAAACGATCGGTGTGATCCTGCTGGTTATCGGTGCTGTGTTGTGGGTGCTGGGTTCCGTTGGTCGGCCGGTGGGTGGCAGACGCTACTGGTACTGACGCCGATCCCTGCACACCAAATCTGAATACCTGAAATCTGAATACTGAAATGGAGTCGTCATGATCATTCTCGGAATCGTTTTGATCGTCATCGGATATCTCGTTCCAAGTCTCAGCATCTTGTACACAATTGGTGGCATCCTCGTGGTCGTTGGTGTGATTCTGTGGATTTTGGGCGCCGTCGGTCGGCCGGTGGGCGGTCGTAAAGTCTGGTTCTAACCCGCTGACCCCTTGAGGTTGGCTCACAGCTGGCACATAGGAACGGCATAGCAATGCCCCACCGGGGCTGCGCATACTAGATAGTTGTGAGCCAACCCCAAGCCCCCGTCGAACGCATCGTCATGCGTCGTGCCGACGGGAACCCGATCAACGTGCTGGTGGTCGACGACGAACCCGTCCTCGCCGAAATGGTGTCGATGGCATTGCGTTACGAAGGCTGGAACATCGCCACCGCCGGCGACGGAGCGGCAGCTCTGGAATCCGCGCGATCGCAGCGGCCGGACGTTGTCGTTCTGGACGTGATGTTGCCCGACATGAGCGGGCTGGACGTGTTGAGAAAACTTCGCGAAGAGAGCCCGCAGCTCCCGGTGCTGCTGCTGACCGCGAAGGACGCCGTCGAGGACCGTATCGCCGGACTCACCGCCGGTGGCGACGACTACGTCACCAAGCCGTTCAGCCTGGAAGAAGTGGTCCTGCGGTTGCGCGCACTGCTGCGGCGCACCGGGGTCACGACGGAAGACAGCGGCGCGCAGCTGATCGTCGGCGATCTGGTCCTCAACGAGGACAGCCACGACGTGACCCGCGCCGGTGAGCCAATCTCGTTGACGTCCACCGAATTCGAGCTGTTGCGCTTCATGATGCGCAACTCCAAGCGGGTACTGAGCAAGGCGCAGATCCTGGACCGCGTGTGGAGCTACGACTTCGGCGGTCGTTCCAACATCGTCGAGCTGTATATCTCCTACCTGCGCAAGAAAGTCGACAACGGGCGCGAGCCCATGATTCACACGCTTCGCGGCGCCGGCTACGTCCTCAAGCCGGCACGCTAGCCATGGGCCAGGCTTGGTCCCTTCGGCTTCGGCTGTTGGTCGGTCAAGTCGTCGTGCTCGCCGTCGTGTGTATCGGAATCGGCGCGGCGACCGAGCTCGCCCTGTACCGATACCTGGTCGCACAACTCGATACTCAGTTGCGCGACGCCTCGCAGCGTTCCGTGCGGATAATCGGCGAACCGCCCACCGCGCCGTGGCGCCATCACCAGCGGACGTTTCCCCGACCGGGCCCGGGCCCGGTCTTCCTGGACGCTCCGGGCCAGCCGGTGGGCATGGTCGCGGCGGTCACCAGCCAGGGCGGGGCGACCGATGCCGGTTACCTGACCACCGCCGGTAGTCGCGCCGCATTGACCGACGCCGCCCGGGCTGAGCTGGGCGCGCTGCCGGTCAACCGGCCGCCGGCGACCATAAACGTCGACGGCTTGGGCCGTTATCGCGTGGTCGCCGCATACGCCCGACGCAGTGGCGACGTCGTCATCACCGGCCTGTCGATGTCCGACGTCGACGCGACGATGATCCGCGTCCTGCTGATCTTCGGCGTCGTCACCGTGATCGCCGTTGCGGCGGCCACCACCGCCGGCATAGTGATCATCCGCCGTGCGCTGGCCCCGTTGCGGCGGGTCGCCCAAACCGCAGGCGAGGTCGTCGATCTGCCGCTGGACCGCGGCGAAGTCGCACTGCCGGTGCGGGTGCTCGAGTCAGATGCCAACCCGCGCACCGAAGTTGGTCAACTGGGCTCCGCGCTCAACCGAATGCTCGACCATATCGCTGCCGCATTGTCTACCCGGCAGGCGAGTGAGACGCGGGTACGGCAATTCGTCGCCGACGCCAGCCACGAGCTGCGGACCCCGTTGGCCGCCATCCGTGGTTACACCGAGCTGGCCCAACGCGTGGGAGACGACACCGAGGCCGTGGCGCATGCGATGAGCCGCGTGCAGTCCGAAACCGAGCGGATGACCCACCTCGTGGAGGACCTACTCCTGTTGGCCCGCTTGGACTCCGGGCGGCCGCTGGAACGCGAATCGGTGGACCTTTCGCGGGTGGCGGTCGACGCGGTCAGCGATGCGCACGTCGCCGGTCGGGATCATCAGTGGGAGCTCGATCTGCCGGAAGAGCCGGTGATCGTCCTCGGCGACGCGGCCCGACTGCATCAGGTGCTGACCAACCTGTTGGCCAATGCCCGCGTGCACACCGGCCCGGGAACCGTCGTGACCACTCGATTGGATTCCGACGGAACGCATGCCGCGCTGAGCGTGTGCGACAACGGGCCCGGAATACCGGAGCAACTGCAGTCGGAGGTATTCGAGCGCTTCGCCCGCGGCGATACATCGCGGTCCCGCAAGGGCGGCAGTACGGGCCTGGGCCTGGCCATCGTCTCGGCGGTGGTGAAAGCACACAACGGCACGATCACGCTGGACAGCGCGCCGGGTCACACTGACGTCACCGTTCGATTGGCGCTGACGGCCGACGCATAGCAGTCAACTGCGGCGCGCGGGGCATCGCTGCGACGGGGGTGTGGTGTGCACACCGCGTCGAGGAGTGGTGCCTGCTACCTGGCCTGCTCCATCGCCGTGGGCCGAGACTCTGTGATCAGAGCACAGGTCGACCCAAAATAGTCGCCCAAAAAAACTTCCGAAAAAAGTGTCCGACAAGCCGACGTTGGTGGCTCCTACCTATGACGGCGGCCCACCCGGGGCGGCGACCACAACTAAGGAACACACCATGAGCAACATCCATCACCTGAACACGATGACCTTCACGAGGCCATCCGCTAACGCGAACATCGCGCCGACCAATTACATGACCCCGCCTGCCGACTCCACCGTGGCGTCCGCGTGGTCATCGAGTGCGCTCGGGGACCCGGCAACCGACGACGAGGATATCGCCGACCTTGCCGAACTCCCGCCTGAACCGATCAGCCCGGCCGCGAGGCGGTGGCCGCTCGGCAAGAATGCGGTGGTGGCTGCGGCCGTGGTTGCCGCCATTGGGGCCGCCGCTGTCTCGGTCGGTCTGGCTATCGTCACCACCAGCGGCTCAGACCAGCCGAAACCGGCGAACGTGGTCCCGGGCGCCGCTATCGTCCCCGCCCCCTCGGGTCCCGTCGTGGCCCCGGCGGCACCAGTTGCTCCGGGGGCACCGCCGGTTGTCGGCCAGCCGGATAGCGCGCAGCCCGCATCCGGGGCGGCCAGCTCCCCGGGTGCCGGCTATTCGAATGCCGGCGGTGCACCGGCGCCGGCCGGGATTCCTGCTCCCCCCGACAGCGGACCACCGCCCGCCGATCCCGGCACACCTCCGGCCAGTTGGCCTGGCGGACCGAGCGTCGCTGTCGGGCCCGATGGGGTGTCGGTGAGCGTGCCAAATGGCCCCAGTGTCCAGGTCGGCCCGCTCGGGCCGCCGAACGAGCAGGGCGGCGGGCAAGGTCAGTCCGGCGCCGGCCAGGGTCAGCAGGGCAGCGGTCAGCAGAGCGGTGGCCCGCAGAGTGGCGGCCAGGGCCAGCAGAGCGGCGGCCAAAAGAGTGGCGGCCAGGGCCAGCAGAGCGGTGGCCAGCAGAGTGGTGGCCAGAAGAGTGGTGGCCAGCAGGCCGGTGGCCAGCAGAGTGGCGGCAAGAACGGCGCGCCCAAGGTCTGCATTCCGTGTCAGAACCTGAACGCTGGACATCTGTGAGGCAGCCGAATCGCGGGTACGGGCGAGGCCAGGTGTTGATCCTGTCCTCGCCTGTATTCTCGCGCGCCAGGGAATCCGAATTACCTGCGCGGACGCGGGCGAATACGCGCACACTTAGCGGCAGCGCTTCTTTGGATTTTGACGCGTAATCGGTTGGAAGCGATGCCATGACCGCACTCCCTGACTGGGACATCGTCAGCGACGCCGAGCTGGCCCGTGCGGCAGCTGCCGGCGACCGGGCCGCGTTTGCCGGAATTTATGACCGCTACGGCGACCGATTGCACGACTTCTGCGTCGGGATGGTCCGCGACCGCGATGCGGCGGCCGACTGTGTGCAAGACGTGTTCTGCACCGCGGCGGTACAGCTGCCGAAGCTCCGTGACCCCGACAAGCTGCGTCCGTGGCTGTATGCCATCGCCCGCAACGAGGCGCTGCGCTGTATCCGCCAGCGTCGGCGCGAAGAGGTAGTCGACGAGCTACCCGAGACGGCAACTGCCGATGCCGGCCCAGATACCCTGGCCGCGCGTACCGAGCTCGCTGCTCTGATTGCCGAGGCCGCTGGCGGCTTGTCCGATCGAGACCGCTCGGTGCTGGAGTTGGCTTACCGCCACGGCTTGGACGGACCCGAATTGGCCGAGGCGCTGGGCGTCAGCGCGGGCAACGCCACCAAAATGGTGTCACGGCTGCGCGAAACCATCGAACGCTCGCTTGGAGCGCTGTTGGTGGCTCGCCGAGCCCAGCGCAACCCGCAGGGATGCGCGGAACTCGGTGCGATTCTCGCCGCCTGGGACGGCCAGTTCAGCGTTCTGCTGCGCAAACGCATCGTCCGGCACATCGATGCGTGCCCAACCTGCGAGGAAAACCGCCGCGAGCTGGTGAACCCCGCCGCTCTGTTGGGCGCGCCGATACTGATTCCCGCCCCTTGGTGGCTGCGTGGCCATACCTTGAGCCGGATTCAACTGACCGCTGCCGACTTCGCCCTGAGCAGCAGTGCGGCGGCTGGCATCTCGGGCCGCGGGGCACGGGGTCAACATGGCGGGGGCAACGAAACCCGCTCCCGTCTCACCGGCCGTCGGACGCAGATCGCCGGGCTGGGTGCTGCCGCCCTGCTTGCCGCGTTCATGTTGATGCTCGCGTGGCTGCACCCCCACAACGTCTCCGTTAACCCCGCGGACCTGACGGGAACGCCGCCCATGCCGACACCCGCGGCGTCGCCTCCTACCCCGGCAGCACCCAGCCCCGCACCGCCTCCGACCGCGGCACCTTCCAATCCCGCTCCGCTACCGCCACCGGTGGGCCCGAACAACACGGTTCCCGTAGTAACGGTGGCTCCTACCCAACAACCATCGCTGATTCAGCCGCCCGCCCCAGTGATGACGCAATGTCCGAATGGTGTCACGGTGCCCGCGGGTCAGTCGTGTCCGGCGCCGGTGACGCAGTGTCCCAGCGGGAGGACGGTGCCGGCCGGGCAACCGTGCCCGCCGGTGACCACGCAGTGTCCGAATGGTGCGACGGTGCCCGCGGGTGAGCCGTGTCCGGCGCCGCCTGCGACGGCGAGATGTTGGGACGGCAGCACCGCCCCCAACCCCTCGAAATGCCCTCCGCAAATACGTTCTTGGCGACCTGCGCAATCCCCTTCACGAAGTTTCTTGGGAGGATCGGGCTGAAACGCTGAACGGGGTCAGTTTGCCAGGTCATCCGCCAAAAGCCGAAACGGTTTTGGCGTTCGGCTGGCCTTAATTGGACAAGCTTATTCACTGCACACGTCAAGAATCTGATTAAAGACGGCGCTTCCTGTTTCCGCGCCCACCGCCTGGGGCGTTGTCGACCTGGCCGCACTCTTGGCGAGAGTATTTGCGCTTCGCGTGCGGCGACACATCTCGATCCCGCAAGGGGGCCTTCACGGTTCGATTGCAGCTCGCTGAGGCGTGAAACTCAAAGATATACAACAGGATTGATCGTCCTGTGGGGATCTTCACCGCGCGACAGCGACGCCGGGTCGTCGCTGTCGCGTCGTGCGATTCGACCGAGATCGAGGCGCTAGGGGCAGGTCACATCGATTTCAAAGGGCTTGTTCACGGGTTGCATCGGGTTGGCCATGTCCACCCCGGTCGCAGTTCCGCTGACCTTGTATTTGCTGCCGTCCTTGGTCGCGTTGGCGTTGCCCTGGCCGGTGCCCGGGGTGTAGCCAAGCGTCACACCATTGACGTTGCCCAGCCCGACCGACTTAACCGACGGCGGGTTGGCATCGGTCAGCACGACGCCGATGCCGGTTTGTGCTCCACCGATGGCGATGTTGACGGTGCCGGCGGCACTGCTGCACGCAACGGTGCCTTGCACGCTCTGGTCTTTGCCGTCGATGGTGACCTTCGCTGGCGAGGAGCCACTCGACGCGGCCGCGGTGCTCCCGTTCGACGATGTGCTGGAGCTGCTCTTCTTGTCGCTTGAACAGCCAGACAGACCCACGACGACGATCGCCAGCCCTGCTGCGGCGACCGTTACTGAACGCTTCACCGGGTTCTCCTTTGTTGTTGTGGCGGCCCGTCAACGTTGACGGACCGTTTCGGCAGTATGCAGCTTTGCTGGAACCGTGGATAGCGAATTGAGCAAAAATTAAGCTCCCTGTTGAGACGGCCTGATCCCGCTTCAGCAGAAATTTGCCCGTCGTATTCCTGCGCGGCGAAATAGTCGCGTCAAAGCCGGGGCCGGTTAAATGTCGGAGACTCCGCGATAACGTTTTCCTAACTGAGTCGCCGGAAAGCCCCAGACGTTCGACAAGCTGTCGCTTCCAACACGGGTGCAATAGTGGCAATGTCTGTCCCGTGAACCACGAGGCGCCGACCGCGCTAATCGCATCCGCACATCAGAATCGCCGGCTACCACTAGACGACACAGCCGATTTCGCAGACGCCGACCGGGGATTCATCGCCGCGCTGACGCCATGCGTCGTGAAGGCTGCCGACGGGCGAGTGGTGTGGGACAACGACCGGTATTCGTTCCTCACAGGTGACGCACCGCCATCGGTGGATCCCAGTCTGTGGCGGCAATCCAAGCTGACCGCCAAACAAGGCCTGTACGAAGTC